>NZ_JBSGFR010000036.1:0-93627 GCF_053603475.1 Actinoplanes sp. NPDC004185 | reverse complement strand
GACCGAGCGCGAGCGCCGCCGCGAGCATCCACCCCAGCCGTCCCACACCTGACCTTCGGACGGGGCGGCGCGTTGCTGAGCTCACGCGGCCGCGGTCGCCGCCGGCCGGGACATCGGCGGCGCCGGGTTCACCGACCGTTCCACCGTGATCGCGTGCCACAGGCAGAACATCGCCACCGTCCAGACCTTGCGGGAGTTGTCGGCCACGCCGGCCCGGTGCTCGGCCAGCAGCCGCTGGGCGTAGCCGAGGTCGAGCAGGTGCCCGGTCTGCGAACCGGTCATCAGCTCGCCGATCCAGTCGCCGATGCCACCCTTGAGCCACAGCCGGGTCGGGGTGGGGAAGCCCAGCTTGCGGCGGTCGCGCACCGACTCCGGCACGATGCCGCGCATGGCCTCGCGCAGCGCGTACTTGGTCGTGCGGCTGCCGGCCGGAAGCTTGAGCTCGGTGGGGAGTCCCGCCGCGGCCGCGTACACCGCCTGGTCCAGGAACGGCACGCGCAGCTCCAGCGAGTGCGCCATCGACATCCGGTCGGCCTTGGTCAGGATGTCGCCGGGTAGCCAGGTGTGCAGGTCCACGTACTGCATCGAGGCGACGTCGTCGACGTCGGCGGTCTCGGCGTACAGCTTGCTCGTGACCACCGTGTGCGGGTCGGCGGTGAAGCGCATCAGCTCCGCCTTCTCCGCGGGGGAGAAGATCCGGGCGTTGCCGTAATAGCGCTCCTCGATCGGCGTGGTGCCGCGCTCCAGGAAGCTGTGGCCCTTCACGCCCTCCGGGATGACCTTCGACAGGCTGCGCAGACCTCGCTTCATGCCGGCCGGCAGGCGCTCGATGCCGGCCAGCGACATCGGCTCGCGGTAGATCGTGTAGCCGCCGAACAGCTCGTCGGAGCCCTCCCCGGACAGCACCACGGTGACGTGCCGGGACGCCGTACGGGCCAGGAAGTACAGCGGCACCAGCGACGGGTCCGCGACCGGGTCGTCGAGCAGCTGCACGATGCGCGGCAGCTCCCGGATGACGTCGTCCTCGGTGACCACCGTCGGGGTCAGCCGCACCCCGAGCTGGTCCGCGGTGTGCTGGGCGATCTCGATCTCCGAGTAGCCCTCGTGGGCGAAACCGGCCGTGAACGCGTGCAGGTCCGGCTTGACCTCGGCGGCCAGCGCGACGATGGCCGACGAGTCCACCCCGCTGGACAGGAACGCCCCGACCGGCACCTCGGCGTGCAGGTGCTTGCGGACGCTGTCGCGCAGCGCGTCCCGGATGGCGTGGATCGCCACGTCCGGCCGGACGTGCAGCGGCCGCAGCGACGGCCGGAAATAACGGTCCAGGCGCAGGCCGCCGCCGGGGGTCCAGGTCATCCGGTGCCCCGGCGGCAGCCGCCGCACGTGCCGGTGCAGCGTCATGGGGTCCGGCACGTACTGCAGGGTCAGGTAGTGGGCCAGGGCGTCGGTGTCCAGGGCCGCCCCGGAGTCGCCGCTGAACGGCAGCAGCGCCTTGCGCTCACTGGCCAGGAACAGCCCGTCCGAGGTCTCCAGCAGGTACAGCGGCTTGATCCCGAACGGGTCGCGGGCGGCGTGCACGGTCCCGGTCCAGTGGTCGTACGCCACGAACGCGAACATCCCCCGCAGCCGCGACAGCGCCGCCGCCCCCCAGTACTGGACCGCCGCGGCCAGCACCTCGGTGTCGCCGTGGGTGGCGAACGTGGCGCCGTGCTCGCGGATCAGGTCCGCCCGCAGCTCCCGGTAGTTGTAGATCTCGCCGTTGAACACCATGGTCCAGCGCCCGGCCTGCGGACCGTCGAACGGGTAGTGCGCCGGCTGCCGGCTGTCCGCCACGTCCACGATCGCCAGCCGCTGGAAGCCGAAGGCCAGGCCGTCGCCGTACTCGACCTGCGTGTCGTCCGGCCCCCGGTGGTGCATCGTGGCCAGCGCCTCGGCGAAGGCGGCGGCCGACGCGGGGTCGGGGACACCGGCGTGCGCCCGGCTGCTCACGAACACGCTCAGACCACACATCGTGGCACTCCTTCGGTTGACGGCGGGTCTGCACCGTAGGAAGCCGGTTATGAAGGACCTGTGAGGAAGTGGCCGGGAATCGTGGACGCACCGGAACCGGACCGGATCCTCACCGGAATCTGACAATCGCCGCGGGGGTTGACCGCCTGGGTGAGAATCGCGTCCGTGACCGCCCGGATCCTGGTAGCCGACGACGACCCGAAGCACGCCCAGCTCATCCGCCTGTACCTGGAGCGTGAGGGCCACCACGTGCTCACCGTCGGCGACGGGCGGGCGGCGCTGGAGCAGGCCCGGGCCCGCCGGCCCGACCTGCTGGTCCTGGACGTCATGATGCCGCTGGTCGACGGGCTCGACGTGTGCCGGATCCTGCGGGCCGAGTCGTCGCCGGTCGCCATCCTGCTGGTGACCGCCCGCTCGTCGGAGAACGACATGCTGCTGGGCCTGGACATCGGCGCCGACGACTACCTGGCCAAGCCGGTCAGCCCGCGCGAGCTGACCGCCCGGGTCCGGGCCCTGCTGCGCCGCATCGGCACGGCCGACGGGCAGTCCGCGACGCTGCGCGTCGGTGATCTCGAGGTGGACGCCGGCCGTTTCGAGGTCCGGGTCGGCGGGGCCACGGTGCACCTGACCGCCAAGGAGTTCGGCATCGTCGAGCTGCTGGCCCGCGAGCCCGGCCGGGTCTTCACCCGGGGGCAGATCATCGACCGGACCTTCGGCTTCGAGCAGGACGTCTCCGAGCGGACGGTCGACGCCCACGTGGTCAACCTGCGCCGCAAGATCGAGGCCGACCCGGCCGAGCCGCGGTACGTGCAGACCGTGTACGGCCGCGGTTACCGGATGGCCGAGCAATGAGCTTCCGGCTGCGGATCTTCCTGCTGGTCATGGTCGTGGCCGTGACGGCGATCGGGGCGACCGCCTGGCTGACCCTGAACCTGACCTCCCGGGCCTTCAACGAGGCCCAGGCCAGCGCGGACCGGCACCGCTACGAGATCGCCGACGAGGTGGCCCGCTACGGCCTGCTGCGCGGGCGGTGGCCGGGTGTGGACAAGCTCGCCGCCGGGCTGTCCCGGCAGACCGGCCTGCACATCCGGCTCATCACCCTGGACCAGACGGTGCTGGTCGACACGGACAACCTCGCCGGCCGGGCCGCCGGCCCGGTGCGCCCGGGCCCGATGCTGATCGACCCCCGGCCGCAGCTGGAGGGCTGGGCCGGCGACAGCAGCCCACCGGCGCTGTCCGCTCTGCTCGCCAAGGGCGTCCCTGGCCGGCGGCTGCTGACGACCCCGCTGTTCGAGCCGGCCCGGGGCGGCGACCTGGAACGGACGCCGGTGGCGGGCATGCTGCGCCAGCTCGCCCAGTACCGGGCGGCACTGGTCGCCGTGCGCTGCATCGCCGACAAGAAGCCCGGCAGCGACGCCGTACTGGTGACCGACCGGGCGCCCTACCTGACCGGGCAGCAGCTCAAAGAGCACCCCGACTGCGTCAGCCGGGCGTCGAAGCTGGTGCTGGACGACCGCCGGCGCATCGACATCGACATGCTCACGTACCGGCAGTGCAGCGCCCCGGCGTCCCCGAAGGAGGACAACACCTGCGCGGCCACCACCTTCAACGACCGGGCCGGGGTGTCGGCCGCGCTGCCCCTGCAGCTCTATCTGGGCGCGCCCGCCGACACCGACGTCGGCCGGCTCGGCCGGCCCGCCGCCTTCGGCGCCGCCGGCCTGATCGTGGTAGCCCTGATCGGCACCGCCTGGATCGCGCGCGTGGTCAGCCATCCGGTACGCCGGCTCACCGAGGCCTCGCGGCTGCTCGCCGACGGCCGGCTCAGCGTCCGGGTGCCCACCTCCGGCCGCGGTGAGCTGGCCCGGCTGTCGCAGACCTTCAACGCCATGGCCGAGGCGGTGCAGCGCAGCGAGGAACGCCAGCGGCGGCTGGTGGCCGACGTCGCGCACGAGATGCGGACGCCGCTGTCGAACCTGCGCGGCTACCTCGAGGGCCTGTCCGACGGGGTGGTCGAGCCGAGCCGCGAGCTGTTCGTCTCGCTGCACGAGGAGACCATGCTGCAGCGGCGCATCCTGGACGACCTGCAGGTGCTGGCCCTGGCCGAGGTCGGCGACCTGCGCTACGCCAAGGGCCCGGTCGACCTGGCCGACCTGGTGCAGGTCGGCGCGACCGTGCACCGGGCGGTCGCGGCCGAGGCCGGCATCGCGCTGACCGTGGACGTGCCCGGCCCGGTGTGGGTCGAGGCGGACCCGGACCGGCTGCGCCAGGTCCTGGGCAACCTGCTGACCAACGCGGTGCGCTACACCGACACCGGCGGCCATGTCCTGGTACGCGTCCGTGAGCGCGGCGCCGAAGCCGTCCTGACCGTGCGGGACACCGGGGTCGGCATGACGCCGGAGGACCTGTTGCGCGTCTTCGACCGCTTCTGGCGCGCCGATCCGGCCCGGCAGCGGGCGACCGGCGGCAGCGGCCTGGGCCTGACCATCGCCCAGCGGATCGTGCGCGACCACGACGGCTACATCGAGGCCACCAGCGAACCGGGCGATGGCACCACCTTCACCGTGTGCCTGCCGCTGCGCCCGGCAGCGGCGGCCGGTGCGGACCCGTCACCGCTCAGTGCGGGCCCACCGCCGTGATCCGGATCGCCGCCGCGCCGAGCTCGTCGCTGGCCGCCAGGTCGACCTCGGCCTCGATGCCCCAGTCGTGGTCGCCCTCGGGGTCCTCGAAGACCTGCCGCACCTTCCACACCGTGGGCGTGGTCTCGATGTGCAGCAGCGCCGGCCCGCGCGCCGAGGGCCCGGTGCCGACCACCGGATACTCGGCGTAGTAGTCCTCCAGGGCTTCGATCCAGCGATCGGTGTTCCAGCCCGACTCGGCGTCCAGCTCGCCCAGGTCCTCGGCCCGGCGCAGGGCGAACAGCTCGACCCGGCGGAACATCGCGTTGCGCACCAGCACCCGGAACGCCCGCACGTTGCGGGTGACCGCCGGCGGCTTGTCGTCCAGCGGGGACACCTCGACGATCTCGGCGCCGGGGTTGCGCAGCCGCTCCCACTCGTCGAGCAGGCTGGAGTCGACCTGGCGGACCAGCTCGCCCAGCCACTCGATCAGGTCGGTGAGCTCCTCGGTGCGGGCGTCCTCGGGCACGGTCTGGCGCAGTGCCCGGAACGCGTCCGCGAGATACCGCAGGACCAGACCCTCGGAACGGGACAGCCCGTAGAACGAGACGTACTCGGTGAAGGTCATCGCGCGTTCGTACATGTCGCGGACGACGGCCTTGGGCTTGATCTCGTAGTCGGCGACCCACGGGTGCCCGCCCCGGTACGTCTCGTACGCACCCTCCAGCAGCGGCAGCAGCGGCTTGGGGTAGGTGACCTCCTCGAGGAGCTCCATCCGCTGGTCGTACTCGATGCCCTCGGCCTTCATCGCGTTGACGGCTTCGCCCTTGGCCTTGAACTGCTGCGCGGACAGCACCTGGCGGGGGTCCTCCAGGGTGGCCTCGATGACCGAGACCACGTCCAGCGGATACTCCGGGGACTCCCGGTCGAGCAGCTCCAGGCAGGCCAGCGCGAACGGCGACAGGGCCTGGTTGAGCGCGAAGTCGATCTGCAGGTCCTCGGTGAGGCGGTAGCGGATGCCGTCGTCGGTCTCGACCCGCTCGATGACCCCACCGGCCAGCAGCGCCCGGGCGATGGCCAGGGCCCGGCGGATGTGCCGGCGCTGCGCGGCCGGCTCCTCGTGGTTGTCGGTGAGCAGGTGCCGCATCGCCGCGAACGGGTCGCCGCCGCGGACCAGCACGTTGAGCAGCATCGCGTGCGACACCTGGAACGACGAGGTCAGCGGCTCGGGGTCGGCGGCCACCAGCCGGTCGAAGGTCGGCTGTCCCCAGCCGATGGTGCCCTCCGGCGGCTTCTTGCGGACCACCTTGCGGCGCTTCTTCGGGTCGTCGCCGGCCTTGGCCAGCATCCGCTCGTTGTCGATGACGTGCTCGGGGGCCTGCACGATGACCGTGCCGAGAGTGTCGTAGCCGGCCCGCCCGGCCCGGCCGGCGATCTGGTGGAACTCGCGGGCCTTGAGCAGCCGGGTGCGGACCCCGTCGTACTTGCTCAGGCCGGTGAACAGCACGGTGCGGATGGGCACGTTGATGCCGACGCCGAGGGTGTCCGTACCGCAGATGACCTTGAGCAGGCCCGCCTGCGCGAGGGTCTCGACCAGCCGGCGGTACTTGGGCAGCATGCCGGCGTGGTGCACGCCGATGCCGTGGCGCACCAGCCGGCTCAGGGTGCGCCCGAAGCCGGCGGTGAACCGGAAGCTGCCGATGGCGGCGGCGATCGCGTCCTTCTCGGCCCGGGTGCACATGTTGATGCTCATCAGCGACTGGGCGCGTTCCAGGGCGGCGGCCTGGGTGAAGTGCACGATGTAGACCGGGGCCTGCCGGGTGGTCAGCAGCTCCTCGATGGTCTCGTGCAGCGGGGTCATCGCGTACTGGAAGACCAGCGGGACGGGCCGCTCGGTGTTGCTGACCACGGCCGTGGGCCGCCCGGTGCGCCGGCTCAGGTCGTCGACGAAGCGGGTGGTGTCGCCCAGGGTCGCCGACATCAGGATGAACTGGGCCTGCGGCAGCTCGATCAGCGGCACCTGCCAGGCCCAGCCCCGGTCGGGCTCGGCGTAGAAGTGGAACTCGTCCATCACGACCTGGCCGACGTCGGCGTCGGCGCCCTCGCGCAGGGCCAGGTTGGCCAGGATCTCCGCGGTGCAGCAGATGATCGGGGCGTCCGCGTTGACGCTGGCGTCACCGGTGAGCATGCCGACGTTGTGCGCGCCGAAGACCGCGCACAGGGCGAAGAACTTCTCGCTGACCAGCGCCTTGATCGGCGCGGTGTAGAAGGTGGTGCGCTTGTCGGCCAGGGCGGCGAAGTGCGCGCCGGTGGCGACCAGGCTCTTGCCCGAGCCGGTGGGGGTGTTGAGGATGACGTTCGCCCCGGTGGCGATCTCGATGAGCGCCTCCTCCTGGTGCGGGTAGAGCGTCAGTCCCTGCTCGCTCACCCAGCTCTGGAAGGCGTCGAAGACGGCGTCGGGTTCGGCGGTGCCGGGCAGGCGGTCGGTGAGCGTCATGATGAGACCACCCTATCCGTCGCGCTTTTCCCAGCACCGTGGCCGGGCGCTGATCGCGCCCGGCCACGGAAGGGGACCCTGCTGTGGAGTTGCTGACGATCCGCTAGACGCCGAACGCCGAGTAGATCGGGCCGGCGACGCTGCCCGCGAGGCCGATGACGGCGGCGACGACGGCGATGGTGGAACCGATTCGAAGGCGCATTCCGGGAGCTCCTCTGGTGCGGTGGTGGCCTCGCTGCACAGAGAATTCGCTCCGCCGGGTGCGGAACGGGACACACCGGGTTGCCGATCGGTTGCAGAATGTATCGACACCTCTCAATGCCCACTGACCTTCGGAGGTCCCGTGAAATCCCTCGCCGTCCTCGGCGCCGCGCTGGTGCTCACCACCGCCGCCGCCCAGGCCCCGTCCGCCCCGGCTCCCTGCACCGCGCAGGTGCAGCTCAACCCCGGCTTCGAGCGCGGGACAGCCGGCTGGACCGCCGGCCCCCGCATGGTGGTGCTGGGCACGCCGGAGCGCCCCGCGCACACCGGCCGGGCGTACGCGACCTTCGCCGGCCTCGACGTCACCCGCACCGACCTGCTGCGCTCCACGGTGACGATCCCGGCCGGCTGCGGCCTCGACGTGAGGTTCTTCGCCCGGGCGAGCTCCACCGAGACCAGCCGCAGCGACTACCTCAACATGGGCCTCGCCGTGTCCGGCGAGCCACCCAAGACCCGCTTCTCCTTCGCCTTCGACATGCGCACCGACTGGCAGCAGTACAGCGCCACGGCCTCCACCGCGGCCACCGAGCGCACCGCGACCATCACCTTCTTCGGCAGCGAGTCCGCGGGCGGCGGCGCGACCACCTTCGACGTGGACGACGTCACCGCGACGCTGCGCCCGCAGGCAACACGCTGAACATGTAGCAGCCGTAGACCACGTTGCGGCTGTGCACCAGCACCACGCCCGGCTCGGCCAGCACGGCGGTCAGCGCCGCCACCGGATCACCACCGTCGTGCTGCCGGCTGGCCGGATGGATCCGCCCGGCGCTGTCGTAGGCCCGCAGCACCTGCGCGCGGCCGTACCAGTCGCCCGGATAGGGCAGCTCGCCCGCCGGGCCGCCGCAGGGTGCGGCGTGGGCGAACACCGCACCCTTCTCCCGGTACGGCGATGCGGGCAGCGGCGGCTCGTAGTTGAACAGCAGAAGTCCCTCACCGGCGGCCGCGTCGCGCAGGCAGCACCGCAAGGGCTCACCCCCGCCCGCACAGCGCCGTTCGGCCGCGGGGTCGGCCCGGACCTGGGCGAGCAGGCTGGGGGAGAGGGCATCGATCCGGTACGCGATGGTCGTCGTCATGACCTCATCCTGCTGCGCCGCCCGGCCGGTGGTCTGGCGGTATTCGGACGGTCGCCTCGCGGGCACACTGAGACCCATGGACGTCGTGCTGGCACCTTTCACCCGAGACTCGCTGCCCGCCGTGCAGCCCTGGTTCGAGCACCCGGAGGTCGACCGCCGGCTGGGCGGCCCGCAATGGCCGGTCCGCAGCCTGGAACTGGCCGGCACGGGCATCGGCGATTCGTTCCGCGGCCGCCGGGTGCTGCGCGACCACTCCTGGGTGGCGTACGACCCGTCCGGGGTGGTGGTCGCCTACATCGGCGGCGACGTGTACGACCGCTGGAGCCGGTACTCCGAAGGGCCGGACGGTGCCGTGGTCGACGCGGTGGAGCCGGGCCCGAGCATGGGCCTGGCATACGTCGTCGATCCGCGGCGGTGGGGGCACGGCTTCGGAACCGCGGCGCTGCTCGCCGTCATGGCCGCGCCGGAGGTGGCCGACGTGGTGCTGTTCGCGGCCGGGGTCGAACCGGACAATGTGGCGAGTGCCCGCTGCGCGGCGGCGGCGGGCATGCGCCCGGACCGCACGGAACCGGACTGGGAGGGATTCATCCACTACATCCGGCGACGTGAACCTCTCTCTAGCGGGGCCAGGCCGCCAGCCGCTCCCGCACCCCCCGGACCTGCTCCGCGCTGAGTCCGTAGACGGCGAACCGGGCGTCGTCGAGCCGGTCCAGATACCGGCCCGCGTCGGCCACCTCGTCGTCGTCCAGGCCGGGGTCCAGCGCCCGGGCCAGCTCCAGCACCCGCGTGAGCGGATACCGCTCCAGCGCGGCCGCCACGTCGATGTAGTCCCGCACCTCACGCCGGTTGACCAGCGCCGCGACCTTGGACGCGACCAGGTCGTCCAGGTGCATCACCGGGCCCACGTCCATCACCACCGGCGCGCGGCTGCGGTCCAGCCGGGTCAGGGTCAGCCGCAGCGCGCGGGTGCCGTCGGCCACGTGGTATTCGCGCAGGTCGTCGTCCATGCCCTCGAAGAGCTCGTCGGCGACCTCGCGGAACACCTGGTAGCCGGCCTCGGTCAGGGCGGCGGTGACCTGCCCGGCGGCGGCCTCGACGGCCCCGGCGGTGTCGGTGAACAGGTCGATGTCCTCGGTCGGGCGCTGCACGAGGCCGTTGACCAGCCAGGCGACACCGCCGCCGAGCACGAAGCCGTGCTTCTCCCCGACGGTCAGGGCGATGGTGGCGACGTCACGGTAGAAGTCGTCGATGTTCCCGCTCACCCGGGCGACGCTAGCGGATCAGCCCTGCGGGGCTGCTGCGACCGGCCGGGGCGGTCCGTCACCCGTGCACCTGCCGGCCCATTGAGAGACCGGAGCTCGTGTATCCGTACCGGCCGTAGAACCGCACGGCTCCGGCGTTGCGGTGATGGATCCCCGCGGACAGATAGGTGATCCCCGCGGTGGACGCCCACTGCTCCGCGGCGCTGAGCAACGCCGAGCCGACACCTCGGCCGCGCGCGTCCTCGGCGACCACCGTGTGGATCTGCGCCGAGGGTTCCGGACGCAGGATCTGATGGTCCGGCGGCTCGGGGCTGCGTACCACCTCGACCATCCCGGCGACCCGGCCCGCGACCTCAGCGACCAGCACGGCGTGCCCGGCCGGCCCCTCGGCCAGGAGCGCGGCGAAGTGTCGTCGCACCGCTTCCGGCTCGGGGATGCGGTAGGCCTGCGGGTCCAAGGCCAGGTGGGCCTCGGCGTTGGCCACCCTCAGCCGCACGAGGGCGTCGACATCGGACGTGGTGGCGGGCCGCACGGTGGGGTTGTTCGCTGGCACCTCGCGGAACCTACTGGATCGACGCGGACGTCGGCACCTGCGGACGGCGTCGCGGAACCGGGCAGCTCCGGGCTGCCGATCTCGCCCTCGCGGGGCTCCGGGCTCAGGCGGCGGTGACCCGGCGCAGCACCGGGTGGCGGGCCTCCCAGGCGGCGCGGACGCCGCGCGGCAGGTTGAGCTCCGGCCAGATCCGCACCAGCGTCGGCCCGTGGAGGTAGTTGCGCAGCTCGTCGACGCGGACGGCCTCGCGCAGCACGTTCTCGTACATCCAGAGCAGCATGGTGGGCTGGTCCAGGTCGAAGGTGCGGACCGGATTCCACCACAGCCGCAGGGGCAGCTCGGCCACGCCATGGGCCGGGCCGGTCAGCTCGCCGAGGGTGCCCGCCACGAGCACCGGCCGGTGGGGCCGGGCGAGGTGGACCGCCGGAGCGTCGGGCGCGGTGGTGGGCATGGGACCAGGGTAGACCGCCGACCCCGTCGAACGATAACTCCTAGAGTCCTAGGATGCCTTAGACGCAGTGCGGCAAGCCGCACCAGACACAGAAACGACCGCCTGCGGCGGACGACAAAACTAAGAAAGGCGGGTCCGGACGACCAGCTGGTGCAGCGCCTCGACGGCATCCCGGTCGGCATGCTCCGGCAGGACGGAGCTGTCCCGTGCCGCTTCCAGCTCGGTCCGCAGCCGGGGGATGTCCCGGGCCAGATCACTGCGGACGGCGGACGGGAACGGGCCGTGCTCGGCCTCGCGCTTGCGGCCGATCAGCTCCGGCACGTATGCCAGGCCGGTGCCGAGCAGGCCGAGGTCGGTCTCCAGCTCGCCGGTCCGCATGAGGTGCAGCCCGGTGAGCAGCACCCGCAGCGTGTACAGCGCCGGCTTGAGCTCGCCGGTGCGGTCGAAGAGCCGTTCCTGGGTCGCCGCGAAGCCCAGGTAGTGGTGGGCGTGGTGGCGGGTGATCAGCGCCGGGGCCAGCGCCTTCAGCTCGTCGTGGACCGGGGAGGTGGCGACCACCAGCGGGGACAGCAGCTGTTCCAGCACGTAGCCGTTGCGGCCGGTCAGCAGGCGGGCGAACTTGAGCAGGTCGTGGCTGACCACGTCGAGTTCGACGCCGTCGCGCCAGCCGTCGGACTGCAGGGTCTCCGGGCCGGTGCGCAGGCCGACGACCTCGGCCGCCGGCAGCAGGTGGGCCGCGCGCAGGTCCAGGTCGGAGTCGGCTGACGCGAAGCCGTACAGGTGGGCGCCGCTCACGGTCGCGAAGATCAGGGGGTAGGGCAGGTCGGCGGCGACCTGGCCGGCCCAGTTCGGCACGTCGATGGTCATGGCAGACCCCTTTCCCGTACGGCGTGGAGCAGCGCGTCGACGGCGGCCCGGTCGGGCGTTTCGGGCAGGGCGGTGCGCGCGGCCGCCTCGTCCAGGTCGGCCAGCAGGTCGGCGGCCCACGCGGTCACCGATTCCCACGGCACGTCGCCGTTCTTGACGGCCAGCAGGCGTTCGCGCAGCGGTGACACGTCGACGAGCACCTCGCCGGTCCGCAGGACGTGGGCGCCGGCCAGCAGCAGCCGGATCATGTGCATGGCCTGTTTGTGGTTGGTGTCGCCGGTGCGCCGGCGCCGGGAGTCGACGCGTTTGAGCTGGTCGCGGGCGTACGCGCCGTAGGTGTCGGCGACGCGCCGGGACAGGAACGCCTGCCGGGTGGCCAGCAGGTGTTCGCCGTCGGCGGTGACCGCGGTGATCAGGGGTGACCAGAGGACTTCGAGCACGGTCGGGTTGCCCTGCAGGGCCAGGGTGCAGAAGCGCTCGATCTCCCAGGAGAACTGTTCCTCGGCCGGGCCGTCGAGGTGGGTCGGTGGCTTGTCGAGGTGCCAGAACAGGTCGGTGGGGGCGGCGTACACGCCCCGGCGGTCGTGGTCGGAGCCCGGGCCGGCGAGGCCGTACGCGCGGGAGCCGACCACGACCGCGAGGATCGTGTGGTCGGTGACGAGGGTGGTCACAGGTCCAGGCTGGTGCCGTCGATCGCCTGCAGGTCGTCGTCGCTGAGGTCGAGCTTGTCCAGGGCGGCGACGTTGGTCTCGAGCTGTTCGACGCTGCTGGCCCCGATGATCAGGCTGGTCATGCGCTGGTCGCGCAGGGCCCAGGCGAGGGCCATCTGGGCCAGGGACTGGCCGCGCCGCTGGGCGATGTCGTTGAGGTTGTGGATGCGGCCCATGGTGGGCTTGTCCAGGTCGCTCTCGTTGAGGAAGACACTGGTGCGGACCCGGGAGTCGTCGGGGATGCCGCCGAGGTAGCGGTCGGTGAGCAGGCCCTGCTGCAGGGGGCTGAAGGCGATGCAGCCGGCGCCGACGGCTTCGAGGGTGTCGAGCAGGTGGTCCTTCTCGATCCAGCGGTTGAGGATGGAGTAGGACGGCTGGTGGATCAGCAGGGGGGTGCCGAGCTCCTGCAGGATGGCGGCGGCGCGGGCGGTCTGTTCGGCGTTGTAGTTGCTGATGCCGACGTAGAGGGCCTTGCCGGAGCGGACGACGGCGTCGAGGGCGCCCATGGTCTCTTCCAACGGGGTGTCCGGGTCGGGGCGGTGGTGGTAGAAGATGTCGACGTAGTCGAGGCCGAGGCGGCGCAGGGACTGGTCGAGCGACGAGACCAGGTATTTGCGGGAGCCCCACTCTCCGTAGGGGCCGTTCCACATGTGGTAGCCGGCCTTGGTGGAGACGACGAGCTCGTCGCGGTGGTGGCGGAAGTCGGTGGCCAGGATGCGGCCGAAGTTCTCCTCGGCGCTGCCGGGTGGCGGGCCGTAGTTGTTGGCCAGGTCGAAGTGGGTGACGCCGAGGTCGAAGGCGCGGCGGGTGATGTCGCGCTGGCGTTCGATCGGGCGGGCGTCGCCGAAGTTGTGCCACAGGCCGAGGCTGATGGCGGGCAGCTTGAGCCCGCTGCGCCCGGCGCGGCGGTAGGTCATGGTGTCGTAGCGACTCGGCGCAGCCGAATAAGAGGGATCAGAATAGGTCACACACCACACCCTAGGGACACATGATCGAAACGTGCGCGCTGGTAGGTTCGTAGGTGCCGTACACCGCGCGGGAGAGACCATCTCGGTGGCGCCGAAGGGGCAAATCCTCCCCGGAACCTCTCAGGCAAAAGGACCGCGCAGGTAGGCGACTCTGGAGTGCCCTATGGGTATGACAGAGGGGGAGGTTGCGTCCGCCGACCTCTCTCTCCCCGCAGGAGCCGCTATGACGTTCGCTGACCGCCACATCGGCCCGGATGCCGACGCGCAGACCCAGATGCTCAAGGCGATCGGGTACACGTCGCTCGAAGCGCTGATGGATGCCGCGATCCCGGAGGTGATCCGCTGGCACGGGTCGCTGGAGCTGCCCGCGGCCGCTTCCGAGGAGGAGGCGATCGCCGAGCTGCGCGAGATCGCCGGCCGTAACACGGTCGCGACGTCGATGATCGGGCTCGGCTACTACGGCACGTTCACCCCGGCGGTGATCCGGCGCAACGTGCTGGAGAGTCCGGCCTGGTACACGGCGTACACGCCGTATCAGCCGGAGATCAGTCAGGGCCGGCTGGAGGCGCTGCTCAACTTCCAGACGATGGTGACCGACCTGACCTGTCTGACCACGGCGAACGCGTCGATGCTGGACGAGGGCACGGCGGTGGCCGAGGCGATGACCCTGGCCCGCCGGTCGAGCAAGAGCAAGAGCCCGGTCTACGTGGTCGACGCGGACACGTTGCCGCAGACGCTGGCGATCCTGCGGACCCGGGCCGAGCCGCTGGGTATCGAGATCGTCCTGGCCGACCTGGACGCCGGGGCGGAGCTGCCGGCGGAGTTCTTCGGGCTGCACCTGCAGTATCCGGGCGCTTCGGGCGCGGTGCGTGATCACGCGGCGCTGGTCGAGGCGGCGCACGCGGTGGGTGCGCTGGTGACGGTGGCGGCGGATCTGCTGGCGCTGACGCTGCTGCGCGCGCCGGGCGAGATCGGGGCGGACATCGCGGCGGGCACGACGCAGCGGTTCGGCGTACCGCTGGGCTTCGGTGGCCCGCACGCCGGTTACCTGGCCGTGCGCGCCGGGCTGGAGCGGTCGTTGCCGGGCCGGCTGGTCGGGGTGTCGCGGGACGCGGACGGCGCTCCGGCGTACAGGCTGGCGCTGCAGACCCGTGAGCAGCACATCCGGCGGGAGCGGGCGACGAGCAACATCTGCACCGCGCAGGTGCTGCTGGCGGTGATGGCGAGCATGTACGCGGTGTATCACGGTCCGGCGGGGCTGCGGGCGATCGCCCGGCGTACCCATGAGCGGGCCGGTGCGGTCGCGGCCGGGCTGGCCGCGGCCGGGGTCGAGGTCGCGCACGCCGCGTTCTTCGACACGGTGACCGCGGTGGTGCCGGGCCGGGGGGCCGAGGTGGTCGCGGCGGCCGGGAGCGCGGGGATCAACCTGCGGCTGGTGGACGCCGACCGGGTGTCGGTCGCGTGTGACGAGACGACGACGCCGGCGCACGTCGAGGCGGTGCTGGCCGCGTTCGGTGCGGCTCCCGCGGCTGCGGCCGGGGCGGCGCTGCCGGCGGGTCTGGAGCGCACCACCGACTATCTGACCCATCCGGTGTTCTCGGCCCACCACTCGGAGACGGCGATGCTGCGTTACCTGCGCAAGCTGTCGGACCGGGACTACGCGCTGGACCGGGGCATGATCCCGCTGGGCTCGTGCACGATGAAGCTGAACGCGACCACCGAGATGGAGCCGGTCAGCTGGGCCGAGTTCGCCGATATCCACCCGTACGCGCCGGCGTCGCAGACGGCGGGCTACGAGGCCCTCGTCGCGCAGCTGGAGGGCTGGCTGGCCGAGATCACCGGCTACGACGCGGTGAGCGTGCAGCCGAACGCGGGTTCGCAGGGTGAGCTGGCGGGTCTGCTGGCGATCCGGGGTTATCACCGTTCGCGGGGCGAGACCCACCGGGACGTGTGCCTGATCCCGTCGAGCGCGCACGGCACGAACGCGGCCAGCGCGGTGATGGCGGGCATGCGGGTGGTCGTGGTGGCCTGTGACGACAACGGCAACGTGGACCTGGGTGACCTGGCGGCCAAGATCGAGAAGCACGCGGACGCGCTCGCGGCGATCATGGTGACGTATCCGTCGACCCACGGTGTCTACGAGAAGGGCATCGCGGAGCTGTGCGGCGCGGTGCACGACGCGGGCGGTCAGGTCTACGTCGACGGGGCGAACCTGAACGCGCTGGTCGGTCTGGCCAAGCCGGGCAAGTTCGGCGCGGACGTGTCGCACCTGAACCTGCACAAGACGTTCTGCATCCCGCACGGCGGCGGTGGCCCCGGCGTGGGCCCGGTCGCGGTGCGCGCGCATCTGGCGGACTTCCTGCCGGGTGACCCGCTGGAGCCCGGTGAGCACCACGCGGTGTCGGCGGCGGCGCACGGCTCGGCCGGGATCCTGCCGATCTCGTGGGCGTACCTGCGGATGATGGGCCCGGACGGGCTGGCCGCGGCGACCGGGGTGGCGGTGCTGGCGGCGAACTACGTGGCGGCGCGGCTGCGGGAGCACTACCCGGTGCTGTACGCCGGCAACGAGGGCCTGGTCGCGCACGAGTGCATCCTGGACCTGCGGCCGCTGACCAAGGCGACGGGCGTGACGGTCGACGATGTGGCCAAGCGGCTCATCGACTACGGCTTCCACGCGCCGACGATGTCGTTCCCGGTGGCCGGGACGCTGATGGTGGAGCCGACCGAGAGCGAGGACCTGGCCGAGCTGGACCGGTTCTGCGACGCGATGATCGCGATCAAGGCGGAGATCGACCGGGTGGCGGCGGGGGAGTGGCCGCGGGACGACAATCCGCTGCACAACGCCCCGCACACGGCGGCGGCGGTGACGGCGGACGAGTGGCAGCACGCGTACCCGCGGTCGCTGGCCGGTTTCCCGGCCGGGGTGGACCGGACCTCGAAGTACTGGCCGCCGGTGCGGCGCATCGACGGGGCGTACGGGGACCGGAACCTGGTCTGCTCGTGCCCCTCGCCGGAGGCGTTCGAGGACTGAGCGGTCGTGGTGGCGATGTCGTCGCGGGTCGGCCGGGGGTGGTGCTTCCGGTCGGCCCGCGGGCGTGTCGCAGGTCTCTCAGGCCGCCAGGGCGTGCACGGCCGGTCCGCGGTGTGGTGCGATCGTCCTGCCGTCGGGCAGCAGCTCACCGGTGTCCTCGAAGACGATGACACCGTTGCAGAGCAGGCTCCATCCCTGCTCGGGGAAGGTCGCCACGATCCGGGCCGCTTCGCGGTCGACGGCTTCGGCAGAGGGGCAGGACTTCTGGTGCTGGCACATCGGGTGTCTCCGGTAGGGGGTTGTGTCGTGCTTCACATCAACGGGGCGGAACACTACTCCCATCCGAACGAATCCGGATCTCGTGAGTGATGGCGCCCCATTGAGAGAATCCACTGTTCTGATGTTCCACGGCAGAGCCGCCGCCGACCACTTTCCGACACCCGGGCGGGGTCCTCAACCGGGTTCTCCGGCGTCCTGCCAGGGCCGTCACGGTGAGTCATGCCGTTTCGAGTGGTCGGTGGGTGATGACGGTGACCCCGCAGAGCTTGTCTCGGCGTTCCTCGAAGACAACGGACTGCCGGTGCGAGACATCGGCCGAACGGCTACCCAATTCCACCCGACCGGCGTCGGAACCCCTTGTGGCGCAACACTGTACGTGTCCGCGTCGGCCGGTTCGGTGATCATCGGCGGGCCGCCCGGAGCGCCCTCTCCGGTCCCCGGGATCCCGGATGTGGTGGCCGTCGTGCACACCCACCGCGACCCGGACGAGCCGTCACCCTCGGTCATGGGAGCGTGTGCGATGGGCTCCGGCAATTCGGGAGGTTCCGCAGCCGGTGCAAGCCCGGACGAGTGGCGGCTGGGTCCGTGGCGCGACAGTTGGAGCCGCGCCGAGCACGCCGCCGCGGTCACCGCCGTCCGGGCCGCGATCGGGCGTGGCGACGTCTATCAGGTCAACGTCGTGGGGCATGCCTCAGCGCCGTACACGGGCGATCCGGGGCCGGCCCTGGCCCGGGTGGCCGCCCTGCCCGGGGCTCGCTACGGCGGCGTGCTGAGCGGCGGCGGCTGGGCGGTGGCGACGGCCACGCCGGAGACGCTGGTCGAGGTCCGCGGCGGCCGGGTGATCACCCGGCCGATCAAGGGCACCCGGCCGGCCACCGAGCAGGGCCGCCGCGAGCTGCTCGCCTCGGCCAAGGAACGCGCCGAGCACGTGATGATCGTCGACCTGGAACGCAACGACCTGGCCCGCCTGGGCGTGGGCGCGGTCCGGGTGGACGAGCTGTTCGCAGTGCGCCGCTGGTGCGGGCTGTGGCAGGCCGAGTCGGTCGTGTCGGCCCCGATCGAGCAGCCGGTGGGGCTGCCCGGCCTGCTGCGGGCGTTGTGCCCGGGCGGCTCGGTGACCGGCGCGCCCAAGCACGCGGCGCTGCGCGAGATCGCCCGGCTGGAGCCGGTCGGCCGCGGCGTCGCCATGGGCGCGCTGGGCTGGGTCGGCACCGACCACGTCGACCTGGGCCTGAGCATCCGTACGGCGGCGGTGGACGGTGAGCGGGTGCACCTGTGGGCCGGCGGTGGCATCACCATCGACAGTGACCCGTGGGCGGAGGTCGACGAGGCGGCGGCCAAGGCGGCCCCGATGCGCGCCGCGCTGGCCGGTTCCTGAGCCGCGCACCCTCTTCGCCTAGGTTGGGCCCATGACTGTGCGAGGAATCCGCTTCTACGGCGACCCGGTGCTGCGGGCCCCGGCGGCCGAGGTCGTCGCGTTCGACGACGACCTGCGGGCGCTGATCACCGACCTGGAGGACACCGTGCGCGAGCCGGGCCGGGCCGGGGTCGCCGCCCCGCAGATCGGGGTCGGCCTGCGCGCGTTCTCGTACAACGTCGGCGGCGTGGTCGGGCACCTGATCAACCCGGTGCTGTCGGAGCCCGGCGGTGAGCAGGACGACGAGGAGGGCTGCCTGTCGCTGCCCGGCATGGAGTATCCGACCCGGCGCGCCTGGGAGGTGACCGCCACCGGCGTCGACCAGTTCGGTGAGCCGTTGACGATCAAGGGCACCGGCCTGCTGGCCCGGGCGTTGCAGCACGAGACCGACCACCTCGACGGCCGGCTCTACATCGACACGCTGACCGGTGACATCCGCCGGCAGGCCCTGCGTGAGCTGCGCCGCGGACCGCGGGCGGCCCGCCGATGAGCGAGCCGACGGTGCCCGACACGACCCGCCTGGCCGCCGCGTCGCTGGCGGCCGGTGATCCCACCGGCTGGTTCGAGCAGCTGTACGCCGAAGCCGGCGCGGGCACCGCGCACGTGCCGTGGGACGTGCCGCGTCCCAGCAAGCTGCTCGCCGAGTGGGCCCGCGACGGCGCGGTCGTCGGCGGCGCCCGCCGCGCCCTGGTCATCGGCTGCGGGCTGGGCCGCGACGCCGAGTTCCTGGCCGGGCTGGGCTTCACCACCACGGCGTTCGACATCTCCGCCACCGCGGTACGCACGGCCCGCGAGCGGCACCCGGACTCGCCGGTCGAGTACGCCGTGGCGGACCTGCTGGACCCGCCGCCGCAGTGGCGCGGCGGCTTCGAGCTGGTGTGTGAGAGCAACAACGTGCAGGCGCTGCCCCAGCCGGTCCGGGACCGGGCGATCGCCAACGTGGGCCCGCTGGTCGCGCCCGGCGGCACCCTGCTGGTCCTGGCGGCCGCCGCCACCGGTACGGACACCGACGGCCCGCCGTGGCCGCTGACCCGCGCGGAGATCGACGCGTTCGCCGCCCCGGGCCTCACCCCGGTCCGGGTCGAGGAGATCGGTGACCCCGACGACCCGCTGATCAGGCGGTGGCGGGCGGAGTTCCGAGCCGGCGGATGACCCTGGCCAGGTCCGGCGGGTCCAGCCCGGCCAGGCCGCTGAGCTCGGCCGGGCTCAGCCAGGCGTGCCCGGCCAGGGTGAGCTGCTCGTCCGGCATGAGACCCTCGCGGGCCAGCGGCGGCCGGGCGACGTCGTAGCGGGCCAGAAAGAACTCCTCGGGCCCGGCGAACTGCTGTCCCTTCCACCGGAAGTCCCGCTGCACGGTCACCGACGGCCCGGTCACGGCGGCCGGGTCGAGCCCGGTCTCCTCGGCCAGCTCCCGGCGGGCCGCGGCCAGGAAGTCCTCGCCGGGCTCGACGCCGCCGCCGGGCGGCTCCCACACGTCGTGCCCGTCCACCGGGTCGCGCCAGTGCAGCAGCAGGATCCGGCCGTCCGCGTCGAGGCAGACGATGCGGGCGGCGCGGCGGTGGACCGGGTCCATGTCAGAGCACCTCGAATCGTGGCGGTGGGTGGCGCAGGAAGTCGTGGTGGGAGATGTCCCAGCCGTACGCGCCGGTGCGGGCGAAGACCAGCACGTCACCGATGCGCAGCCGGTCCACGCGCCGGTCGCGGGCGAGGACGTCGCGCGGGGTGCACAGCTCCCCGACGGCGTCCACGGTGACGTCGGTGACCTGGGGGCGGGGCCACTCGTAGGGCCAGTCGTCGACGGGCAGCACGGTGAACGGGTGGCTGTAACCCCAGGCGGCGGGCAACCGGAAGTGGTGGGTGCCGCCGCGCAGCACCGCGAACCAGCGGCCGTGGGTGTGCTTGAGGTCGAGGACCTCGGCGGCGTACCAGCCGGCGTCGGCGGCCAGGATCCGGCCCGGCTCGACGATCAGCTCCACGCCGGCGGGCACCGTCAGCCCGGCCAGCCCGGCCCGCAGCTCACCGAGGTCGATGGTGGCGTCGCTGAGGTAGTCGACGCCCAGCCCCCCGCCGACGTTGACCAGCCGCAGGTCCAGCCCGTGCCGGGCGGCGGTGGCCACCGACCAGTCCAGCGCCTCGGCGACGAACCGGGCGTGGGCGGCGGCGTCCAGGTTGTTCGACACGGCGTGCAGGTGGAAGCCCGTGAGCCGGACCGAGGTCAGCGGCAGGGCCAGCACCGCGGCCAGTTCCTGCTCGTCGACACCGAACGGGGTGGGCGTACCCGTCATGGCGTGACTGCCCGGCAGCGCGGCCCGCGCGCGGTTGACCCGTACCGCCGCGTCCACGACCGTCCCGGCCGCCCGGGCGGCCCGGTCCAGGCGCCGCAGCTCATGGCCGCTCTCCACGTTGACCTGCGCGCCCGCCGCCACCGCGGCGGCCAGCTCGGCGTCGGTCTTGCCCGGCCCGCCGAAGACGATCCGGCCGGCGCCGGCCGCGACCGCCAGGTCGACCTCACCGCCGGAGGCGACCTCCAGGCCGTCGCAGGCCGCGCCGAGGGTACGCACGACCGCCGGGTGCCCGTTGGCCTTCACCGCGTACAGCAGGGTCGTGCCCGGCGGCAGCGCGGCCCGCACCGCGGCGGCCCGCTCCCGCAGCGCGGCCGGGTCGTAGACGTAGGCACACACCGGCCGCGGCAGGGCCCGCAGCGCGGCGGCGACGTGCTCAGGCGGCGGCATGCAGCGGATTCTCCACCGGCAGGTACTCGTCGCCGGCCCCGGCCAGGCGCATCCGCACCAGCGCCTTGTGCGGCACCGTCGGCGCGGTGAACGCGGCGTGGTCCTGCGCCGCGAGCTCGCCCGCCCCGGCGTAGGTCTCGTCCACGACGGACCGCACGACCCGCCACGCGGCGTCCTCGTCCAGCCCGTGCGACTCACCGAGCCGGATCACCAGCTCGCCCAGGTGGGCCTGGAACGCCGTGTAGCCGATCTTGGCCCGCAGCACCGCGGGATCGTCCGTGCCGACCACCGAGCCCGGCCACAGCGTCACGTCGTGCCCGGCGGCGGCCAGCCGGCCCGGGTGCAGCCGCAACCCGGCGAAGTCCCGCACAGCCAGGCGCTGCGGCACCCCACCGGTGAACGTGGGCAGGCAGTTCTGCAGGTGCGCCTCCAGAGCGACCCCGCGCAGCGTCAGCCTCAGCAGCGGCGGCACGACCAGCCGCGTGTACGC
The DNA here is from genome assembly GCF_053603475.1 of Actinoplanes sp. NPDC004185. Taxonomy (NCBI): domain Bacteria; kingdom Bacillati; phylum Actinomycetota; class Actinomycetes; order Micromonosporales; family Micromonosporaceae; genus Actinoplanes; species Actinoplanes sp. NPDC004185. The sequence continues at coordinate 72,411 of NZ_JBSGFR010000036.1, read as the reverse complement.
GTCCAGGAACGCGGCCGCCGCGCCCGCGTCGTCGCGTCGTCCCGTACTCGTGGCGAACTCGGCCACCAGCGCGGCCGCGACGAACGGCAGCGCCCCACCCGGCACCGCCTGCTCGCCCGGGCGCAGCCGCCCGGTGAGTCCGTCGCGCATGATCGCGGCCATGTCGCGCCCCGACCCGGCCGGTACGGCCGCCCCGGCGGTCTCGGCCATCAACAGCAGCCGGTCCGCGGCCGGGTCCTCGGCGACGAGCCGGTGCAGCAGCACGGACACGGCCGGGCCGTTGCGGGTGCTGGCCACGCTGATGCTGCGCCGCGTCGAGGTGACCTGGATGTCCAGCGACACCTTCACGTACCGGCGGGTGCCGTCCGCGGCGACCGGCAGCAGCAGCGTGCGCAGCGCGGCGGTCGGGATCGCGTCGAGCTCGTCGTCCAGGATGCGCAGCGCCCCGCCGGCGAGCAGGTCGCGGTACCGCGACGGCAGCACGGCGTCGCGCTGCCAGGCGTGCACCGGCTGCAGCCGGTAGCCCGCCGGCACCTGCGGCAGCTGCGGATACACCTCCCGCAGGGCGGCGCCGACGTCGTCACCCAGGTGCAGGTCGTCGCGGACCGCGAGGAACCCGAGCCGGGTGTGCCCGGCCTCCAGGTCGTGGGCCAGCACGTCACTGGTGTCCCAGCCCAGCCGGGTCCGCCCGCACGGGTGCAGGTTGTGCCCGGCCACGGCGAGCCGCTCCCCGGCGACCGCGGCGTGGTCGGGATCGGTGGCCGGCACGTGCGCCTGCCGGGCCATGGCGACGGCCAGGTTGACCACGGCGTTGCGCAACTCGGCGGCGAACCCGGCGGCGTTGCCCGGCAGCCGCTCCGGCAGCAGGTCGGCCGGGTCGTCGGCGCCGGCGGTGCCGTACTCGACGCGGTGGAAGGCGTGCAGCCGGTCGCCGGGCGCGGCCGCCACGATCCCCTCGCGGACCAGCGCGCCCCGCAGCCGCCGCCCGACGACGTCGGCCGCTTCGGGCAGCGCGGCGGTGAACCCGTCGCTGAGCTGCGGCGCGTGCACGGCCAGGGCCGCGCTGGTGTGGGCGGCGGTGAGGGAGAGCCGGGTCGCCAGGCTGCGTGTCATGCCCCCGCCATCGGATTGTCGTGGGTGGTCCAGAGGTCGTCGAGCGGGTCGTCGGCCAGCCGCATCGCCGTGGTCGCCTTGACCGGCAGCGGGTCGCTGAGCAGCCGGGCCGCGTCGCGGGTCGCGGTGCCTCGGATCGCGGCGGCGGCGGACGCCCACAACCGTCCCGGGTCGGCGCCGGCGCGGGCCAGCACGGCGACGAGCTGCCCGGTGACCGTGCCGAGGACGGCGGCGGCCAGCTTGGTGCGCAGCACGTCCGGGTCGTCGCTGGGCAGATCACCCTCGACCGGCGGTGCCTCGACGCCGTGGGCGCGCAGCCGGCGGGCGCTGACCCGGACACCGCCGAGGTCGCGGTAGACGATCCAGGACGGCCGGCCGCCGTCGAGGACCAGCAGGGTGTTCTGCCCGTGGGCCTCCAGCGCGACGCCGCGGTCCAGGACGGTCAGCAGCGGCGGGAGCAGCAGGTGCACGAGGTCGTGCCACCACGCGTACGGGTCGGTGGCCAGCGCCGGCAGCAGCTCCGGAAGGGCGCCCAGCGGGAGCACCGTTTCGGTCGCGGTGATCCGCGGGGCCTGACGGCGCAGGTAGGCGAGGTGACGCTGGGGCCGGCCGTCGATGAGAACCGCGCCGGCGGCGGTCTCGCGCAGGACGGTCAGAGGCAGATCGGCGGTGAGGGTGGCGAGCAGGTCGGACAGTCGCGGGCCGTTGTGGACGGCGGCCGGTGAGACGGTACGCACGGCGGAGGTCATCTGGATGTCGACGGCGGTCTTGACGTGGTCGGCGCCCGACAGCGGAGCGACGGTGCGCAGGGACATGAGGGGGCGGACGAGTTCGGTCTCGCCGGCGTCGGTCAGCCACGGGTAGCGGGCGGTGAGGCGTTCGGCCTGCCAGGGGTGGGCGTAGAGCAGGGGAGGGGTGTCGCCGTACCAGCGGTCGGGCGGGACGGCGAGGCGGCGCAGGCGGATGACCGGGCGGTGCTCGGGGGCGTAGGCGAGGACCTCGGCGACGGTCAGGCCGCCTCGGGTACGGGCGCAGGGGTGCAGCGGGTGGCCTTCGGGGACCCGCTGCTCGAGGCGGCCGAGGCCGTCGGGGTCGCCCTGGGCTCTCTTGAGGTCGAGGGTGGCCGGGGTGGGTGGGGGGTCGGCGTAGGCGAGGGCCAGGTTGGCGACGCTGTTGTCGAGCTCCTGGGCGAGGCGCTCGGTGTGGGGGCCGAGGTTCAGGGCGCGCAGCAGGGCCGCGGGGTCGTCGTAGGCCTCACCCGGGCGATTCCTGTCCGGATGGGATTCGTCCTGGTGGGTGCTGCGCGGGCTGTCCCGGGTGTGGGACCTCCCGTCAGGACCACTTCCGGCTCCGCGGGCCTCGTCCCAGCTGGCCTCGTCCCGGCGGGTTCGGCTCCGGCCGCCTTCTTCGCGGCGGATGTCGCTCGGGCGGATTCCGTCTGGTGGGGTGAGCCAGGCAGTGAGGCCCTGCTCGGGGGCGGCGAAGGGGAGGGTGGCCGCGGTCGGAGCGGTCAGGACGCGGCCGTCGGCGAGGGCGACGTGGTGTGCACGGTGGGTTACACCGGGGAGTGGTTCGTGGTGCAGAGCGTTGAGGAGGCGGACCATGATCGCGGTTCGGGCCGCCGGGAGGGCCGCGTCGTAGGCCGCCACCACGTCCGGTCGGTGTTTGCGCAGCTCAGTGCGGGTTCGGGTGGGGTCGGCGGTGTGCCCGTCCGGTGGTGCTGGGGTGGTCGGTGGTGTGGGCACGGGTCATATTCTCCGGCAGCCGGCTGGCGAAGGTCGGGCCGGGCCTGCCATCTAACATCCTAGGATGCCGTACAGGGTGTGCGCTCGGTCGCCGAGGCACGGCCGTTCCCAACCTAAAAGGAATCAACGACTGACCCTGATCTGGATTCAGCTTCGGGGTGGCGGGATTGGCCTTACTTCTCGTGCATGCCCGCGAGGAAGTCTGCTTCTCTCGCTGCGTCCAGGCCGACCGGTGTGCGGTCGGGGCGTTGGGGCGCCGTACCGCCGATCTGTTGCAGCCAGGTCCACGTGTCGACGATCGTCTCGCCGACCGGGCGGATCTTCAGGCCGATGGCCTGCGCCTTGGTGACGTCCGCGCCGTGCATGAACGCGTAGTCGTGGCCGGTGAGCCAGATCGGGAGGTCCATCCAGGGCTCGATGCCGGCGGCGAGGATCGCCTGCGGGTCGGCCCAGCGCAGGTCCGCGTGGTTGCCGGTGACCTCGTTCGCCGTTTCCAGCAGCTCGCCCATCGTGGTGTGACCGGGCGGGCTGACCACGTTGTAGGGGCCGGCGGCGCCCTGTTCCGCCGCGTCGAGCATCCAGGTGGCCAGGTCGCGGGCGTCGATGTACTGCAGTTTGAGGTCATGCGGGCCGGGCGCGAGGGTGGGTCCGCCGCGGGCGAGGCGGTTGAGCCACCAGGGGAGGCGGCCGATGTTCTCCCGGGGGCCGAGGATCAGGCCGGCGCGGGCGTGCAGGACCGGGCCGGTGAAGTGCTGCTCGGCGGCGAGTTCGGCGCCGCGTTTGGCCGCCGAGTAGACGCTGTCGTCGTCGGAGTCGGGGGAGGCGTCGACGAGCGGGTCGTCCTCGGTGCGTGCCGGGGTGTCGGTGTCGGCGTGCACGCTGCGGCTCGAGAGGTAGGTGTAGTGGCCGGCGCGGCCGTCGAGGGCTCGGGCGCCGTCGCGGACGGCGCTGGGGCGGCCGGACCAGGTGTCGACGACCAGGTCCCAGGTGCCGCCGGTGAGTGCGGTCAGTCCGGTGGGGGTGAGGCGGTCGCCGGTGAGGCCGGTGGTGCCGGGTGGGGGTGGCTGGTGGCCGCGGTTGAGGACGGTGACGTGGTGCCCGCGTTTCTGGGCGTCGTCGATGAGGGCGGGACCGACGAATCCTGTGCCACCGAGCACGAGCAGCTTCATGGCGTCGACGATGCCTTTTGTCGTACCCCGAACGGAAGATGTGATCGCTGACAGCGGAACCGGGGGTGCGAGATGGCGTTGCGGGTGGATCTGACGGTCGACTGTGCGCGGGCGGTGGAGCTGGCCCGGTTCTGGAAGCTGGCGCTGGGCTATGTGGACGAGCCGCCGCCGGCGCCGTTCCGGACCCGGGAGGAGTGGGCGGCGTCGTTCGGGCCGCCGGGGGACGACGAGGGTGGCGGGGCGTGGCTGCACGATCCGGAGGGGATCGGTCCGCGGTTGGTGTTCCTGGAGGTGCCGGAGCCGAAGGTGGCCAAGAACCGGCTGCACATCGATGTGCGGGTGGGCCGGTACGGCTCGCCGGAGCAGGTGTGGGAGCGGGTGGAGGCGAAGGTGGCGCAGCTGGTGGGCGCGGGTGCGTCGGTGCTGGCGGTGGACGGCACGCATCACGTGGTGCTGGCTGATCCGGAGGGCAACGAGTTCTGCGTGGCGGGCTGATGCGCGGTCTGGTCGGGGGTCACGCGCCGAGGGGGAAGTCGGCGACCGGGTGCCAGTTGTGGCCGGGTTCGCGGGCGCCGGCGATCAGGCGGAGCGAGGTGACGGTGGTGGTGATCGGCAGGTGGCGGGTGACGGCGGCGGCTGCTGCGGCGAGGGTGGGCCGGGGGTGGTCGTGGCCGATGGTGAGATGGGGGATCGTCTCGTCGAAGGCGCCGCCGTAGGGCTGGGCCCGGGGGAATCGGGCGGTCAGGGCGGCGGTGAGGGTGATGAAGGGTTGGGCCGGGTCGGGGGCGAGCCAGACGACGGTGTCGCCGAACCAGCCGACGCGGTCGAGGGTGACCTCGAAGGGTGCCTGGGTGTCGGTGATCTCCTGGACGGCGGTCAGGACGTCGTCGGTGATGGTGTCGGGTGGCAGGAACGGGAAGAGGACCGTGATGTGGGCGGGCACGCCCCAGGAGGCGGCGCGGTCGAGGGCGGCGCGGTGGGTGCTGACGGCTGCTTCGGCGGCGGGGACTTCGACGATGAGGGCGGTGTGGGTGGCTCGCATGGGTTGATTCTTGTGCCTCCGGCGTCGGACGCGGTGGTGCCGGCCGGTGTGGGCGTCGGTGGTCCGGGCGGTTCAACGAGCGGCTGACGGAGGCCGCGGTGCAGGGAGCTCCGGCGCGGCCACGGGTCGACACCGGGGGCCGGGCCGCCACCGCGTGTCCGCGCCGGGGCTGCCCTCAGCTGATGAACGCCGCCCGGAAGTCGATGGTGGCGATCATCTGCCCGCGGTTGTTGATGCCGACCGGCATCTCGTTGCCGGTGAGTCCCCGGGTGGTCAGGTCGATGATCTGCCGGTTGTGCCACAGCACCGGCCGGCTGGTCCCGTCGGCGGTCTGGGCGACGCCCGCGAACACGCCCTTGTCGTTGACGGCGGTGGCGTTGCCGTCGGGCCCACCGAGCGTGCCGAGCTCCACCGGCCCCAGTGGGTAGGTCACCGGCCGGGTGCGTCCCTGCTCGTCGGTGGAGTATCCGGCGATGATGCCGCTGTTGTTGATGTCGTTGGGGTAGTTGCGGCCGGGGGTGGCGAGAGGCCCGAAGCCACTGGTGGAGCCGTACTGCTGGAAGCCGAGGTAGGTGTCGTCGAACAGCATCAGGACCTTGGCCTCGTTGTTGATTTTTCCGGTGGTGCGGGCGGTGGTGTTCTCCGGGCCCAGTTCGGTGACGGTGCCGTCGTGCCAGATCAGGCGGCTGACCGGGGCGCCGGTTTGGTCGACGCGGGAGACGAGGACCTGGCCGTTGTCGTTGATGTCCCAGCCGATGCTGCGGCCCTGGCCGAGGTCGGTGATGCGGCCGCGGTGCCAGATGACGGCGCGGTATTCGCCTTGGGCGTTCAGGGCGGTGCCGGCGATGGTGCCGTTCTCGTTGATGCCGTGGGCTTCGGCGTAGTGGCCGCCGGGCAGGGTGGGCAGGTCGGTGAGCCGGCCGTTGCGCCAGGAGAAGGCGTGCAGCTCGCCGTCGGCGGTGAGGCTGCGGCCGACGGCGATGCCTTTGTCGTTGAGGTCGTAGACCTCGGTGGACAGACCGCCGAGGGTGCCGAGGTCGGTGACGGTGTAGTGCCGGGGCGCCGCGGTGGCCGGGGTGGCCAGGGCGGTGGCGGCGACGGTGGCGGTGATGACGGCAGCGAGCAACGTTCTCATGTTTTCCCCCCGTGGGACGACAGCGAGTTGTTCCAGTGTGGACCGGTGGTGCCGGGCGGGGGGAGAGCCGATCATCCAGGAGTGCCCTGACAGATGTCATGGGACGGCCGTGACGGTTGCCCCCCTCGGCCGTCGCCGGCAGCGCCGAGGATCGGGGTATGACAGTTACCGCGTTGCCTGAGGCCGGGATCCGAGGGTCCGGCCAGTTCGCCGTCGATCTGGAGGCGGTGGTGAAGCGTTTCGGGGCGGTCACCGCCGTGGACGGGATCAGTTTGCGGATCCGTCCGGGGGAGGTGGTGGCCCTGCTGGGGCCCAATGGTGCGGGCAAGACCAGCACGGTGGACATGTTGCTGGGTCTGTCGGCGCCGACGGAGGGCACGGCCAGGGTGTACGGCCGTCCGCCGCGGGAGGCGGTGGCGCTGGGGCTGGTGTCGGCGGTGATGCAGACCGGTGGCTTGTTGAAGGACTACACGGTCGAGGAGACCGTACGGCTGACCGCGGTGCTGTTCGGGCGGGGCCGGGCCGAGGTGGCGCGGGCGCTGGAGCGGGCCGGGATCGCCGACATCGGCCAGCGGCTGGTCGGTAAGTGCTCGGGTGGTCAGCAGCAGCGGCTGCGGTTCGCGATGGCGTTGTTGCCGGATCCGGAGCTGCTGATCCTGGACGAGCCGACGACGGGGATGGACGTCGGGGGCCGGCATGACTTCTGGACGTCGATCCGCGAGGACGCGCGGGATGGCCGTACGGTCATTTTCGCCACGCACTATCTGGAGGAGGCCGACGCGTACGCGGACCGGGTGGTCTTCGTGCGGCGGGGCCGGGTGGTGGCTGACGGTACGGCGGCCGAGGTGAAGGCGCTGGCGTCGGGCCGTACGGTCCGGGCGACGTTGCCGGGGGCCAGTGAGGCCGAGCTGCGGGCGCTGCCGGGGGTCGAGTCGGTGGAGCTGCGCGGCGACACCGTCTATGTGCATGCGCGGGACACCGATCAGGTGGCGCGTTATCTGCTGTCCGAGACCGCTGCCCGGGATCTGGAGATCACCTCCCGGAATCTGGAGCAGGCGTTCCTGGCCCTGACCGCCGACGACACGACCGAGGAGAGTGCCCGATGAGCATGCCTGTTGCCCGTAGCCTGCCGCGTTTCGGCGGTTTCAGTTTCGCGATGATCGCCCTGGAGCTGCGGCGGATGGTCCGCAACAAACGCACGGTGATCTTCACGGTGGTGATGCCGCCGGTGTTCTTCCTGTTGTTCGGCACGAATGCGTCGTCGCGCTCGGAGCGGGTCGGCGGCGGGAACGTGACCGGTTACATCCTGGTGAGCATGGCGGTGTACGGGGCGATGCTGGCCACGACCAGCGGCGGGGCGATGGTGTCGATCGAGCGGGCGGCGGGGTGGAGCCGGCAGTTGCGGCTGACGCCGTTGCGGCCGGGGGCGTACGTCGCCGCGAAGCTGGTGCTGGCGATGGCGATCGGGGCCGTGTCCGTCGGGGTGACGTTCGTGGTCGGGGCGTTGTCGGGGGCGCAGTTGCCGGCGTCGGCGTGGGTGGCCTGCGGGTTGCTGGCCTGGGTGTGTGCGCTGGTGTTCGCGGCGTTCGGGTTGTTCATGGGCTATCTGCTGCCGAGTGAGAACGTGATGCAGATCCTGGGCCCGGTGCTGGCGGTGCTGTCGTTCGCCGGTGGGTTGTTCGTACCGGTTGACCAGCTGGGACACACGTTCGCGACGATTGCGAAGTTCACCCCGGTTTATGGGGTGGGGGAGCTCGCCCGGTATCCGCTGACCCACGACGGGAACCTGTGGGTCGCCGCGGCCGGTGTGGTGGTGTGGACGGCGGTGTTCGCCGCGGGTGCGATGTGGCGGTTCCGCCGGGACACGGCGCGGGTCTGAGTGAGCGGTAGCGTCACGACCATGAGCGAGGCGGAGCGGCGGGGCCGGCGCTTCGGGTGGGTCTTCGCCGGGTTGTGGTTGTTCTACCTGAAGGAGAACCTGACCGCACTGCTGGCCCATCCGGCGGGGTGGGAGCGCGACGTGGGGCTGGCCGCACTGGCCGGCTTCGCGGCGTCGTATCTGGTCCTGGTGACCTGGATAAGTTCGGTGCGCCGGGGCGGGCGGCCGCTGCGGGTCGTGGTGCGGCTCTGGCTGGTCCTGCTGGCGTTGCTGATCCTGACGGCGTTGCAGGTGCCCGGCGCGGGGGTGCATGCGCTGACCTGTCTGGTGTACGTCGCGGCGTCGGGGATGGTCGGCTTGCCGTTGTGGCAGGCGCTGCCGTTCGCGGCGGTGCTGCTGGCGGTGGCCGAAGGGCTGGCGTGGCGGGTGCCGGGCTGGGACGACCAGGGCTACGGCCTGGCGGTGCTGCTGGGGGCGGCGGCCAGCGGCGGGTTCCGGCTGGCGGCGGAGCGGCAGTGGCGTTTGCAGGTGGCGCAGCAGGAGCTGGCGGAGATCACCCAGCGGGAGACCGCCGAGCGGGCGGTGGCCGACGAGCGGGCCCGCATCGCCGCTGATCTGCATGACATCCTGGGGCACTCGCTGACGGTGGTGACGGTGAAGGCGGAGCTGGCGCAGCGGCTGCTGGACGTGGATCTGGGCCGGGCGCGCTCGGAGCTGCGGGATCTGGAGGCGCTGGCCCGCGACGCGTTGTCGGATGTGCGGGCGACGGCGCTGGGGGTGCGGGGGATCTCGCTGCCGGGGGAGATCGCGGCGGCGCGGGAGGCCCTGGCGGCGGCGCACGTGTGCGCGGAGCTGCCGGGGGCCACCGACGCGGTGCCCACGCGCAACAGGGAGTTGTTCGCGTGGACGATCCGGGAGGCGGTCACCAACGTGGTGCGGCACAGCCGGGCGGGACATTGTGCGGTGCGGCTGGAGCCGGGCAGTGTGGAGATCGTCGACGACGGGCCGGGCAACGGTGTTCCGGCCGGTGACGGGCAGGGTCTGGTCGGTCTGCGGCGCCGCGCTGACGCGGCGGGGGCGACGCTGACGGTCGGTCGCCGCGGCGACGGGCCGGGTTTCCGGGTACGGGTGGAGGTGCCGGCATGATCCGGTTGTTGCTGGCCGATGACCAGGCGCTGGTCCGCGGGGCGATGGCGGCCCTGCTCGACATGGAGCCGGACCTGCAGGTGGTGGCCGAGGTGGGCCGCGGTGACGAGGTCGTCGACGCGGTCCGTGGCCACGCCGTGGACGTGGCGCTGCTGGATGTGGAGATGCCGGGGCTGGACGGGGTCGCGGCGGCGCGGGCGTTGCGGGCGGCGGTGCCGGGCTGCCGGGTGCTGATGGTCACCACGTTCGGCCGGGCCGGGTATCTGCGGCAGGCGATGGCCGCCGGGGCCAGCGGTTTCGTGGTCAAGGACACCCCGGCGCGGCAGCTGGCCGACATGGTGCGCCGGGTGCACGAGGGGCTGCGGGTGGTCGATCCGGCGCTGGCGGCGCAGTCGCTGGCGCACGGGGACTCGCCGCTGACCGAGCGCGAGAGTGACGTGCTGCGGGCGGCCCGCGACGGCGGCACGGTGGCTGACATCGCCCGGGAGCTGCGCCTGTCGGAGGGCACGGTGCGTAACCATCTGTCGTCGGTGATCGGCAAGACCGGGGCGCGGACCCGGGCCGAGGCGGTCCGGCTGGCCGTCGACAACGGCTGGCTGCTGGCCTAGGCCGGTCCGGCCGCAGCTCGGTGCCGCCCTCGGGCGGACTTTAGGTTTTTTCGCAGTGCAACCGTCCGGCAACCGAACGCGACCGGAGTCTGCACCCAGCGCCACGAAAAGTTCCCCCTGTCAGCCGGTGAGCCGTCACCGGGCGACACACACGAGGGGGAACACACGATGTCCGCAGCCACGACGAAGACCGTCAGCCGCGAGCTGGAGCAGCTGATCCGCGAGAACATGCCGCTGGTGGGTCACCTGGTCCGGGAGATGTTGTTCAAGGTTCCCGCGCACGTGCACCGCGACGACCTGGCCTCGGCCGGGTACGCGGCCCTGGTCACGGCCGCGCAGGCGTTCGACACCGGCCGGGGCATCCCGTTCGGGCGTTTCGCCGCCGTGCGGGTCCGCGGGGCGCTGCTGGACGAGCTGCGCAGCATGGACTGGGCGAGCCGTTCAGTGCGGGCCCGGGCCCGCCGCGCGGACGTGGCCCGGCAGGAGCTGACCGCGCAGCTGGGCCGCACGCCGAGCCCGGCGGAGCTGGCCGCGCTGCTCGGGGTCGGTGTCAGCGAGCTGGCCACCGTCGACGACGACGTGCAGCGCGCGGCGGTGCTGTCGCTTCAGGGTTTCACCGCCGGCGCGGCCGAGGACATGGTCACCGAGGACTCGATGAACCCGGAGGAGACGCTGCTGCACCGCGAGCGGATCGGCTACCTGCACGACGCGGTGGCGGTGCTGCCGGAGCGGCTGCGGTTCGTGGTCGAGGCGTCGTACCTGCAGGAGCGGCCGCTGGCCGAGGTCGCCGCGGAGCTGGGCGTCACCGAGTCGCGGGTGTCGCAGCTGCGCACCGAGGCTCTGGCCCTGCTCAAGGACGGTCTGAGCACCCACATGGAGCAGCAGGAGACCGGTCCGGCCAAGGGCGACGGTTGCGTGGCGCGGCGCCGGGCGGCGTACGCGGCGCAGATCGCAGCGCGCAGCACGATGGCGTCGCGGCTGGCCGTGACCGACGTGCAGGGCATGCACACCTCGGTCGCCTACGCCGCCTGACAATTCAGTTGCGGCACCGCCGGGACCGCGTCAGAGTGGTTCCCGAGCACCTGCCGCCGAGCCCGAGGAGCCGTCACCTCCGTGTGATACCGACCCGACCCGTGCACGCGCCGCCCTTCGCTGGTCGCGCGCGGGTCGCCGTACCCCTGTCGGTATCGGTCCGTGGAGGACTCCTTGTTGAAAGCCGCTTCGATCAGCCGCGCCCACGACGGTGATCTGCTCTTCTCCGACCTCGACCTGATCGTCGGTCCCGGCGACCGCATAGGCGTCGTCGGCCCCAACGGGGCCGGCAAGACGACCCTGCTGCGCGTGCTGGCCGGCGAGCTGGCGCCGACCTCCGGCAGCGTCACCGCCGCCCCGGGCACCCGGGTCGGGTACGTGCCGCAGCAGGTCGCCGACCCGCGGGGCACCGTCGGGGAGTTCCTCACCGGCGGGCTCGGTGAGCTCGCCGCGGTCACCGAGCGGCTGCGGCAGCTGGCGACCGCGCTCGAGCGCGGCGACGACGTGCTCGACGAGTACGGCCAGGTCCAGGAACGCTGGACGGCCCTGGAAGGCTGGACCGCCGAGACCCGGCTGACCGAGATCCGCCAGCGTCTCGACATCGACCACCTGCCCGCCGGCCTGCGCCTGAGCGAGGTCAGCGGCGGTGAGCAGGCCCGGCTGCTGCTGGCCCGCGCGCTGCTGGACGCGCCCGGGCTGCTGCTGCTCGACGAACCCACCAACCACCTGGACGCCGAGGGCGCCGCCTGGCTGGCTGACTGGCTGCGCGACTTCCCCGGCGGGGTGCTGGCGGTCAGCCACGACCGGGCGTTCCTGGACGCCGTGGTGACCCACGTCGTCGAGCTCGACGGCATCCACGAGCAGCCGCAGGACTATCCCGGGTGCGGCTACACCGCCTACCGGCAGGAGAAGGCCCGCCGCTGGCAGCGGCTGCTGTTGGACTACGAGGCGCAGGAGAAGGACCGGGTCCGCTGGGAACAGGACATCGAACGGACCAAGCAGCAGGCCCGGTTCGTCGAGACGACCGTACGGTCCGGGGTCGAGGCGCCGCACCTGCGCCGTATCGCCAAGAAGGTGGCGCAGAAGGCCAAGGCCCGCGAGCGGCGGCTGCGCCGGCAGATGGAGTCGGCCCGGTGGATCGCCGAGCCGCGGACCCGCCCGCCGCTGACCCTGGCGTTCCCGGCCGACGAACGCGCCGACCGTGACACCGTGCTGGCCGTGCACGACCTGACCGTCAAGCTCGGCGACCGGACCCTGCTCGACGGTGTCGACCTGGACGTGCGGCGCGGCGACCGGATCCTGATCACCGGGCGCAACGGCGCCGGCAAGACCACCCTGCTGCGCGCGATCGCCGAGCACGCCGAGGCGGAACTGGCGGTGCTGCCGCAGACCTCCGACGGGCTGCGCACCGCCACGACGGTGCTGGACTTCTTCCGGTCCCGGGTGCCGGTCTACGCCGAGGACGCCGAACGGCTGCTGGCCGGGCACCAGTTCGGGCCCGACCAGTGGGGGGCCAGCCTGCGCAGCCTGTCCGCCGGGGAGCTGCGGCGGCTGCTGCTGGCCGTCATGGTCAACAGCCCGGCGCGGATCCTGCTGCTCGACGAGCCGACCAACTTCCTGGACTTCGACGCCCTCGACGTCGTCGAGCAGGCGCTGCGCGCGTACCGGGGGACGCTGCTGACCGTGACCCACGACCGGTACTTCGCCGGAGCTGTCGGGCACACCCGTACCTGGCATGTCGCGGACGGTCAGGTGCGTCAGAGCTGACACGATGGTCGCCATGTCGACGCTGATCCCCAGGCAGAACGCAGGTGCGGTCACCGTCGGCGGCAGCGCCGAACAGGTCACCGAGGCGTGGCTGGCCAACCGGCGGCTGTCGGAGCACACCCGTGACGCGTACCGGCGTGACGTCGCGGCGTGGCTGGCGTGGTGCGCGCAGCGGGAGGTCGACCCGCTGCGGGCGTCGTTCCTGGACGTCAACGCCTACGCCCGGGGTCTGGAGGCGCAGTCGCTGGCCCCGGCGACGGTCGCGCGCAAACTGTCCGGGCTGTCCAGCTGGTACGACTTCCTGGTCAAGCTGCGCGCGATCGACGCCAACCCGGTCGGTGGCGCGGACCGCCCGCCGGTCTCGCGGGACCACTCCGCCACTGTGGGGCTGTCACCGGAGGAGGTCGACGCGCTGCTGGGCGCGGTCGAGGCCGAGACCGGGCCGGCGGCGCTGCGGCACCGGGCGGCTGTCGCGCTGCTGGCCGACCTGGGTCTGCGCGTCGGTGAGCTGGTCGGCCTCGACGTCGCCGACGTCGGCGTCGAGCGTGGGCACCGCAGTGTGCGGTTCGTCGGCAAGGGCGGCAAACCCCGGCGGCGGGCGCTGACCCCGTACGCGGCGACCGCCCTGGACGCCTACCTGGAGCAGCGCGCCGCCGCCGAGGGCACCACCGCCGACCGGCTCGACGGGCCGCTCCTGGTCACCGCCACCGGCGCCCGCATCGACCGGCACGCCGTCTTCCGGCTGGTGCGGCGGCTGGCCCGCGACGCCGGCATCGCGGGCTGGGCCCGGCTGTCGCCGCACTCGCTGCGGCACGCCTTCGCCACCACCGCCCGGGCCGAGGGGGTGCCGCTGGAGGACGTGCAGGACGCGATGGGTCACGCCGACCCCCGCACCACCCGCCGTTACGACCGCGACCGGCACAATCTCGACCGTGACCCCGCTTACACCATCGCCGCGGCGCGGGTCAGGCGCAGCGGTGGGTGAGCGACCCCCTATTCTCGACCGCGGTCAGGCAACGATCAAGGGACGAGGTCGGGTTGAACATCTTCGAAGCGGTGCTGCTGGGCGCGGTGGAGGGCTTCACCGAGTTCCTCCCGATCTCCAGCACGGGCCATCTGACCATCGTGGAGAAGCTGCTCGGCTATCAGATCGACGCGCCGGACATCACCGCGTTCACGGCGATCATCCAGTCCGGTGCGGTCATCGCCACGGTCATCTTCCTGCGCAAGGACATCGCCCGGATCATCGCCGGCTGGGTCCGCGGCGTGCTCAACAGCGAGCACCGCGACCACCTCGACTACCGCTTCGGCTGGGCCGTGATCCTCGGCTCGATCCCGATCGGCATCGTCGGGCTGCTGTTCCAGGACACCATCGAGAGCACCCTGCGCAGTCTGTGGTTCGTCGCCGGGGCGCTGATCCTGTGGAGCGGTGTGATGGCGTTCGCCGACCACGCCGCCACCCAGGTCCGCCACGAGCAGGACGTGACCTGGAAGGACACCCTGATCATCGGGGTGGTGCAGTGCCTGTCGCTGATCCCCGGCGTGTCGCGGTCCGGGGCGACGATGTCGGCCGGGCTGCTGCGTGACTTCGACCGGGTGACGGTCACCAAACTGTCGTTCTTCCTGTCCATCCCGGCGCTGCTGGCCGCCAGCGTGCTGCAGACGGTCACCGAGTACGACAACATCTCGGCCGACAACGGCGGTGTCGGCTGGCTCGCGACGATCGTCGCGACGCTGGTCAGCTTCATCGTCGGCTGGTTCGCCGTGTCGTGGCTGCTGAAGTTCATCGCCCGGCACTCGTACAGCATCTTCATCGGCTACCGGCTGGTGCTGGGCTCGCTGCTGATGGTGCTGCTGGCCACGGACGTCATCCAGCCGAAGTGAGCGACCAGGCGGACCGGGCCCTGGCGTACGTGCGCGGGCTCGGCGCCGCCGGTGACCTGCCGGTGCCCGGCGTACGGATCACGGTCGGTTTCCACCCGGACCGGCTGCTGGCCGACGGGCGTACCGTCGCCGAGCACCTGGCCCGCGACCGGGTGTACCGCAGCCAGTTCGAGACCGGCATCTCCAACGGCGGGCTCACCGCGTACGCCGGCGGGGACCGCGAGCGCTGGGAACGGCGGATGTTCGGCGGCGCGTACCCGCCGGAGCAGACGACCGGGCGGCCCGTCTACGGCGGGCTCAACCTGGCCGGGCACCTTGACGGGGCGTCACCACGGTTCGGCAGCTGCCACCTGGTGCTGCGCCCCGAGGTGAACGCGCGGGCCACGTTCAGCCACGGCGACAGCGTCACCGAACCCACGGTGGTGGGCACCGCGGACACCTTCGGCGGCATCTGGGCGGCGCTGCTGGAGCAGGTCACCCGTACCGGATCAGCTCTGGGGCTGGCCGCGGACGGCCCGCAGGCCTGGACGGCCGCGCTGACCCGGCCGCGCAACACCGCCGGCCGGGCCCTCGACGACTACGTCGAGGCGCAGATCCACGGCGGCGTCGACCTGGACGCCGACGTCGAGGCCGTCGTGGCCGACCCCAGCTTCACCGGTACGCCCACCGCCGCGCACCTGGCCGAGCTGGCCCCGCTGCGGCACCACCCCGGTTTCGTCCTGCCGGCCACGGACTTCCCCGACGACCTCCGCGGGCCGGAGGCGGCCGCGCTGGCCCGCAGCCTGGGACCGCGGCTGATCGACGCCGCCGTCATCGGACGCGCCGCCCAGCAGGCGAGAGACGCCGCGACCCTGCAACTGTGCAAGTACCTGTGGCACATCCTGGTGCTGCTCGGCCGGCCCCTCGCGCCCCCAGGGTGAGGAAATCCGCTGTCGATCGTCGCAGGGGGGTGGTACAAACCCGCGGTGGAGAAGACTCTGGAGTTCGCCGACCTGGCGCGGCTGATGGACGAACGATCGGCCGCTTTCCGGGCGGCGGTCGCGGCGGCACCCGACCTCGATGCGCAGGTGCCGACCTGCCCCGAGTGGACGTTGTTCGACCTGGTGCAGCACCTGATCGACGGGCGCCGCAGGTGGGCCGCCACGGTGGCCGCCGGGCCCGCCGACGGTCCGCCGGCGATGACCGCCCCGGTGGCGCCCCGGGAGCGCGAGGCGCTGCTGGACTCGTTCACCGCGGCGACAGGGGAACTGCTGGACGCGCTGCGGGAGGCCGGCCCGGACCGTGGCTGCTGGACGTGGTGGGGTGACTCGCAGTCGCCGCAGACCACCGGTGCCGTCGCCCGGCACCAGCTCCAGCAGGTCGCCGTGCACACCTACGACGCCCAGGTCACCGTGGGCGTCCCGCAGCCGCTGCCGGTCGAGGTCGCCCTCGACGGTGTCGACGAGTTCGTGACCACCTGCGTCGCGACGACGGCCGCGTGGCCGCACAAGCCCGCGGTCGTCGACTACCACGCCACCGAGGGCCGGTCCTGGCGGCTCTGGTTCTCCGCCGACGGCGCCCGGGCCGCCCGCCTTCCCACGCCGGTCGCCGTCGAGCACCCGGACGCGGCCTATGTCTCCGCCCGGGGCACGGCCAGCGACCTGGTGTTGTTCTGCTACGGCCGCATCCTGATGGACGCGCTGCAGGTCGAGGGTGACCGGCAGGTCTTCGACCAGCTGATCGTCTGGGAGCCGGAGTAGGACAAGCGGTGGGGTCGTCGGACTGTCACGCGGAGGGGTCCCAGGCGATGAGCCGGTCGAAGATGCGACGGTCGCCGGCCAGCGTGAGGGACTCCAGCGGGATACGGCCGTAGAACATCAGGACCAGGTCACTGGCCGTGCCCCGGGCGGAGACGTCGGCCTCGGCCTGGCCGGCCGCGGGCGTGAGGTGAGCGACCTGCGCCCCCACGCCAGACAGCCGCAGGCGCCAGGAACGGCCCTCCGTGGCGTAGTAGTCGACGACCGCGGGCTTGTGCGGCCAGGCGACCGTGGTCGCGACGAGGGTGAACTGGCAGTCGTCGAAACTGTCGAGGGCGAGCTCGACCGACAGCGGCTGCGGGGCACCCACGGTGAGCTGGGCGTCGTAGGTGTGCACCGCGATCTCGGGGACCTGTCGCCGGGCCCAGGCGCCGGAGGTCTGCGGCGACGGCGAGTCGTCCCACCACGTCCAGCAGCCGCGGTCCGGGCCGGCGTCCCGCAGCGCGCTGGTCAGGTGCTCGACGGACTCGGTCCACCAGTCCAGCAGCGCCTCGCGTTCGCGGGGTGCACCCCGGGCGTCCTCCCACGCCGACTTGTCCGGCGGCGCGTCGGCGGGCCCCGCGGCGACGATGGCGGCTGATTTGCGCCGGCCCGTGCCCACGTGCTGCACGAGATCGAACAGCGTCCGCCCGGGATGGGTCGGCACCCGCAGGTCGAGGCTGGATGCCGCGGCGACCGCCGCGCGGAAGGCGGCCGATCGTTCGTCGATCAGCCGCAGATGATCGGAGAACGTGAGAGTGGTGTCCACCGCGGCTTTCTACCACCGCGTGGCGACGACCGGACAGCGGTTATCGCAGCATCTCAGCCGGGCAGTCCCAGCGCGGCCCGGGCCAGCTCCAGCGCCGCCTGCGGCGTCAGCCCCAGCGCGGTGGCCTGCTCGGCGTAGCGTTGCGCCGCCTTCTGCGCCGCCGCCGGGGTCTGCGCCGCCCGGGCCGTGATGACCGTGCCGGCCCGGCCTCGGGTCTCGACCAGCCCGGCCTGCTCCAGCTCGCGGTAGGCCCGGGCGACGGTGTTCGCGGCCAGGCCCAGCTCGGTGGCGAGCTGCCGCACCGGCGGCAGCTTCGCGCCGGCCGCCAGCGCACCGGCGGCGGCCAGCTCGGCGATGCGCAACCGCACCTGCTCGTACGGCGGCACCGCCGAGTCCGCGTCGATCACGATGTCCACATCCGCCCCCGGGTCCGCCTCAGAGCAGCCGCGGCGGCGTGTTGCCGGCCGCGACGATGGCCCGGCGCATCGGCACCATCGCCAGCAGGATGCCACCGACGATGAAGAACACCACCAGCGACACGAGCCCGATGCGGTAACTGTTGGTCAGCTGGAACACCAGCCCGAAGGCCAGCGGCCCCAGCCAGCTCGTGCCCTTGTCGCTGATCTCGTAGAAGCCGTAGTACTCGCCCTCGCGGCCGTCGGGGATCAGCTGGCTGAACAGTGACCGGCTCAGCGCCTGGCTGCCACCCATGACCAGGCCGATCGCCACACCTAGCAGCATGAACGGCAGCGGCTCACCCTCGGGCAGCCAGAACGCGGCCAGGATGACCCCGAGCCAGCCGACCAGGGCGATCAGCACCGTCTTGCGGGCACCGATGCGCTCGGCGACCGCGCCGAGCAGCAGTGCCCCGCCGAACGCCAGGAACTGCACGATCAGGATGGTCACGATCAGCGCGCTCTGCGCCAGGTGCAGCTCCTCGGTGCCGAACTGGCTGGCCAGGGCGATGACCGTCTGGATGCCGTCGTTGTAGATCAGGAACGCGAGCAGGAAGAACAACGTCAACGGGTACGCCCGCAGGCTGCGGATGGTCCGGCCGAGCTGGCGGAAACCGTCGGTGAGCACGTTGCCGCCCGCCGTACCGGCCTCGGCGCTGGGATGCTCGCGCAGCCGGCGCAGCGGCACCAGGGTGAACACCGCCCACCACACCCCGGCCGACACGATGCACCAGCGGGCCAGGTCCAGGGTCCGCTGATCGTCGCCCTCGATCGTCAGCCAGGTGACCACGGCCAGGTTGAGCAGCAGCAGGACACCGCCGCCGAGGTAGCCCAGCGCCCAGCCGCGGCTGGACACCTTGTCGCGTTCGTCGGGCCCGGCCAGCCGCGGCAGGAACGAGTTGTAGACGACCACCGACGCGCCGAACGCGATGTTCGCCACGATGAACAGCAGCCCGCCCAGCAGGTACCGCTCGCCGGTCACGAACGCCATCGCGATGGTCGCGCCGGAGCCGAGGAACGCCGCGGCGGCCAGCAGCGGCTTCTTGCGTTCGGCCCGGTCGGCGACGGCGCCCATCACCGGCAGCACGAACACGGTCAGCAGCACCGACAGCGACACCAGGTACGGGAAGTAGGAGCCGGCGGCGATGCTCAGCCCGAACGGGTGCACCCGCGCGTCGCAGTCGTCGGCGCCCAGCGCGCAGCCGGCGGCCTGCTCGGTGACGCTGGTCAGGAACGGCCCGAGGAACACCGTGATGACGGTGGTGGAGAAGGCGGACATCGCCCAGTCGTAGAAGTACCAGCCGGTACGTTCACGCCGGTTGCTCACCGGGACGGTGGTGGCGGTCATCAGGGTGGCTCCAGGCGGAAGGCGGGGGGACGGCGCGCTGATGATGCCACCTCAGCGCCGTCCTGGGTACCGCCACGTCGAGTGTCAGGCCTCCGGCTGCCACCACTTGGCCAGGGTGCTGGTGGCCGGGTCGTCGGAGTCGGCCAGCGCCGCCCACGGGTCGACGCCGGGCGGCAGGTCCTCGGCGGCGTACGCGGCCAGGTCGTGCGCCGGCACCGGCTCCTGCGCCACGGCCTCGACCAGCCCGGAGTGGTACAGCCCGAGACTGCCGGTGTCGATCCACGGGAACCCGTCGACCGGTTCCGGCAGCGGGCCCACGTCGACCACCGGCGGGAACATGCTGACCTGGTCCAGGTCCGGCGCCGCGTCGGGATCCGCGCCGACGGGACCCATGCCGTGGCCGTCGGTCACGTCGACGACCCCGGCCCCGGCGTCGTCGTCGTGGCCGGTGCCCGGCTCGTGCTGGTCGTCCCAGCCGGCGTCCGTGGCGTCGTGCGGGTCGTCGAAGTCGTGCCCGGCGTCCAGGTCGTGGGCGTCGAAGCCGGCCTGGTCGGCGTCGTCGTGACCGAACAGGTCGTCGTGGAACGGGCTGTCCGGCCCGGCATCGTCGTGGACGCCCGGGTCGTGCAGGCCGGCGTCGTGGGCCTCGCCGGGCTCGTCGTGACCGTCCGCGTGCGAGAAATCCGGCCAGCCGTGCTCGTCGCTCATGTCGCCTCCTCATCGGCGGGTGCGGGGGCCAGCGAACGCGCCCGCGTGAGAACCTCGTCGACCTGCCTGATCCGGGTGCGGACCGCGGCCAGGTCCGCGGTCGCCTGGGTGCGCCGTTTCGCGCGGCCGGCGGCGTCCTCGGCCGCGGCGGCGTCGATGTCGGCGATGTGCGCGTCGAGCTCACGCAGCCGCCGCTCGACCGCGTCGTCGACGGCGACGCTGAGCGCGTACTGCAGGTCGGTGAAGCGGTAGGAGATCTCGTCGGACAGCGCCGCGCGGGCCTCGCCCAGAATCTCCCGCAGCCAGGCCCGGGCCTGCTGCCGGTCGCTCTGCACCCGCCGCCGGTACAGCACGTAGCCGCCCGCGGCCAGGCCCAGCCCGAGCCCGGCGACCGGGACGAGCAGCCCACCGGCGACCGCGGACCCGACGCCGAACAGCGACGCGCCGAAGATCGCCCCGCGGCCGGCCATGAAGGCGATCCCGCCGGCGGACAACGCGACCAGCAGGTTGTCACCGGCGCCGTCGCGGGGCGGGCTGGCCGCCAGGGCGTGCCGCAGGGTCGCGTTGAGCCGGTCCAGGACCCCGGCGAGCTCGTCGGCGTCGAAGACCTGGGCCAGGATCCGCTCCCCGACCTGCCGGAACGTGGCCTGCAGGTCGTCGGACAGCTGCACCGCCACGGCCTGCAGCTCGGTGTCGAGCTGATCGGGCAGCGCGTCCAGCGCCGCGCCGCGGGTGGTGTCGATGCGGGCGCTGAAGTCGTGCTGCACCCCGGCGATGCGGGTGCGCAGCAGGCCGACGACCTCGACACGGGCCCGCTGGGTCTCGGTGCTCAACAGCAGCGACCACTGCCGCGACTCGCTGCGTTTGCGGGCGGCCAGCGCGGAACGCTGGGCCCGTACCCGGGCCACCTGCGCCGGGTCGGCCTCGCTGGCCTGCACCCGGGCCGCCGCGGCCGCCTCCAGGCGGCCCAGCTCCCCGCGCGCGGCGCGCAGCACATTGGCCAGCTGCAGCTGATGCCCGCGCCCGGCCAGCTCCACCAGGGCGTGCTGCAGCTCGGCGATGCGTGACGCGTCGACCAGCGCGGCCTGCTCCCCGGCGGGCACCGTGCGGGCCAGCTCGGCCAGCCGCGCCGACACCGGGAACCACGGCGCGTCGGCGAAGCGGGGGGCGCGGGCCCGCAGCAACGCCCGGTTGTCGTCCGCGATGCGCCGCCACCCCGGATAGGCGTCGACCTTGGTCAGGGCGAACACGACAGCGTCGACGCGGGCGCTGGCCGCGACGAGGAAGTCCAGCTCCGGCTGCGACAGCGGCGCGGACGCGTCGGCGACGAACAGCAGGGCGGTGGCCCGCTCGACCGCGTCCAGGGCGACGGTGGTGTGCGCCGGGTCGAGCCCGCCCACCCCCGGGGTGTCGAGCAGGCTGACGTACTGCAGCAGCGGCGCCGGATGGGTGACCTCGATCCGGCGCGGGATCCGGGCGCCGCCGGGCAGGCCCCGGCCGGTGGCCCAGACGGCCAGCTGCGCCGGGTCGAGGTCGACCGGCTCGCCCGCGCCGGGCACGTAGGCGACGGCCGACAGCGGGCCGGGCGAGAAATGCAGGTAGGTCGCGGTCGCGACGGCGGCATCCACCGGCGACAGATCCGGTACGCCGAGCAGCGCGTTGAGCAGCGAACTCTTGCCGCGTTTGGTCTCACCGACGAGCACCACCGAGGGCCGGGTCAGCTGGACCCGGCGCAGCTCGGCCAGCTCGGCCCCGGCGTCGGGGTCACCGGCGCGCACCGCGGCCAACGCGTCGCGCACGGCGACGTCGAGCTCCTTGGCCAGGCTCACCGCATCCCCTCCGATCCGCGCCGGGCCGGCACGATCTCGGTCCGGTCGGCCGGCCCCGGACCGGCCTGGACCCGGGCGGTCTGCTCCGGACCGCCGTGGGCCCATTCGGTCGGCTCCGGGCCCGCCTGGGCCCGTTCGACCTGCTCGCGGACGGCCTGGGCCAGCAGGTGGAAGCCGCGGTGCGCGACCTGCGCCACCCGGGACTGCGCCGGACCGGCGCCGGCGACCGCGTACACCCGCCACCGGTTCGCCGCCTCCACCGCCGCGGCCGCCAGCTGCGGGCCGTCGGCGTGCGGCAGCCGCAGGATCCACCGGGCGTCGTCGGAGGTCGCCAGCCGGATCAGCTCCTGCTCCCACGCCACCGGCAGGTGCACCGCCCCGGAGGTGACACGCTGGGCCACCTCCAGCAGCCGCAGCCGGTGGTAGGCGGGCTCACGCAGCAGCCGCTCGATCGCGTCGCGCAGCGCCTCCCGGTCCCGGGGGTCGCTGGTGTGCCCGGCGACGCGTTCCAGCCGCGACAGCGCCCAGCCGGCCTTGATCGCGTCGGCCCGCCAGCGCAGCGTCTGCTCCAGGGTGTCGCGCAGCCGCGGGAAGCCGGACGCGCGGACCAGCCGGCGCACCAGCTCACCGGTGCCCAGCCGGGGGTCGGCGGCCAGCTCGGCCAGGGCGAAACCGATGCCGTACAGGTCGAGCAGGGCGAGCAGCCGGTCACGGCGGTGCACGTCGACCGGCGAGGGACGGCTGCGGAACAGGTCGACCGACGCCAGCAGCACCCGCAGCTCGGCGGCCGGCAACGCGGACAGCTCCTTGAGCGCGGCGCAGTCGGCCGCGGTGAGCCGGCCGGCCTCGCCGGTCTCGGCCAGCAGGCCGACCACGGGCACGACCTCGGACACCGTACGGGCCAGCAGCAGCGCCTGCTGCTCGGCGAGGGGACCGGCGACCGGCCACGGGTCCCCGGCCCCGCCGACCAGCGTGTCGACCTTGCCGAACACCCCCAGCGCGTTGATCGGGCTGCTGGCCAGCCGGGCCGACGCCGTCCGGAACGCCTCCAGCGCCTGCACGTCGTCGGCGCGGACGGCCTGGGTGAACACGTAGACGACCGCCTCGGCCGCGGCGACCTCGGAGGCGGAATCGGCGTCGATGTCGGCGTCGAACGGTGCGGCGCCGGCGCCGAGCTCCGCCTGCGCGCGGGCGCTGACCCGGGTGTCGGTGGAGGCCAGCCCGGGCGTGTCGACGACGGTCAGATCGCGCAGTTTGTCGCTGGTCAGGGAGACGTCCACATAGGCGACGCGGTCCGGGCCGACCCCGAGACGCTGCGGGATCATGCCGTCGTCGGCCAGCGGCAGGCTCGAGCGGGAGCCGTCGCGCAGCACCACATCGACGCGGTCGGCGGGCCCGTACCGGAAGCGGGTGACCACCCGGGTGCACTCACCGACCGCCGTCGGGGCCACCCGGCGGCCTATCAACGCGTTGACGAGTGTCGACTTTCCGGCTTTCAACCGCCCGGCGATAGCGACGCGTAACGGCTCCGACAGCCGGTCGCGGACCTGAACGGCCTGGCCACCGGCTTCCGGGCCGACCCGGGCGACGATTTCGTCACACAGCGTCGCCACGCGGGCGGAGAGCGGTCCGACGGTCATGACTCGTCAGCCGAGCACATGGTCAGGGAGAATGTACTGACCGCGGCCGGTGTCGAAGACACAGTCGCCACCCTTCCCGTTCGCGGGCAGGGCGGGACGCCTGCCGCACCACAGACTACGGAAGCTCGGGGCGACGCAGATCCCGTGTTCGTGCCACCCGGGCACGGACGCCGGGCAAGGCAGGGGAAACGGGGGATGCGGGTGGCACAGCAGGACCTGGCCGGGCTCGCCGCCGCGCATCTGCACCGCCCCGGCCTCGTCGTGCTCACCGGCGCACCCGGAGCCGGCCGTTCCACCCTGTTGCGGCGGGTGGCGGCCGCGGCACCTGGGCCGGTGCACGCCGGGGGAGGGCTGGCGATGCTCGCCGCCGTACCGGCGCTGGCGCTGTCTCGGGCCTTGAAGGCCCGCCTGCCCGCCCACGACGTGCCGCTGCTGGCCGAGGCGGTGCGCTCCCGGGTCCGCGGCGGCCTGCTCGTGCTCGACGACCTCCAGTACGCCGACCCGGCGACCCTGGCCGCCCTGCCGCACCTGGCCGCGCACGTCCGGGTCGTGGTCGCGCTGCGCACCCCGCACCGGCTGAGCGAGCAAAGCGTCGCGGCGCTGCGCCGGACGGCCACGGCCTGGCTGGAGGTGGCGCCGCTGAGCCGCGAGTCCGCGCTGGAGCTGGCCCGGCGCGCCGGTGGTCAGCTCGGCGACGCCGCGCTGGCCGCGGTGGTGGACCGGGCCGGCGGCAACCCCCTGGCGATCACGGCACTGGCCCGGCAGGCGGGGGCGGGCCGCGGCACCCCGGAGACCGACATCGACCAGGTCGCGTACGCGATCGCCACCGCCCTGGCCGACCTGCCCCGCACGGCCCGCACCGCCCTGGCCGCACTGGGCCTGCTCGGCCGGCCGGCCCCGGCGGCGCTGCTCGGCCCCGGCGCCGACGAGCTGCGCGCCGCCGGGCTGGTCACCGTGGACGTGGCCGGGCTCGTGCCGGTGTCGGCGTACTTCGCGGAGACCGCGGCGGGGCTGCTCGACGCGGCGGCCCGGACGGATCTGCACCGCGCGCTGGCCGAGCTGACCCCGGACGCGGAGGCGGCGCGGCACCTGGCTGCGGCCGGTGACCATCAGGGGGCGTACCGGCGGGCTCTGACCGCGGCCGACCGGCTGGCCGGCGGGGACCGGGCCGATCTGTTGCAGTTCGCGTGTGAGCTGCCCGGGGTGACTGTTGACCCGCGGGTGCGGATCGCGGCCGCGGACGCGTTGCTGGCCGCGGGCCGGCCGCATCCGGCGGCGCGGGTGCTGACCAGCACCGGCCCGCTCGGGGTGGAGGCGGACGTGCTGCGCGGGGAGGCGCTGCTGCAGGCCGGGGACCCGGTGGGGGCGCGGGCGGCGGTGCGCCCGGTGCCCGACGCGGCCCCGGGCACGGTCGTGGCCGCCCGGGACCGGATCCTGGTGCTGGCCGAGCTGGCCACCGACCCGGCGGGCGCGCTGGACATGGCGGGCAAGGTCGCCGCCCGGTACCCGGCCCCGCCGCCCGGGGTGGCGGCGGCGCTGGCAGCGGTCGGTGCGGCGCATCGCCGGCCGGGATGGGACACGGCCTTGGCGGCGGCGGTCGCCCAGAGCTCTGATCCGCTGACTGGGCGGTGGAGTGCGTGGCTGCTGGTGGAGCATCTGGCGGCGGACGGGCGGCTGGGTGAGGCGGCGGCCGCGGCCCGGGACGCGGCGGCGGGGTGTGCGGCGGATCTGGCCTACAGCTGGCAGACCCGGTTCCTGGCGGTGGCGGACTGGGCTGATGTTCTGCAGGGCACGCTTCTGGTCGCGTCGGCTGCCGTGAGTGCTGCGCCTGACGTTTCCGGGGTGTCGTCCGGGGCGGGCAGTGGTCCTGCCGGTGCCTTGGGCCGCGATGGCGTCGTGGGGGCTGCGGCCACGCCGGAGCTCGGCGTGCCGGGTGGGGGCGCCGGGTCCGGGCCTGTCCCGGCACCGGCCGATGGCCTGCCGGGCGTTGTTTATGGCCGGGCCGCCGGTTCCGGCGATGGCCCACCGGGTGTTGTCCCGGGCCGAGCTGCCGGTTCCGGCTCTTTCCCGGCGCCGGGCGGGCGTCCGCCGGGCGGCGCGGGTGCTGTTTCTGCCGGATCTGATGCCTCTCACGCGGCGCGTGCCGGAGATCCGTCCGGGCCGGGCGCCGTCTCTGGCGGCCGGGGTGAGGTCGGGTCGTCGTCGGATGCGCGGTTCGCGGCCGACCGGGCGTTGCGGCGCGCCGCTGATCTCACCGACCGGGCGCTGCCCGCCGACGCGCGCGGCTATGCCCTCGCGGCGACCGCGTTGATCGAGGCGGACACCGGTCTGCTCGCCGCCGCCCGGGCCCGGCTCGCCGCTCCGGACGGGCATCCGGCCACCGCGTGGGTGGCGCGGGAGGCGGCCTGGCTCGACGGGCAGCCCGACCGGGCCGCCCAGCCTCCGGACGCCGCCGTCGCGGGGCTGCTGACCGGGCTGCGGCACATCACCGCCCGGTGGGCCGCCTACGACTCCGGCGCCACGGCCCGGGCTGCTTTCGCGTCCGCGTTCGACCTCGACGCGCCGGCCCCGGCGATCCCCGCGGGGCTGCCGGCCGCCGCGCGGCGCACGCTGACCGCGTGGGCGACCGGCACCGGGTTCGCCGCCGCCGCGCAGAGCTGGGCCGGGATCGCGTTGCGGGAGCAGATCCGCTGCCTGCTCGCGGCGGGCCTGCACGACACCGATCCGGAACGGGCCGTGGCCGCGCTGCTGGAGGCCGAGCAGCTGGCCGACACGGCCGGGCTGGTGGTGCTGGCCGGCCGGGCCCGCCGCGGGCTGCGCCGGCACCATGTGCACCGCGACACCCGCAGCCCGCGTTCGGGTTCGCAGCTGACCCGGCGCGAGACCGACGTGTTGCGCCTGGTCGCGGCGGGTGAGCCGACCCGGCGGATCGCGGGGCAGCTGGGTATTTCGGCGGAAACGGTGGACACCCACATCCGAGCGGGTATGCGCAAGCTGGGCGCCCGGACCAGGACGGAGGCGGCCGCACTGGCGTTGACCCAGATCGAGACGGCCGGACCACCGGACCGTGACCGTCGCTCCGCCGTACTGCCCGACCGTGAGGATGGCCGGTGACCCGACAACCCGACGCTCCCCGCCACGTCGTCGCCTCCGGCAACGACGCCGAGTCCGTGGTCCGGCGCCTGGCCCGCGAGGGCTGGATCCCCCGCGAGGGTTTCGCGTTGCCGGACCCGGCGTGGGACGTCACCGGCGCCCGGCTGGTGCTGCACGGCCGGGTCGCCGACCGGGAGAACCTGCAGCTGGCGGTCCTGGCGGCGGCGCGCGGAGCGGGCATCGTGGCGGTCTGCGACGCGGACACCCCGGTGGGCCGGGCGTTGATCGACGACCTGAGCCGGCTCGGCGCGGTCCACTTAGGCCCGGGCGGGCAGCCGGTGCCGGCGGACGCCGGTGACACGGTCGCGGAGCTGGTGCCGGAGCAGCGGGCCCTGCTGGACCGGCTGGCGGCGGGCGACACGATCGCGGCGGCCGCGGCGGCGGAGTTCCTCTCGCTGCGGACGGCCAACCGGCGCATCGCGGAGGCGCGGGCCTTGTTCGGGGTGCGCACGACCCGTGAAGCCGTGCTGGCGTACCTGCGCCAGCGCCGCACCCCCAGCTGATCGCGGGCGCCGCGTAGGGTGCCAGGCGATGAAGATACTGATATCGGCCGACATGGAAGGCGTCTCCGGGATCGTGCATCCCAGCGAGGCCAACCCCGGCGGCTACGACTACGAACGGTCCCGGGCGCTGATGACCGCCGAGGTCAACGCGGCCGTCGCCGGGGTCCTGGAGGCCGTGCCCGGCGCTGAGGTGCTGGTCGCGGACGCGCACGGCCCGTTCCGCAACCTGCTGCCGGAGGAGCTCGACCGGCGCGCCCGCCTCGTCCGGGGCAAGCCCCGCCCGCTGGGCATGCTGGCCGGGCTCGACGACGACACCGACGCGGTGCTGTTCGTCGGCTACCACGCCCGGTCCGGTGCCGGGCCGGCCGTGCTGGCCCACACGATCAGCGACGCCGTGCTGGATGTGCGCCTCGACGGCCGCTCGCTGGGTGAGATCGGCCTGAACGCGGCCCTGGCCGGTTTCCACGGCGCCCCGGTGGTGCTGATCAGCGGGGACGACGTGGCCTGCGCCGAGCTGCTCGAGCTGGTGCCGGGCGCGGCGACGGTGGCGGTCAAGCAGGCGCTGGGGCAGGCAGCGGCGATCGCCCTGCACCCGGACGAGGCCCGGGAACGGCTGCACCGGGCGGCGGCGAAGGCGATCCGCCGGCACGACCAGGTCCCGCTGGTGATCATGCCGGGCCCGCTGAAGGTCGAGGTGGACCTGTACGGGCCTTACACGGTGGACCTGGCGACGTTGATCCCCGGGGTGAGCCGGGCTCCGGGCGGTCGGACGGTCACGTTCCCGGCCGAGGATGTGGCGCAGGCCTACCGGCTGGTGCAACTGCTGACGCAGCTGGCCCAGATCAAACCGAACTGACCGGTCAGTGGGGGCGGATGCCGGCGACGCGGTTGCGGCGTACGCGGCTCAGGTCCGGTGGGCGGGTCCGGTCGATGTGCCGGGGTGTCTCCAGCTCGTCCGCCCGCAGTGGCGCCAGCGTCTGCGCGATCCCCTCCACGATCCGGTCGGTGGCTCGCATCGCCTGGGCGCCCGCCGTGCCGGTCAGCCCGGACAGGTCGATGGGGTCGCCGAAGCGGACGTGCACCACCGGCCGCCGCCGGATCGTCCGTAGCAGGGAGCCGGCCAGGCCTTTCGGGGCCGCGTACGGCAGGACCCGGTGGGCGTCCCACTGCGCGACCGGGATGACCGGCGCCCCGGACAGTGCCGCCATCCTGGCCACGCCGGTCTTGCCGCGTTCGGGCCACATCCACGGGTCCAGCCCGATGCGGCCCTCCGGGTAGACCAGCACCACCGACCCGGCCCGCAGCGCCTCGGCGGCGGCGGGCAACGCCTGCGCGACCTGGGCGCTGTGCCGGTCGACGCGCAGGTGCCCGCACGCGCGCATGATCGAGCCCGCGACCGGGGCTGTGAACAGCCCGGCGGTGGCCATGAACCGTGGTGCGATCCCGGCGCGGCTGCACGCCGCCATCAGCATCAGCGGGTCGATCGGGCTGACGTGGTTGGCCGCGAGGATCAGCGGGCCGTGCCGCAGCCCGGCCGGCACCTCACCGGAGACGCGCAGCCGGCACAGCAGCGGCACGACCATCCGCGAGGTGCGCAGCAACGCCCGCCACAACCACGGTGCCCGCCAGGTAGCTTCCATCAAGGCGACATGATCGCATGCCGGTCAGCCCGCGTCGCGCAGCTCCGCCAGGCGGGCCTCGATCTCGGCGAGTTCGGCGCGCAGCCGTTCGGCCTGCTGCTCGACCTCGGCGCGTTCGGCGGACACGATGTGCTCGACCGCTTCCTGCACGCCGGGCACGTCGACCAGCTGCACGATCTTCATCGCCTCCGACGGCTTCACCACGTACGGCTTGGCCAGGGCTTTCGAGCCCTGGTTGGCGGCGATGGTCCATTCGCCGTCGGTGTAGGCGAGGGTGACCGTCAGGCTCGGCGGCGGCTTGGGCTTGGCCGTCTTGGCCGCTGCCTTGCGCGGGGCGGGAGCCGACGCGGCCGGCGCGGGAGCCGCATCCGCAGCCGGGGCCGGGGTGGCCGCGGGCGGGGGAGCCGGCGCCGGGATGGGCTTGTCGATCACGAACTCGGGGGCCGGTTTGGCCGGCTGCGGCGGCACGGGGGCCGCCTTCTTCACCGGGCCCTTGGGGGCCACCTGCAGGTCACCGGGGGAGAACGGCAGCTCGTCGCGCCCGAAGCGCACGACCACCCACTCGTCGGACTCGGCCGGGTCGGTCAGGGCCACGACCTGCCCCACCTGCCCGGCGATCTGCCCCGCGGACTCGGTGAACATCACCCGCGGCCGCCGCCCCGCGGCGAGCCCGTCGCGGATCACCTGCAGCTCGTCCGTGCTGAGCCCTCGCACACCGGTGCGTGCCGCCGTCGCCATGGTCGTCCTTTCGTCGGTCAACGTGGATTCGAACGCGTGTTTCAATGCCGTAGTTGTACCAGGCCCCACCGACAAAGCACGCAGGCGCGCCCGGCTCGCCGGACACGAAGGGCCGCGGCGGGGATCATGTGACCGATCCGCCCGCCCAGGCAGTCCTTCAGAGCAGTAGCCACCACACAGCCGGGAGCGCGCACTGTGCAGCAGAACCTGCGAGGCCTGTTCGAACGAGCCCTCGACGACGAACCCCTGCCGCCGCCGGGTGACCCGGTCGAGCAGGCGATGAGCCAGGGCCGGCGGATCCGCCGGCGCCGGGGCCTGCTCATCGGGGGTACGGCCACCGCCGTGGTCACCGGCACCCTGATCGCCGTGAACATGGCCCTGGCCCCGGCAGCCGGGCCGCCCTCGTTCGTGTCGCCGGCGGCGATGCTGATGCCACCGGCGAGCGCCGGCTGCACGTGGCCGGTGCAGGACAACGCCGCCGCCGTCGCGGTCTTCCTGCGCGACGACATCACCATCAGGCAGGTCAACACCCTCGCGGAGGCGCTCGGGAAGGACCCGGCCGTACGCGACTCGCAGTTCGAGAGCCGCCAGCAGGCGTACGAGAAGTTCAAGAAGCTGTGGGCCGACAGCCCGGACTTCGTGGCCGCGGTCTCACCGGCCAGCCTCCCGCAGTCCTTCCGCGTGGAGCTGGCCCAGCCGTCGGGGTACCGGGACTTCGCCGCAAGGTTCCGCAGCCGTGCCGGCGTCCAGGACCTGGTCGGCCAGTCCTGCCCGGGAACGCCGAAGTGAGCCGTGGGTGGCGCCGGGACCGCGCGGCCCGAGACGAGGAGTTCGCCACGTTCGTCGCCGCCGCCACGCCACGGCTGCGGCGCACCGCGTACCTGATGTGCCGCGACTGGCATCTGGCGCAGGACCTGACCCAGCTGACCCTGGCCAAGATGTACGCCGCCTGGCCCCGGATCTGGCGCACCGCCGACCTGCCGGCCTACAGCCGCCGGGTGCTGATGAACGCCGTCTTCGACCTGCGCAAACGCCGCAGCGGCACCGAGCTCGTGCTGGCCGACCTGCCCGACCGGCCCGGTCACCCGGCCGAGCCCGCCACTGACCTGCACGTCACGCTGATGCAGGCGCTGGCCACCCTGCCGGTACGCGACCAGGCCATCGTGGTGCTGCGGCACTGGGAGGACCACAGCGTCGACACCGTCGCCGAGATCCTCGACGTGTCGTCCTCGGTGGTCAAGATGCAGAGCATGCGGGCCCTGGGCCGGCTGCGGGAACTGCTCGGTGAGGACTTCGCCCGGCAGTAGCCGCTCACAGCGGCCGGTCGGTGACGCAGTACGCCCGGCCGGCCGGATCCCGCAACGTCGTCCACCGACCGTACACCGCCACCACCTCGGCACCCAGCTCCTGATGCCACGCCACCTCCGCCGGCCGGTCCGTGCAGGCCAGGTCCACGTGCATGCCGGCCACGCTCCCGCCGACGCGCTGCAGCAGCAACCGCAGCGGCATCCCGTCCGGGCGTACCAGGAAATCGAACTCCGGCAGCGACCCCGCCCGCCGCGGCCAGCCCGTCAGGGCGGCCCAGAAATCCGCCTCGGCGTCGAAGCCGGCCACCGGCACGTCCAGGCACATCTGATCCACCAGGCTGCGCCCACCGGCCGGCCGCACCGCCTCACCGCCCCACGCCACCAGGCAGAACAGCAACCCGGCCGGGGAACGCAGCACCACCAGGTCCCCGTCGTCGAACACGACCGCCGCGCCCAGCGCGACCGCCCGGGCGGCCTGCGCCGCCACGTCCTCGACGTGCAGATCCAGGTGCGCCCGGGCCGGGCCGTCCCCGACGACCTGCACCCGCAGGTACGCGTCCCCGCCGGCCGGCACCAGCGTCGCGAACGCCCCGCCCGGCCCCCGCCGCGCCGACAACCGCGACCCGGTCACCGCCTGCCAGAACGGCTCGGCCACCCGTGAGGGCGTGTCCAGGAACCCCGTCACCCACCGCACCCGCATCACGCCTCCCGTTCCGGCCGGCCCGGCCGCCGCTGCACCGCCGGTCCCCGATGCACCGGCGCGTCCCCGCTCAACTGCTCACCGCGGGCGAGGTCGGCGTCCGCCTCCTGCTCGCGGCCCAGGGCCCGCAGCACCGCCGCCCGGTGCAGCAGCACCTGACCCAGCCGCACCCGCAGCCCGAGGCGCTCATACTCCGCCATCGCCGCGCCGTACTCCCGCAACGCCACCGTGTGCTGCCCGCGCATGTCGGCGACGTCACCCAGTGCCGTGTGCGCGCCGCCGACGCCGTGCCCGCTGCGCAACCGCTCGAAGATCGCCAGCATCGCCCGGAAGTCGCGCTCGGCGTGGTCGTACGCCCCGTGCCGCACATACAGCCAGCCCCGCTCCTGCAGGCAGTAGCCGCGCAGCATCTCGTCACCGATGCGCTCGGCGACCCCCGTCGCCTCCGCCACCAGCTCCCGGGCCCGGTCGGGCTGCCCGGCGAGCTCCGAGGCCAGGCCCAGACCCAGCAGCGCCCAGCCGCGTTCCGGCGACTCCCGCCCGGGCAGCAGCTCCACGGCCCGGCTCAGCACCGGCACACTGAGCTCCGGACGCAGGAACGTGTTGTACAGGGTGCCCAGCGACAGCCGTACCTCGATCTCGTCGGCGACCGCGCCCAGCCCGATCAGCAACTCCAGCGCCTTCAGCAGCGCCGCCTGGGCCTCGGCGAAACGGTCCTGCGCCCGCCACGCGTCCCCGACCCGCCACAGCGCCAGCGCGATCTCCCGCACGTCGGTGCCGAGCCGCTCGGCGGCCTCCAGCGCCTGCTGCGCCGCCGGCAGCTCGAGCCGGACCAGACCCGCCATCCCGTACGAGTGCGACACCCACCGCAGCGCCCGGATCCGGAACGGCTCGTCACCCAGGGCCCGGGCCACCGGCACCGCCGCCGACCACAGCCGCAGCCGGTAGGAGTGCTCGGCCTCACCGGTCACCAGCGGATGCACCGCCTCGATCAACGCCCGGGCCGGGGCGGCCAGCCCCGCCCCGACGGCCGCGTGCAGCGCCGCCAGCACGTTCTCCCGCTCGGCGGCCAGCCAGTCCCCGGCCCGGGCCCGCGTGATCAGCCACCGCAGGTGCCGGCGCAGGCAATCCACGCCCTCCGCGCCGTCGTCGGCGAGCTCACGCGCGCACAGCCGCACCAGGTCGTGCATCCGGTAACGGTCCGGCGCCGGCGACTCCACCAGGAACGCGTCCACGAGCCGTTCCAGCGCCTCGGCCACCACGTGCTCGTCCAGCGCGCACCGGGCCGCCGCCGCGCTCAGCCCCACCGACGTACCCGGATAGCCACCGACCCGCCTGAACACCAGCCGCTCACCCGGGCCCAGCTCGTCGTAGACCGCCCGCAGCGTCGAGCGCACCGCCCGGTCCGCCAGCCGCATCTCGTCCAGGCGCCGGCCCTCGTCGGCGAGCCGGTCCGCCAGAGCCGACGCCGACCACTGCGCGCGCATCCGCAGCCGGCCACCGACAATCCGCAACGCCAGCGGCAACCCGCCGCACGCCTCCACCAGCCGCCGCGCACCCTCCGGATCCGCCGACACCCGCCCCGGACCGGCCGCGGTCGCCAGCAGCTCCAGCGCAGCCCCCGGCGTCAACGCCCCGATCGTCAGCACCGAAGCGCCCAGCAGATCCGACAGCAGCCGCCGGCTCGTCATGATCGCCACGCTGTGCGCCCCGCCGGGCAGCAGATACCGCACCTGGGCGGCGTCGCGGGCGTCGTCGAGCAGCACCAGCACCCGCCGGTCGGCGACCACCGACCGGAACCGCGCCGCCAGCTCCACCACCTCACCGCGCAGCTCGTCGTCCGGACGCCCCAGCGCCCGCAGGAACCGCACCAGCACCGCCTCCGGCGGCACCGGATCAGCCGACGCACCCCGCAACGCCGCGTACAGCTGACCGTCGGGGTAACTGTCGCGGGCATCATGAGCGGCCCGTAACGCCAGCGCCGACTTGCCCGTGCCCGGCGCTGCCGCGATCACCACCAGCTGCGAGCCGCCCTCGACCGCCGCCCGTACCGCCGCGAGCTCCTCATCCCGCCCGACCAGCGCCGGAGCCGCCGGCAACTCACCCGGAGGGTGGGGGAGCACCGCCACCGCCCGGTCCGGCTGCGGCTCGGCCAGCCGCTGCTGCCACCACCCCAGCGCGACCCCCACCACCGCCACCAGACCCACCAAAGGCCAGGCCAACCACGTGTACGGCCGCAGCGCCCCCGGTAGCACCCCACCCGTGGCCACGTTCACGGCCACCGCCAGCAACACGGAGAACAGCCCCGACGTCACGACCAGCAACGGCACGACCCGATGCCGCATCATGCCCGGAAACATACATGCCCGTCACTTTTGCGTCAGAGCGCGGCACGCACCTTGCCCAGCGTGCCCGCGAACCGGGCCAGCGCCGCCGGCGACAGCACCCCGCCCAGCAGCTCCGCCAGCGCCCGCTCGAACACCACATCGGCCGCCGCCAGCGCCGCCGCCCCCGACGGCGTCAACGCGATCAACGACGAACGCCGGTCCTGCGGATTCGGCCGGCGCACACAATGACCGGCCGCCTCGACCCGGTCCACCACCTTGCTCGCCGCACCCACGGTGATCTGCAACTGCGCCGACACGTCCAGCACCCGGCACCCCGGCGTCGCCGCCACCACCCGCATCGGCATGAACTGCCCCAGCGGCAACCCGCACTCCCGGCTCAGCCGCACGTCCACGGCGTTCCACACCGCGATCTCCAAACCCACCAGATCGTCGAAGAACCGCCGGAGATCCGTCACGGCCCCACCCTAACGCCGCCCCGGAACCACCCCACCCAGCTCGGCGGCGTGCCCCGCCGTCCACGCGTACGCGGCCCGCACCTGCTCGACCACCCCGGCTTCCCGCAACCGCAGCATCGCCGGCACCCCCGCCGCGGCCCCCGACCCGATCCCACGCCAGCAGCGGTCCTGCCACCACAACACCGTCTCCACCAGCAACGGCAGATCACCCCAGCCGTACGCGTCCGCGACAACCCGTACCCGCCGCGCCGCCTCCCCGGCCTCCACCGCCGGACCCAGCGGCACGAACTGCCAGCACACATGGGCCACGTCCTGCACCCGCGCACCCGGCCCGGCGATGTCCCAGTCGATGAACGCCACCGGCCGCCCACCACGGAACACCGCGTTCTTCGGCGACAGATCGTGATGACAGACGACCTCCTGACCACCGGCCAGCGCCGAACCCGCAGTCAGATCGTGGAACTCGCGCACCAGCACCGCCACCGCCGCCAGCGCCGCGTCGCCGACCGGGGGAGCGCCGTCACCCCACGGCACGTCACCGGCCACAAAACTCAGCACCTGCCGCCCACGATCATCGACACCGAGGAACCGCGGCGCCCCCGCCCAGCCCCGCTCGGCCAAGAACTCCAGCAGAGCCCGTACGAAACCGGCATCCGCCGGGGGAGCCTTCCGCACCGTCGCACCCACCCGGACAGCCCCACCGACGAACCCACCCGGCAACGACACCTCCGTCATGACCCCATCCTCGGCCCCGACGGGCTACGCAACCACCACCCGGCATGGCACGATTCCGCGTGTGACCAGCCGACCCGCCGCAGCCCAGCACCTCAGCGACCTGGCCCGGCTGCGCCGCGTCCGCGACCGCATCGACCGCGACTACGCCCAGCCCCTCGACGTCGAAGCCCTCGCCCGCGGCGCCGCCATGTCCGCCGGGCACCTCAGCCGCGCGTTCAAACTCGCCTACGGCGAATCGCCGTACGCCTACCTGATGACCCGCCGCATCGAACGCGCCATGGCCATGCTGCGCCGCGGCGACCTCAGCGTCACCGAGGTCTGCTTCGCCGTCGGCTGCTCCTCCCTGGGCACCTTCAGCACCCGCTTCACCGAACTCGTCGGCGTGCCACCCAGCGTCTACCGGCGCGAGGTCGCCGGCACCACCGCCGGGATGCCCTCCTGCGTCACCCGCCAGGTCACCAGACCGATCAGGAATCGAGAAGCCACAGCCCCGGCCCCGCACCTAGCCTGATCAGCATGGACATCGTCATCCACAGCAGCTACCTGCCGCACAACGACCCCGACGCCGCCCTGGCCTTCTACCGCGACACCCTCGGCTTCGAGGTCCGCAACGACGTCGGCTACAACGGGATGCGCTGGATCACCGTCGGCCCCCCGGAACAGCCCGGCACCTCCATCGTCCTGCACCCACCGGCCGTCGACCCCGGCATCACCGACGACGAACGCCGCACCCTCACCGCGATGATGGCCAAAGGCACCTACGGCGGCATCAACCTCGCCACCAAGGACCTCGACGCCACCTTCGAACGCCTCCAGGCCGGCGACGCCGACATCGTCCAGGAACCCACCGAACAGCCGTACGGGATCCGCGACTGCGCCCTGCGCGACCCCGCCGGCAACCTGATCCGCATCCAGCAACTGCGCTGACCGTCCCACCCTGGCCGCCCCGCACAGATGGAGAACGCATGAGCCCGCAGAACACCACACGGCACGACCAGATCCGCGTGCGGGGCGCCCGGGTGAACAACCTCAAAGACGTCAGCATCGACATCCCCAAACGGCAGCTCACCGTCTTCACCGGCGTCTCCGGCTCCGGCAAGAGCTCCCTGGTCTTCGGCACCATCGCCGCCGAGTCCCAGCGCCTGATCAACGAGACCTACAGCGCCTTCCTGCAGGGCTTCATGCCGACCCTGGCCCGGCCCGACGTCGACGTCCTCGAAGGCCTCACCACCGCCATCATCGTCAACCAGGAACGCATCGGCGCCGACCCCCGCTCCACCGTCGGCACCGCCACCGACGCCAACGCCATGCTGCGCATCCTCTTCAGCCGCCTCGGCCGACCCCACATCGGCTCACCCCAGGCGTTCTCCTTCAACGTCGCCTCCATCAGCGGCGCCGGAGCCGTCACCATGGAACGCGCCGGGCAGACCGTCAAAGAACGCCGCACCTTCAGCATCACCGGCGGCATGTGCCCCCGCTGCGAAGGCCGCGGCTCCGTCACCGACTTCGACCTGACCGCCCTCTACGACGACACCAAATCCCTCAACGAGGGCGCCATATCCGTGCCCGGCTACAGCATGGACGGCTGGTCCGGCCGCATCTACCGCGGCTGCGGCTTCTTCGACCCCGACAAACCGATCCGCCGCTACACCAAGAAGGAACTACAGGACCTGCTCTACAAGGAACCGACCAGAGTCAAGATCGAGGGCATCAACCTCACCTTCACCGGGCTCATCCCGTCGATCCAGAAGTCGATGCTGAGCAAGGACGTCGAAGCCATGCAACCCCACGTCCGCGCCTTCGTCGAACGGGTGGTGACCTTCACCGCCTGCCCCGACTGCGACGGCACCCGGCTCAGCGCAGCCGCCCGATCATCCAAGATCAACGGCACCAGCATCGCCGACGCCTGCGCCATGCAGATCAGCGACCTCGCCACCTGGGTCGGCAACCTCACCGAACCCTCCGTCGCACCCCTGCTCACCTCCCTGCACCACACCCTCACCTCCTTCGTCGAGATCGGCCTCGGCTACCTCTCCCTCAACCGCCCCTCCGGCACCCTGTCCGGCGGCGAGGCCCAACGCGTCAAAATGATCCGCCACCTCGGCTCCGCCCTCACCGACGTCACCTACGTCTTCGACGAACCCACCATCGGCCTGCACCCGCACGACATCGAACGCATGAACAACCTGCTCCTGCGCCTGCGCGACAAGGGCAACACCGTCCTGGTCGTCGAACACAAACCCGAGACCATCGTCATCGCCGACCACGTCGTCGACCTCGGCCCCGGCGCCGGCACCGCCGGCGGCACCGTCTGCTACGAAGGCACCGTCGACGGCCTGCGCACCAGCGGCACCAGCACCGGCCAGCACCTCGAAGACCGCGCCACCCTCAAGAAGACGGTCCGCACACCCACCGGCACCCTGGAAATCCGCGGCGCCACCGCCAACAACCTCCGCGACGTCGACGTCAACATCCCCCTGGGCGTCCTCTGCGTCGTCACCGGCGTCGCCGGCTCCGGCAAGAGCTCCCTGATCCACGGCTCCATCCCACCCGGCGCCGGCGTCATCTCCGTCGACCAGGGCGCCATCCGCGGCTCCCGCCGCAGCAACCCCGCCACCTACACCGGCATGCTCGAACCCATCCGCAAGGCCTTCGCCAAAGCCAACGGCGTCAAACCCGCCCTGTTCAGCGCCAACTCCGAAGGCGCCTGCCCCACCTGCAACGGCAACGGCGTCATCTACACCGACCTCGCCATGATGGCCGGCGTCGCCACCCCCTGCGAGGAATGCGAAGGCAAACGCTTCCAGGCCGCCGTCCTCGAATACCACCTCGGCGGCCGCGACATCAGCCAGGTCCTGACCATGTCGGTGACCGAAGCCGAAGCCTTCTTCAGCACGGGGGAGGCCCGCATCCCCGCCGCCCACGCCATCCTGCAACGCCTCACCGACGTGGGCCTCGGCTACCTCAGCGTCGGCCAGCCCCTGACCACCCTGTCCGGCGGCGAACGGCAACGCCTCAAGCTCGCCACCCACATGGGCGGCACCGGCGGCACCTACGTGCTCGACGAGCCCACGACCGGCCTGCACCTCGCCGACGTCGAACAGCTCCTGGCCCTGCTCGACCGCCTCGTCGACTCCGGCAAATCGGTCATCGTGATCGAGCACCACCAGGCGGTCATGGCCCACGCCGACTGGATCATCGACCTCGGCCCGGGAGCCGGCCACGACGGCGGCCAGATCGTCTACGAAGGCACCCCGGCCGACCTGGTGGCCGCACGATCGACACTGACCGGCGAACACCTCGCGGCCTACGTCGGCAGCTGACCGGGCGCCGGCCCAGGGGAGCGGTCAAGGCCGGGCAGTCCTGCGCATCAGGCGGGACCGCCCGACCTCATCGGTGAAACCCCACCGGCGGTAGAACCCGACCAGGTCCGGCTGACAGACCAGCTCGACGCTCTTTACGCGGCTGACCCACGGATGGGCCAGCACCGCACCCATGATCACAGCGCCGATACCGACGCCGCGAACGTCGGGGGCCGCCACGACATCAAGAATCAGCGCCAGCAGTGTGCGGTCGGTCAGCACCCGCGCGAAGCCGACCAGCCGACCCGACGACCGATCCGTCACGGCCACCACGACATCGGACCCCGCGAGCAGTCCGCGGGTCTCGGCCTCCGTGCGCCCGGCCGCCCACCACGCCGAGGCGAACAACTCCAGCAGCTGATGCACCGGGATGGTTTCGACGTCGTGGGAAACCTCGAATGCGGAAGCGGTCATGGCGTCACCGTTCCAGATCTGCTCGGCAGCCGCGCCGTCCGGACGGCACAGGGACGCCGGCGGCGTCGGGGTCATCAAAGCCGGCCACCGGGCAGCAGTCGCCGCGCATCAACCGGATCCTCTGGTAATCCCATGGTCGATAATTGACATTATGTCAACCTGAGTGCGGAAGAGGGGCCGGAGGGCTCGACGACGGCTGGCAGCCAACCGAAACCTCAGGAGAAGCCGTCTGGTGGAACCAGCGCGCCATGGAGGAAACGACAGGCCGCAGACAACCGCGCAAACGTGGCCGACCCCAGGATCGCCGGGACGACTGAGGGTGCTCACGGCGTACCGGAAAGGCTGCCGGCGGCGGACCGCCCAGCGGACGCAGACGATCTCACCCCGGGCGTAGCGTCGCCCCCATGAGCAAGCCGTGGACGTGCCGGCTCGGCTGGCACAAATGGACCAGGCACGTCACCGAGGACGGCCAGCCGTTCCTGCAGTGCGGCCGCTGCGACGCGCAGAACCCTTACAACAAGATCCCGCCCAGCGCCGGTCTCGGCTGAAACCCGGCCGGCGACGGGATCCCATCGAACCGCTATTTCCTGCATAATATTCCTTATGCAGGACGAACAAGACATCAACGTAGAAACTCTCATAGAAGACTTCCTCGGCGCAAGGGCTGTGCGGAAGCCGTCCGAGCACACCCTCATGGCCTACCGCCGGGATCTCACCACTGTCCTGCGGCTCATCGGCGAGGACGTCACTCTCCGTGACCTCTCCCCCAAGTCTCTGCGCGCCGCCTTCGCCACCTTCGCCGCCGGTCGGGCCCCCGCCTCGGTCTACCGGTGCTGGTCCAGCTGGAATTCGTTCTTCGGCTTCCTGGTCGTCGACGGTGTCGTCGCCGGGAATCCGATGCCGGCCGTGGGTAAGCCCCGGATGGCGGTCCCCTCCCCCAAGCCGTTGCGTGGTGAGGACACCCCGGAGCAGCTCCTGCAGGCGGTCAACCAGCCGGACGAGCGGCAGCGCGACCCGTGGCCGGAACGCGACGTCATGGTCCTGGCCCTCGCGCTGTGTGCCGGGCTGCGGTTGTCGGAGCTGCTGGCGTTGAAGGCCGGTTCGGTGCTGGGGCGTCCGGGTGAGCGGCGGGTCGAGGTGGCCGGTAAGGGTGGCCGGCCGCGGACGGTGCCGATCGAGCCGGAGCTGGATGCCGTCGTCGAGCGGTATCTGGACAGCCGGCGGGTGCGGTTCGGGCGGTTGCGGCCGGGTGATCCGCTGCTGCTGGATCGTAAGGGCGCGCCGTTGAAGCGGGGTGGGTTGCAGTATCTGGTGGAGTCCTGTTACCGGCGGGCGGGGATCACCGATCGGGTGCCGCGGGGTGCGCAGCTGCATGCGTTGCGGCATACGTTCGCGACGCGGCTGGC
This sequence comes from Actinoplanes sp. NPDC004185, assembly GCF_053603475.1. Lineage (NCBI taxonomy): Bacteria > Bacillati > Actinomycetota > Actinomycetes > Micromonosporales > Micromonosporaceae > Actinoplanes > Actinoplanes sp. NPDC004185. The sequence goes on along the minus strand of NZ_JBSGFR010000036.1, from coordinate 32,606 downwards.
TGAGGACGGGGCGAATGCTTCGGAGATCATGCGGTTGCTGGGGCATGCGTCGTTGACGACGTCGCAGGGCTACATCGAGGTGACGGCGGCGCAGCAGCGCGCGGCGGTGCGGGCGAACCGCACCAACCGCGCGCTGGGTGAGCTGGCCGGTTAGCTGTTCAGGAAGCTGAGCAGGGCTTCGTTGAACTCGGCGGGGTGGGAGGCGTTGATGCCGTGCGGGCCGTCCTTGATGACGACCAGGCGGCTGCCGGCGATGGCTTCGTGGGTGCGTTTGCCGCTGTGTTCGAAGGGCACGATGGCGTCGCTGTCGCCGTGGATGACCAGGGTCGGTACGTCGATCTTGGCGAGGTCGCCGCGGAAGTCGGTGAGGCCGAAGGCGGCGATGCAGTCGAGGGTGCCCTTGGGTGAGGCGATGTGGGCGAGTTCCTGGGCGTAGCGGACCTGGGAGTCGCTGACTTTGAGGGTGGTGCCGGCGGTGAAGAAGCCGGTGGCGAAGCCGTCGACGAAGGCGATGCGGTCGGTGGTGACGCCTTGCTGGAAGCTTTTGATGGTGGCGTCGTCGAGGGCGCCGTCGGGGTTGTCGTCGCTCTTGTAGAGGTAGGGCGGGACGGCGCCGGCGAAGACGGCCTTGGCGATCCGGTCGCTGCCGTAGGTGCCGAGGTAGCGGGCTACTTCGCCGCCGCCCATGGAGAAGCCGACGAGGGTGACGTCGCGCAGGTCGAGGTGGCGCAGCAGGGCGTCGAGGTCGGCGGCGAAGGTGTCGTAGTCGTAGCCGTCCCAGGTCTGGGTGCTGGCGCCGAAGCCGCGGCGGTCGTAGGTGATGACGCGGTGGCCGTCGGCGATCAGGGCCGGGATCTGGGCTTCCCAGCTGCGGCTGGACAGGGGCCAGCCGTGGATGAGGACGACGGGGTTGCCGGTGCCGAAGTCTTCGTAGTGGAGTTCGACGCCTTCGGCTGCGGTGAGGTGGGTCATGTCAGGCCACCGTCAGGGTGACGTCGACGTTGCCGCGGGTGGCGTTGCTGTAGGGGCAGACCTGGTGGGCGGCGTCGAGCAGGCCGCGGGCGGTGGCTTCGTCGACGCCGGGGAGTTCGGCTTCGATGGCGATGGTGAGGCCGAAGCTGCCCTGGCCGTTGGGGCCGATGCCGACGTCGACGGTGATGGCGGTGTCGGTGAGGGTGATCTTCTGCTTGCTGGCGACGATCTTGAGGGCGCTGTGGAAGCAGGCGGCGTAGCCGGCGGCGAAGAGTTGTTCGGGGTTGGTGAGGTGGCCGCCGGGTCCGCCCATCTCCTTGGGGACGGCGAGGTCGAGGTCGAGGACGCCGTCGCTGGAGCGGGTGTGTCCGCCGCGTCCGTCGCCGGTGGCGGTGGCTGATGCGGTGTAGACAGCGCTGCTCATGGTGGGGCTCTCCTTACCTAGATGGTGCTGGTGGCGGCTGCTGTGTCGCGGATGCGGCTGAGCAGGTGGTGCAGGTGGGTGAATTCCTCGATGGTGAGGTCGAGGGCGCAGGCGAGGCGTTCGGGGATGTCGGCGGCCTGGTGTTCGAGGGCGGCGCCGGCTGCGGTGGGGCTGATCCAGACGGTGCGTTCGTCGTCGGTGCCGCGTGCGCGCTGGATGAGGCCTTGGTGTTCGAGGCGTTTGAGCAGGGGCGAGAGGGTGCCGCTGTCGAGGTGCAGGGCGGTGCCGAGGTCGCGCACGGTGAGGCGGCCGCGGTGCCAGATGACGCGTAGGGCGATGTATTGGGGGTAGGTGAGCCCGAGGGCGTCGAGGGCGGGGCGGTAGAGGCCGGTCATGGCGCGGGAGGCGGCGTGGAGTTCGAAGCAGATCATCTGCTCGAGTCCGGTGGTGGTGTCGGCGCCTGCCATGCGATGAACGGTAGTACGCAATTTAGTTGTGCACAACCTAGGTATGGGTGAGCGTCGTCTCAGCGGTCATCCGGGTGAGCTTGTGCGGGTTGCGCACGTAGTAGAGCCCGGCGATGCGGGTGTCCTCGACGCGGATCGCCATGATGCCGTCTAGGTCGCCGTCGATGCGGATGATCAGCGCGGGGCTGCCGTTGACCTCGGTCGGTTCGCAGGTGAGCAGGCCCTGGACCTTGCCCAGGCCGCCGGTGGCGAAGCGGACCACCTTGCCGGCGCCGGCGACCGGGCGCATGGCGGCCTGCTTGACTCCCCCGCCGTCGCTGACCAGGACGACGTCCGGGGCGAGCACGTCGAGCAGTCCCTGCAGGTCGCGGGTCTCCAGGGCGTGCTGGAAGGCGGCGAGCGCCGCGCGGGCGCCGGCGACGGAGACCGCCTGGCGCGGGCGGCGGGCGTCGACGTGGCGGCGGGCCCGGTGGGCGATCTGGCGTACGGCGGCGGGGCTCTTGCCGATCGCGGCGGCGATCTCGTCGTAGCTGACGTCGAAGGCCTCGCGCAGCACGAACACGGCGCGTTCGGTCGGTGACAGGGTCTCCAGGATCAGCATCAGGGCCATCGAGACGCTCTCGGCGAGCTCGGCGTCGTCGGCCACGTCCGGGGCGGTGAGCAGCGGTTCGGGCAGCCAGGGCCCGACGTAGGCCTCCTTGCGGCGTTGCAGGGTGCGCAGCCGGTTGAGGGCCTGGCGGGTGGTGATGCGGACCAGGTAGGCGCGCTGGTCGTGGACCCGGTCGAGGTCGACGCCGACCCAGCGCAGCCAGGTCTCCTGCAGCACGTCCTCGGCGTCGGCGGCGGAGCCGAGCATCTCGTAGGCGACGGTGAACAGCAGGTTGCGGTGGGCGACGAAGGTTTCGGTGGCGTGGTCGCTCATCGCTGCGCGAGCATCTCGGCGCGCTGGTGGTCCTTGGCCCACCAGGAGACCGCGCCCGGGTGGCGCGCCTCGTAGGACAGCTGCCAGATGATGCTGCGGCAGACGAGCTCCTTGAGGGCGGCTCCGGGGCGTCCGGCGAGGTGCAGCCGGGTGGCGGTGTCGCTGCGGTGGGAGAACTGGAAGATGCCGGCCCGCCGGCCCAGGCTGAGGCACTGGCCGGCGAAGCCGACCTCGACGGGCGCGGGCTGGTCGCCGGCGATCCGGCTGAGCACGGTACGGGCGGCCTGCGGGCCCAGCTGCATGGCGGCCTGGCAGCTCATCCGGTACGGCAGGCCGGAGGGTGCCGCGGAGTCCCCGGCGGCGACGATGCGGTCGTCGTCGACGCTGGTGAGGGTCTCGTCGGTGCGCAGCCGGCCGAGGGCGTCGGTGCTCAGGCCGCTGCGGGCGGCGAGGTCGGGCACGCCGAAGCCGGCGGTCCAGATGGTGACGGTGCTGGGCAGTTCCCGGCCGTCGTGCAGGTGGACGGCGTCGCGGGTCACGGCGGTCACGGTCGCGCCGGGTCCGGCCAGGACGGTGACGCCGAGGGCGGTCAGGCGCCGGGTGACGGATCGGCGGCCCCGGGGATGCAGGTACGGGCCGAGCACGTCACCGCAGACCAGGGTCACGGCGTGGCCGGTGGCGACGAGTTCGGCGGCGGTCTCGATGCCGGTGGGGCCGGCGCCGACCACCGTGACCGGGGCGCCGGTGGGTGCGGCGTCGATGAGCGGCCGCAGGCGTTGGGCGTCTTCCAGGGCGGCGATGGGGTGGGCGTGCTCGGCTGCCCCGGGCACGCGCGGGTCGGCGCTGCCGCTGCCCACCGCGTAGACGAGGTAGTCGTAGCCGAGGGTGGTGTCGTCGGCCAGGGTGATGCGGCGCGTGCCCGCGTCGAGGTGGGCCACGGTGCCGACCGTGAGCCGGACGCCGGGGGCGAGGATGTCGCGGTAGTCGACGAGAGCGTGGTGGGTGCCGCCGACGAGCTGGTGCAGGCGGATCCGTTCGACGAAGACCGGGCGCGGGTTGATGAGGGTCGCGTGGACGTCGGCGCGCCGGGTGAGGCGGTTGGCTGCCATGACCCCGGCGTAGCCGCCGCCGATCACGAGGACTTCGGTGCTGCCGGTCATGCTGGTTCCTCCGGTTCTGGACAGGGTCTGCCCTCAAGACACCGGCGGCGCGTTCGTTGTGACAGGACTCAGTCGGCCGGCGGCGGATCCAGGTGCACGACCAGCGGCCGGTGGTCGGAGACGCCGACGGCGGGGGTGCGGACCTGCAGCACCGGGCCGAGCAGTCCGGCGCCGCGCGGGTCGGCCAGGATGTGGTCGAGCTGCGCGCGCGGGGCCGGGCTGGGGTAGGTGGCCTTGCGGGCCAGGGGGCGCCAGCCGGAGAACGCGCGTACCGGGCCGGAGGGCATGTTGAGGTCGCCGAGCAGGACCCGCGGTGCCGGCAGCCCGCGCAGGGCGCGGACGGCGGCGCGCAGCTGCCGCACGTTCCAGCCGGGGACGAACGACAGGTGGGTGTTGGCCACGGTCATCGGTCCGGTGGGGGCGTCGATGACGGCGGCGATGAGCACCCGCGGCTCGTCCTTGAGCATCATCAGTCCGCCGCCCGGGCCAGGGATCCACACCGGGGAGCGCACCGGCGCGGCCGGCAGCTGGGTGATCTGCCAGCGCAGTACGGGCCAGCGGCTGACCAGGGCGATGCCGTACAGGGGGTGGGCGTTGTCGTCGTCGGAGCGCCAGGGCTGCCACTTCTCCCCCGGGGTGCCGACCACGGCCGCGGCGAAGCGGTGCGCGGGCGCGCCCATGGCCTCGGCGGCGATGGCGGTCAGGTCGAGCAGGCCGCTGCGGGGCTGGGCGCGGTCGACCTCCTGCAGTCCCAGCACGTCGGCGTCCAGGTCGGCGACGGCGGCGGCGACGCGGTCGGCGTGTACGTTGCCGTCGGACAGGGACCTGCCGTGCAGCAGGTTGAAGGTGGCCAGTCGCACGGGGTAAGACCTTAGCCGGGATGAGGGGTGGGGGCTGTGTTCAAAGCGGTGTGCTGTGCCATGACGGTGTTCGTGATCCTGGGGTCGCTGGGGATCTGGCTGCGGCGCAGCCGTGGTCGCGGGTGATCTTTGCCGGAGAGGTGATCTTTGCCGGACAATGGGCGCCATGACCGACGACGATCTCATCACCCGGCTCGAGGAGCAGGAGCGGCGCCTGACGTTCGCCCGGTTCGACAACGCGGACGCGTGGCACCTGGGCAGCCTGCTGGTCGATCTGGCGACGACCCGGGAGCTGCCGGTGGCGGTGGACATCCGCCGGGGCACGCAGCAGTTGTTCCACGCGGCGCTGCCGGGCAGCACGGCCGACAACGATGTGTGGATCGCCCGCAAGGTCCGCGTGGTGGAGCGTTTCGCCGCGTCGTCGTACCTGGTCGGGCGGCGGCTGGCGGCCAAGGGTGACGCGCTGGACGCCAAGTACGGGGTCGATCCGGCCGACTACGCCGCGCACGGCGGGGCGTTCCCGGTGCGGGTGCCGGACGTGGGGGTGGTCGGCGTGGTGACGGTGTCGGGTCTGCCGCAGGCCGACGACCACGCCCTGGTGGTCGAGGCCATCGAGGCTCACCTGAGCGGGGCGTGACGTATGTCGCTGAATCCTGTGCGTCACATCACGATCGATGCCCATGACCCGCACGCGCTGGCCCGGTTCTGGATCGAGGTCACCGGCTACCTGCCCGATGAGGAGCCCGACGACGACGAGGTGCTGATCACCGCGCCGGTGCCGGACGCGCCCGGCCTGCTGTTCATCCGGGTGCCGGAGGACAAGGCCGGCAAGAACCGGGTGCACCTGGACATCCAGCCGCCGGCCGGCACCCGCGACGAGACCGTGCAGCGGCTGCTCGCGGCGGGCGCGACCGTGTACGAGGACCACCGCACCCCCGACGGGATGGGCTGGGTCACCCTGCGGGACCCGGAGGGCAACGAGTTCTGCGTCGAGCGCAGTGCCGCCGAGCGTGGCCTGACCACGTCGTGAACGACCCGGAGCCGGTGGCGGGCCTGACGCTGCGGCCGTGGCACGACGACGACGCGGACGCGTTGATCGCCGTGGTGGGTGACCCGCTGCTGGAGCGCTGGACCAGGGTGCGGGCCGGTGATCCCGGCGAGGCTCGGCAGTGGCTGGAGACGCAGCACGCCGGCCGGCGCACCGGTAGCCGGTTCAGCTTCGCGGTGCTCGACGACGCCGGGCTGGTCGGCAACGTGGCGCTGAAGCGGCCCGACCCGGCCGCCGACGACGCCGAGGTCGGCTACTGGACCGCCGCGCACGCCCGCGGCCGCGGGATCGCCCCGCGGGCGCTCGGGTCGCTGACCCGGTGGGCGTTCGCCACGTTCCCCGGCGTGCGGCGGCTGCGGCTGCTGCACCAGGTCGACAACACCGGCTCCTGCCGGGTCGCGGTGAAGAGCGGCTACGCGTACGAGCAGACCCTGCCGGCGACTCACCCGTATCCGCTGGAGGGTCACCTGCACGTGTGCGACCGGCAACTCCAGCCGCCAGAATTGGCACGCTGAGTGTCTGTCTGGTTACTCAGGAAAACTACCGCCGGGTAGAGCTTGTGCCTGCCGGGACCGCCCGACATACGGTGGGCGTGGTGCTGCGCGACCCCGGCTGGCAACTCGAACGGCGGATTTCCCCGGGCGGTGTGCGGTGACGAGGTGCGGGTATCGCGAGACGGAGCCGATGCTGGTGGTCGCGTCACCGGCACCGGACCACCCCGCCGAAGGAGAGATGTGAGCAGAGTCGCCGTACTACAAGGGCTGGGCACCGCGGTGCCCGGCCGCACGGTGTCCAACGCCGAACTGGCGCCCGCCCTCGGCGTCAGCGACGAATGGATCCGCCGGCGCACCGGCATCGCCCAGCGCCGCGTCGTGGACCCCGGCACCACCACGGCTGACCTGGCCACCACCGCCGCCCGTAACGCCCTCAAGTCGGCCCAGACCGACGCCGTGGACGCCGTCGTGGTCGCCACCACGACCCCGGACCGGCTCAGCCCGGCCACCGCCCCCGAGGTCGCCTGGCGGGTCGGGGTCGCCCCCGCCGCCGCGTTCGACATCGCGGCGGTGTGCAGCGGCTTCGTCTACGGCCTGGCCACCTGCGCCGGCCTGATCGCGGCGGGCATCGCCGAGCGGGTCCTGCTGATCGGCGCGGAGACCAACTCGTACTTCCTGGAGCACACCCCGGAGGCCCGCGGCCCGGCAATCCTGTTCGGCGACGGGGCCGGCGCGGTCGTGCTGCGCGCCGGTGAGACCGGCGAGCCCGGCGCGATCGGCCCGTTCGACCTGGGCAGCGACGGCGCCGCCGCCGACCTGATCCGCATCGAGAACGGCGGCTGCCGCCAGCGGGCCCGCACCGCGGCCGACCCCGGCGACCCGTACTGGGCGGTCTCCGGCCAGGAGGTCTACCGGCGCGCGGTCGAGCACATGACCGCGTCGGCGCTGAAAGTGCTGCGCGCCGCCGGCGACACCGTCGCCGACGTCGACCGTTTCGTCGCGCACCAGGCCAACCAGCGGATCCTGGACCGGGTCGCCGAGCAGATCGGCGTGCCGGCCGACCGCTGCATCGGCAACGTGGCCAGTGTCGGCAACACCGGCGCGGCGTCCATCCCGCTCGCCCTGGGCGACGCCTGCCGCGACGAGGCCCTGCTGGCCGGGCACCGGCTGCTGGCGACCTCGTTCGGCGGCGGCCTCACCTGGGCGTCGGCGATGATGACCTGGCCCCAGGTGGATGTGATCGCCACCGAGCAGTGACGCGCTAGGTTGGCGCGATGCCCACTGACAAGATCGACGCCGCTGCCGCGGGGACGTTCACCCTGGCCGGGCACCCCGTGCGCCGGCTGGGATTCGGGTCGATGCGCCTGACCGTCGACCCGGACCCGGGCCCGGCCGTGCGGGTCCTGCGGCACGCGGTGGAACTGGGCGTCAACCACATCGACACCGCCGCGTTCTACGTCTCCCCCGGCGGCACCCTGCAGGTCGGCACCGGGGACAAGCGCTACGCCACCGAACTGATCCGGGCGGCGCTGTGGCCGTACCCGGACGATCTGCTCATCGCGACCAAGGTCGGCCCGGGCGAGGAAGGCTGGGCCCGCAGCGCGGCGCAGCTGCGCGCCCAGGTCGAGGAGAACCTGCGCCGGCTGGGCCGCGACCACCTCGACCTGGTCAACCTGCGGTTGCGCGGTCCCGGGCACGGCAGCTGCGCCGAGGAGTTCGCCGCCCTGGCCGCCCTGCGCGAGCAGGGCCTGATCCGTCACCTCGGGCTGTCGGCCGCGACGCTCGCCCACGTCGACGAGGCCGAGGCGATCGCCCCGGTCGCGTGCGTGCAGAACAGCTACGGCCTGGACTACCGCCGCAGCCACGACGACCTCCTACGCAGCTGCGGCGAACGCGGCATCGCCTTCGTGCCGTTCTTCAGCCTCGCCGGCGACGCCCGCGAGAAAGGCGCCGGCGAGGAGACCAACGAGGCGGTCCGGGCGGTCGCGGCCGCGCACGGGGCCACCACCGGACAGGTACGCCTCGCGTGGGCCCTGCACCAGGGCTCGCACGTGCTGGTGATCCCGGGCACCAGCAGCGTCACGCACCTGCGGGAGAACGTCGCCGCGGGCGCGCTGCGCCTGACCGCCGAGCAGCTGGCGACGCTCTAGTCGCCGCGGGCGGCGAGTTTGCGGCCGCGGCTGCCCAGCGGGATCTGCGACATGTCCACCGCCTGCGAGCTGAGGTCCTTGAAACCGTAACCACGCCCGGTCAGGTACGCCGCCGCGGCGGTCTCGGCTCGGGTCACCGCGGCCGGGATGTCCTGCTCCTGCTCGACGGTGTCGGCGAAGCGGAACGTGAAGAACGGCCGCGCCGCGATGTCGTAGGTCAGCGACCCCTCCGGCGTGTACGCGGCGAACGCCACGTCGTGCTCGCCGGCACGGGCCAGCAGTTCGGCGCGTTGCTCGTCGGTGAGGCCGGCGAAGGCGCCGCGGACGGTGACCCGGATGGTGCGTGTGCTCATGCGCCGACCGTAGAGGGTGCCCGCGCCGCCCTCCACCGGTTTACCGCTTGGGCGGCGCCAGCGGTCGCGGCGGATCGTTGGACGGGCCGAACGCGGTGAGGAACTTGTCGCGGAACGCGTCCATCGGCCACACCGGCGCCTGCGGGGCCGGTTCGAGACCGTCGGTCCAGCCCCAGCCGGCGATGCGGTCCAGCACGGCCGGGTCCCGGGACATGATGGTGATCGGCACGTCGTGGCTGGCGGTGGCGCCGACGACGATCGGGGCCGGCTGGTGGTCGCCGAGGACCACCAGGACCAGGTTGTCGTCGCCGTACTCGCGCACCCAGGACACGACGCTGTCGATCGAGTACTTGATCGACTTGGCGTATGCCTCGCGGACCCGCGCCGCGTCCTTCCACACCTCGCCGGCCGACGCGGCGCCGCGCTGCTGGGCGGCGTAGACCGAGCCGTCGCCGATGTCGGCCCAGTCCAGCAGGGCCGGCAGCGGCGCCCACGGGGTGTGGCTGGACACGAAGGTGATCTCGGCCATCAGCGGGTCACGGCCGGGCCGGGTGTACTCGCGGTCGGTGAACGACTTGAGGGTGAACTGGTCGGGCATGGTGGCCCAGCTGAACGCCGGGCCGCGGTAGCCCAGGGTGTGCGAGTCGTAGACGCGGTCGTAGCCGTAGAACTGCCCCTCCGGCCACGCGTAGGTGACGCCTGGCTCGACCCCGACGGTCTGCCAGGCCGCGGTCCTGCGGAAGGCGCTGGTCAGCGTCAGCCGGTCACCGGAGACCAGGCTGCGGTAGCGCTGCTCGTTGTTGATCCACACCCCGGACTGGAACGTCGAGTGGGCCAGCCAGCTGCCGCCGCCCGTGGTCGGCGAGGTGAGAAAGCCGCTGCGGGCGGCGAACCCGTCCGTGGTGAGCTGCCGGCCGCCCTCGGCCAGGGTGGCGTCGACACGCTGGTTGAGCTTGGGGTCCTCGATAGCGGACCGCCCGTAGCTCTCGATGAAGGTGAACACCACGTCCTTGCCGCGCAGCCCGGTCAGCAGCTGCTCGGCGGGCACGTCGCGGAACGCGTCGTCGCGGGCCTCCGCGGCGAAAGCGCGCCGGTCCTGCACGGCCGCCGGGACCTTGAGGACGTTGTCGTGGGCCAGCACGAAGGCGCTGTCGGAGGCGACGTACACCCCGGGGACGAACGAGGTGCCCAGCAGGGCGCAGGCCAGCCAGGCCAGGCAGGCCGCGGCGATGCCGCGGGTGCTGGCGGTACGGTGCGCAGCCGCGACCGCGGCCAGCCGGCGCACGGCCAGGGTCATCAGGACCAGTACCGCCACCGCGAGCAGGATCGCCCCGGCCACCGCGGCGATCGCCCCGGGCCGGCCGACCGAGCCCTTGACGAAGCGGTAACCGTCGGCGAGCAGCGGCCAGTCCAGCACCGGGTCGAACTGGCGGGCCAGCACCGTGAAGAAGCCCATGTCGATGACCTTGATGACGGTCAGCAGCCCCAGCACCGCGCCGAGCATCGTGGCGCCGATCCGGCGGGCACGCTCCGGCAGTGCCAGCAGCAGCGCGAACGCGGCCAGCGCCTCCAGCGGGATGCGCACGAACGCCGCCGGGACCGACGAGCCGGGCGGTAGCCGCGTGATCTGGTCCGGCACGACGAGCGCGAGGAAGACCAGGACAGCGGCCAGAATGGTGAGCACGGCGGCGGTGGCCCGGCGCCGGCGCAAGCGCGTGAAGAACGACAACCCGACGATCCTTAACCAGCTGCGGTGGAGCCCCCTGTCAGATGCGAACTGTACTCACCGACCCTGGCACCGCCGGGCGCGCGTTGGGCCAGGCGGTGTCAGGTTGCGGTCACAGCTGTCCTCGTCCCATCACGGCGGGGACTCCGGCAAGCCGGTCCAGCGTGCCGGTCAGGTCCTGCACGCGCCGGACGATGCCGCGCGGGTTGATCACCGTCAGGTGCACCGCCTGGGCGTTCGCGGCGGCCCGGGCCCGCAGCAGCGCGTCGGCACCGCCCGAGTCGCACAGGCTGAGCTCGGCCAGGTCGAGGATCACCTCGGCGGGGCGGGCCGTGGCGAGCACCTCGCCGACGGCGTCGGTGAGCAGGTCGGCGGTGCCCAGGTCGAGCTCGCCGGACACGGCCAGCCGGATCACCCCGTCGTTGACCAGGTGGGTGTCGATGCGCATGGTGCTCAGCCCTTGATCTGCCGCGGCGTCCCCGTGCCGGCGGCGACGCTGATCCGGCGTGGCTTCGCGCTGTCCGAGACGGGGATCCGCAGGTGCAGCACCCCGCTGTCGTACTCGGCCTCGAGCTTGTCGGTGTCCAGCGTGTCGCCGAGGAACAACTGACGGGTGAAGACCCCCATCGGGCGTTCGGCGATGACGCTCTCCACGCCGTCGCGGCGGGCGCGCTGGCGCTGCGCGCGGACGGAGAGAACGTTGCGCTCGACGGTCAGGTCGATGGACTCGGGGTCGACGCCCGGAAGATCGAAGTAGACGTGGAACCAGTCGCCGTCGCGTTCGGCGTCGACGTGCATGACCGCCGGGCGCGCCGCGGTGCCGGCGAGCTGCTCGAACATGCGGTCGATGTCGCGGAACGGATCCGTGCGCATGAGCATGGTCATCTCCTCCTTGGTGCTCCCTCACCAGGCTTCTTGAGTCCCGCAGACTCAACTTCTTCTGAAATACAACGACTGTCGGTGTGCTGTCAAGCACTCAGCGCAATCCGTTCAGTAGCGGAACGTTCCCACCAGCGCTGTGAGGTCGGCCGACATCCGGGCCAGCTCGTCGGTGGCCTGGCGGGCCTGCGTGACGCCTTGACTGGTGAGCCGGGCGGCTTCGGCGACGCCGGTGATGTTCTGGGCGATCTCGCCGCTGCCGGTGGCGGCCTCGGCCACACTGCGGTTCATCTCCGCGGTCGTGGCCGTCTGCTCCTCCACAGCCGAGGCGATGGTCGTCTGGAAATCACTGATCCGTGAGATCACCGCACTGATCTCCTCGATCGCCAGCACCGCACCACTGGTGTCCGTCTGGATGGCCTGCACCCGCCGCGAGATGTCCTCGGTCGCCCGGGCCGTCTCCTGAGCCAGATCCTTGACCTCCGAGGCCACCACCGCGAAGCCCTTACCCATCTCACCCGCGCGGGCCGCCTCGATGGTCGCGTTCAAGGCCAGCAGGTTGGTCTGCTCGGCGATCGAGGTGATCACCTTGATCACGTTGCCGATCTCGGCCGAGGACTCCCCGAGGTCGAAACGCTGGACAGCTCCTCCGACGCGGCGGCCAGCGACGAGGCCGAGCCGTCGATGGTCGTGACGGTCCGGCGCAGCTGGGCCATCGCCGTGTCGAGCGCGCGGGCCATCCGCCCCGGCTCGTCCCGGCTGGTCAGGCCGCTGGTGCCGGTGGGATCCCCGGCCGCGAGGGCGTCACAGACCGCCTGGACCCGGCGCAGCGACCGGACGATGCCGCGCGCCACGGCGAAACCCGTCACCAGCGCCAGCACCGCGCCGAAGATCAGCACCAGGACGGACTCGGTACGGCTGATGTCGTACAGCGCTTTCGCGGCGTCCGCGGACCGGGCCGCGTCGGCGTCCTCGGTCTGCTTCAGCGTGTCGACAATGTCGGTGAGCTCGGTCAGCACGGGCCGGGCCTCGCTGTCACGGGTCCGCTCCCACGCCACGAGATCCTTGTCCCGCCCGGCGCCGAGCAGCTTGTCGTGCACGATCCCCACATAGGTCCGCCACCGCGACTCCATGGTCTCGATGTGGGTGGGATGCCCGGCCGGGCCACTGGACCGGTACCGGGCCAGGCCCGCCTGCACCTCCTGCAGCCCGGCATGGACGGCGTCGGTGTAGCGGGCGGTGTCCTTTCGGTCCGCCGAGACGGCCTGGTTCGCCACGTCCAGACGGACCTGCGTCATCGCGGCGTCGACCGCCCCCCACGGCCTCGATGCTGGTGACATTGCCGTGGTAGATGTGCTGCGCTGTGGCACTGACCGAACTCAGCGCCCGCAGCCCGATGAGACCGATCCCCACCGCGACCAGCACCCCGATCGCGACCGCGCCAGAATCTTGAGATTGACGCTCAGATCGGCGAACGACCGCCGCCGCGCCGGACCGTCGACTGCCGCACTCGTGCTCAAGGCCGCATCCCCTCGCCGCGCTCCGGGCGGGACACGGTCCGTCACCGGCCGCCCCGCCCCACAGTCGGCCCCCGCCGCCCGTACCAGTCCTGTTGGCAGCCGCGCCCACGATGTGAGTGGCCCCAAAACGCTTTGCCGGGGGCGTCGCTGCGCCCGTACCGTGATCGCATGAACCTCAGGTCCGCCACGACGACGCCGGGATGTCCCGGCGGAGCACCGCGCTGATCTGATCTGCAACGACGTGGCCCCGGGCGATCCGCCCGGGGCCACGTCTGTTGTCCCTGGGCCGGTCGCCGGGCCCGCACACCCAGGGAGAAACCGATGCACGTGGACCACCGCAAACTCGGCCGTGAACTCGACATCTTCGACTCCGACCCGCTGATCGGCGCGGGCCTGCCGTTCTGGCTGCCGGCCGGCGCCGCCGCCCGCCACGAGGTCGAGAGCTACCTGTACGACCTCGAACGGCGCGCCGGATACCAGCACGTCTACTCGCCCGTGCTGGGCAAACGCGCGATGTACGAGCTGTCCGGGCACTGGCGCAACTTCGCCGACGACATGTTCCCGCCCATGCACCTGGGCGACGAACTGGTCCTGCGGCCCAGCCTGTGCCCGCACCACGCCCTGATCTTCAAGGCGCGGGCCCGCTCCTACCGCGACCTGCCGCTGCGCCTCGCCGAGATCGGCGGCATGTACCGCGCCGAACGCTCCGGGGTGCTCGGAGGCCTCACCCGCGTCCGGGCGATCTCGCTCAACGACGCGCACACCTTCTGCCCGGTGTCCCAGGTCGGCCAGGAAGTGGCGGCCGTGCTGGACCTGATCCGCCAGGCCCACGCGGCGCTGGGCCTGAAGGTGTCGTCGTACCAGCTGTCGCTACGCGGCCCCGGCGGCAAGTACGCCGGCGCCGACGACGACTGGGACCAGACCGAACGGCTGCTGCGCGAGGCCCTGGACGCCGCCGAGGTGCCGTACGAGGCGGTCGAGGGCGAAGCCGCGTTCTACGGCCCGAAGATCGACATCCAGATCGCCGACCCGGCCGGCCGCGCATCGACCCTGTCGACCATCCAGATCGACTTCCACCAGCCGGCCCGCTTCGACCTGTCCTACACCGATCAGAACGGCGCGAAGGCCCGCCCGGTGATGGTGCACCGCAGCCTGGTCGGATCGATGGAACGGCTGTTCGCGGCGCTGCTGGAGCTCCACGCCGGGGTGTTCCCGGTCTGGTACTCGCCGGTGCAGCTCAGCGTGGTGCCGATCGGGGCGGAGCAGGACAAGGCGGCCGACGACTTCGCCCGGGAGGCGATCGAGGCGGGACTGCGGGCGCAGGTCGACCGGGAAGGGACCATGGGGGCGCGGATCCGGGACGCCGCGCGGCGGAAGATCCCGTACGTGGCGGTGATCGGTCCACGGGAGCAGGCCGAGGGGCTGGTGGCGCTGCGGCTGCGCGACGGCCGGCAGGTGCCGGCGATGGCCCGGGCCGAGGCTGTGGGGTTGGTGCGGGCGGTGTCGGTGGAACGGTCGCACGAGCTGCTGCCGGCCGAGGGCTGAGGGCCGGTGTCAGGTCAGCAGCGGGTCAAGGACCGGTCGTGTCGGCCCGCTGCTGCCCTGTCCGCCATTCCCGGGCCAGGACGGCGAAGACGAGCTGGTCCGCCCACTCGCCCCGGAACTGGTAACTCTCCACGTGGTGGGCCTCCTGGCGCATGCCGAGCCGGGTCATCAGGCGGGCGGACGCTTCGTTGCGGCTGTGGCAGCGGGCGTAGACGCGGCGTAGGCCGAGCCACTCGAAACCCCAGTCCAGCAGGGCCGCGGCAGCTTCGGTGGCCAGCCCGCGACCGGCGTGGTCGGGATGGAAGACGTAGCCGAGCTCGGCAGTCCGGTCCTGCTCACTGCGCCAGACCAGCTCCACGGTCCCGACGACGCCGGCCTCGGTCGTGGCGGCCAGTGTGAGGCAGTCGCCCTCGGCCCGGAGCGCGTCCTCGCCGACCATGGCCAGCACCGAGGCCCGGGACTGCTCGCGGGTACGCGGCACGCCCTCGGCCATCCACTGGACGACGTCGGATCGGCCCTGCCAGGCATGGACGTCGTCGAGATCGCCCACCGTGATGGGCCGCAGAGTGAGGCGCGGCGTCCGCATCGGATAGATCGGCTGAAACATCAGCCGATCGTAATGGCGTTCGACCGGCGTGCGACCGGACACGAATCCCACCGCTGGTGCCGAGCCGCCCCGGGTGCGCCCCGTGGATCAGGGCGGCGGTGCGGCCGTCGGAGTTCCGGTCCGCCTCGGGGGTGCGCCGGGCGCTCACTGTCGGGAGTCGGCCGGCCCGGCTCCTCCGTCATTCCTCCACGCGCCCGACGCCGCTCATTCGCTGGACGATCAAGGCAGGACACCGACGCAGTTTAGTGACTTCGCAGCCCGCTGCGGTTACACCATAACTGTCATTATGGTGTGTCGACGTTTTGTCCGCTTGCAGCATGCGTCTTGGATTATCGGATTACCAGTAATTGCAATCCAGTAATCCTGGCCAACTCTGCGTGGCCACGGGTGAGCGCGGACAGCCGCAGGGCTTTAGGTTCGAGGAGAGGTGGCTTACAGCCAGTCTGGCCTTAAGGCTGACCGGCGTCGGCCAAGTCAGAACGCCGGGGATCCGCGCTCCCGTCGGCGGGAACGCCTGCATGAGAATGGCGGCATGACCGACCACGACCAGAGCGCTACCGCGCTCGGCGCCGAGCAGCCGCATGTCGACGAAGCGAGCACCGTCACGTTGTGGCGGTCTGTCGGACAGGACGAGCTTGACGCGGTTGCTTCGTCAGGATGGCGTGCTTGGCCGCTGCGGCTACCGGACCAGCCGATCTTTTCTGCCGTACGTGAGCGGCAGCTCGCTGTGAGGATCTGTCGCGAACGGACCGTGCCTGCTGAGGGCGTGGGATACGTGGTCCAGTTCGATGTCCCCCGGCGATCTCTCCATCGGTTCGAGGCGGTCCACGGCACTGGTCGCGACGAGTTCGGGTATCGGATCCCGGCGAACGAGGTTGCCGAGCTCAACGCCACCATCATCGGCGTGATCCGAGAGGAAGCCGACTACCGAGGCCCAGTCGATGATGCAGAGTTCGTTGAAGCCGAGCAAGCCCTGGGCCGGCCACTGCCGCGAGCCTGGCGAAGCTACCTGCAAGGCGAGTCCTGGTTCCGGCGAGGATGGCTGACAGGCGAAACCTACGTCTCGCTCAACATGCCACGCGAGATGCTCCGCCTCCATGAGGCTGGGGAGGAGGCCACCGACGCACACCCTGGTATCGCGATCATCGGCGGTGACGCTTCCCGTGAGCAGCTGGTGCTGGACCTGCGGAAGGATCCCGCACCGGTGCTGCTGCTCGACATCACCAGTGCGGGGTGGGAGACCGGAATACGACAAGCCGGCGATGTCAGCCAACTCATCGATCGCATCGAGAGCGGCGAGTTCGTGTTCAGCTTCGATGAGTGAAGCCACCCGGCAGACCACGGCATGCGGAGATCTGACGCAGGAGTCAGGGCCCGGCACGCCGACGATCCTTGGCGGATCGTCGGCGTCTTCCGTGGAACGGTCGTGGTCAGCGACGGCCTCTCGGAGCGAGATCAGATGGTGGGTTCGCCGAACCAGCGAGCAAGGTGGACGTCCAGCTCCCGTTGCTCGTTCCCGATCCAGGCGACATAGCCGTCGGGCCGCAGCAACAACGCCGGAACCTCCACCGCCGCGGTCGGATCCGCGAGGTGGTCGACCCGGTCCGACCACCCGCCGACGCTCAGCCGTTCGGTGCGGTCCAGCAGCAACCCCCGGCCGTGGTGGAGCAGGTCGTAGAGCCGCCCCTGCTTCACCTCGACGTCGCGCAGGCGGCGGCCGACCAGATCCGGCCCCGGCCCGAAGTCGTACCGGATACCGATCGCCGTGATCTTCTCGATCAGATAGCGGTTCACCTCGTCGAAGTCCATCAGCTCGCTGAGCAGCCTGCGCACCGCCTGCGCCCCCGGCTCCGGCGACGACAGTTCCATCTGGGCGCGGGTGTTGTCCAGCACGTCGGCCGCCACCGGGTGACGTTCGGTCTGGTACGTGTCCAGCAGCGTCTCCGGCGCCCAGCCGCGGATCCGGCCGGCCAGCTTCCAGCCGAGGTTGACCGCGTCCTGCACACCCAGGTTGAGGCCCTGCCCGCCCGCCGGCGGATGGATGTGCGCCGCGTCGCCGGCCAGCAGCACCCGGCCCACCCGGTAACGCTCGGCCAGCCGGGTCGCGTCGCCGAACCGGGACAGCCAGCGCGGGGAGTGCACGCCGAAGTCGGTACCGGCGACCGTGCGCAGCTCCTGCCGGAAATCGTCGATCGTCGGCGGCTCCGCACGGTCGCTGACTCCCGCGGCGGGCACCACGACGCGGTAGACACCGTCACCGAAGGGCTGCACGGTGAACGACATGTGGGTCTCGCGGACCGCGGTCACCGTGGCGGCGATCTCCTCCGGCGCGACCCTCACTTCCATCTCGCCCATCAGGGTTTCGGTGCGGGACGGCTCGCCGGGGAACGCGACGCCGAGCAGCTTGCGCACGGTGCTGCGGGCGCCGTCGCAGCCGACGAGGTAGCGCGTGCGCAGGCGTTCACCGCCGGCCAGTTCGACGGTCACCCCGTCGTCGTCCTGCTGGAGGCCGGTCACCGTGCGGCCGTGGCGGATCTCGGCGCCCAGGGCGGTCGCGTGATTTTCCAGCAGGTCCACGATGACCGGCTGTGGAATGCCCAGCAGGTAGGCGTGAGCGGAATCCAGGCCCGGCGGCACGGGCTTGGCGATGGCGGCGAAGAACCCGGCGGCCGGACGCTGGCGGGCGCGTTCGCGGATGCCGTCCAGCAGACCGCGCATCGCCATCAGCTCGATGGTGCGGATGTGCAGGCCGACGATGCGGACGAACGACACGGGCTCGGTGTCCTGCTCCAGGACGAGGACCCGTACGTCGTGCAGCCGTAGCTCGGCGGCCAGCGTCGCGCCGGCCGGACCGCAGCCGGCGATGATCACGTCGAAGGTGTGCATGGGGTGACTGCCTTTCGGGAGTGCCTTGGTGGCGAGGCGCTCCCGGCGACACCTACGTCAGTCGCCCGGCCGTGACGGGAGGGGGAGCACCCACAGCGATCCAGCGTTCATGGGTCTCACCTCCTCGGGCGGTGTCACGATCGCCTGCAAGCTACAAGTCGCACTCGTCGGCGTCCACCCCATTATCTCACGAGCGCCGTTTCCGACGACCACGGGTGGCGGCATTTGTCCAGGTCAGCCGTCGCTATGGTGCCCGGCATGTCTGCTGCTGAGGTGATCATCGTGGGTGGTGGCCCGGTCGGGCTGCTGCTGGCCGGCGAGCTGCTGCTCGCCGGCGTGCGCCCGGTCGTGCTGGAGCAGTTGCCCGAGCCCAGCACGGCGTACAAGGCCAATGCTGTGATCGGTCAGGCCGTGCGCTTCCTGGACCACCGGGGGTTTCTCGAAGAGCGGCCGCGGGCCGCTCCGGCTTTCCTGTTCGGCGCGCTGCCGGTGAAACTGTCCGGGCTGGCCGACAATCCCCTGTACGGCCTGCAGATCCGCCAGGCGCAGCTGGAGGCGTTGCTGGAGCAGCGGGCCCGGGAGCTGGGCGTGGATCTGCGGCGTGGGCACCGGCTACTGGAGCTGCGCCAGGACGACGACGGTGTCTCCGTACAGGTGCAGGGCCCGGACGGCGCCTACGAGATGCGTACCGGATATCTGGTCGGATGCGACGGCGCGCGCAGCGGCGTCCGCAAGCAGCTCGGGGTCTTGTTCGCCGGCCACACCGATCCGGGCGTCGTTTCGCGGGCCGCCCACGTGAGCGTGCCGGCGTTGTGGGTCAGCGCCGAAGCCGCCGCCGTCATCCTGCCCGGCGGCGACCGGATCGGCCTGTACGCCTGGCACCGCACCGAACGCGGCGCCTACGTGGTGGTGCCGCACGGGCCCGGTGTCCTGATGGTGTCGGTGATCGAGTGGGACGGTCCCGCGCCGGCCGACGACGACCCTGTCACCCTCGACGAGGTACGCGACAGCCTGCACCGGGTCCTCGGGCAGGACCTGCCGCTGTCCGCACCGACCACGCCGGGCCCGCACCTGCTGCGCCGCGGCTACGTCGCCAACACCCGGATCGCGACTTCGTACCGTCAGGGCCGGGTGTTCCTCGCCGGTGACGCCGCCCACGTGCATCCCTCGGTGGGCGCGCCCGGACTCAACCTCGGTCTGCAGGACGCGGCCAACCTCGGCTGGAAGCTCGCCGCGCAGGTGCACGGCTGGGCGCCGCCCGGGCTGCTCGACAGCTACCAGGCCGAGCGCCGGCCGGCCGCCGAGCGGGTCACCATGCAGACCCAGGCTCAGCTGGCCCTGATGTCGCCCGGTCCCGCGGTCACCGCGTTGCGCCAGGTTGTCGGCGAGCTGCTCGACCTTCCCGGTGTCACCGGGCATGTCGCCGGGCTGCTGGCCGGCTCGGACGTCGCGTACCGGATGCATGCCGGCACCGCCCATGCGGTGACCGGGCGGTTCGCGCCGGAGCTGGAGCTGCGGGTCGGCAGCCGGGACACCCGCCTGGCCGAGCTCATGCGGGCGGGCCGGCCGCTGCTGGCCGACCTCACCGGCTCCGGGCACCTGACCGACCTGATCGCAGGGTGGCGTGACCGCGTCGACGTGGTCAGCGCCCAGGCGCGGACAGCACCGGCCGAGGCTCTGCTGATCCGTCCGGACGGCTACGTCGCGTGGGCCCTCGGCCCGGACGGCACCGACGGGCTGCTCGACGCGCTGGTCACCTGGTTCGGCGCTCCTGATCCGCGGACAGCAGGCGCGTCAGCCGGTCCAAGCCACTTCTGATCAGCTGCCCGTACCCGTCGTCGCCGAGCGCGCCGATCCCCGCCTGCGCCTGCCGCAGGTGGTCCCGGGCCGGGCCGAGGTCGCCGAGCCTGCGGTAGCACTCGGCCAGGTTGAGGTGCAGCGACGGATACAGGCCGGCCGCCGTCAGCGGCACCCCGGCCTCGGCGACCCGGGCATCGGTGAGCTGATCGGCCGCGGCCAGCGCACGCCGGTCCCAGATCAGCTCCTGCCGGACGTCGTCCTGCACGTCGGCCAGGGCGTGCGCGAGGACGCAGACGTGCAGCGGGTCGCCGCCCTCGCCGCCGATCTCGTCCCAGACCCGGGCGAACACCTCACGGGCGGCGTCCGGCCGGCCCTGCTGATGGTGCAGCTCCACGCCCTGAGCGATGCGGGCGAGAGTGGGGTCGGCGCCGGTCACCAGGAAAATTTTGAACTCGGTGGGCCGCCCGTGTCGAGAACCTCCGGGCGGCTGCGTCCCAGGGGACACCAGCGGCCACCACCGGCCGCCGGGGACGACGAAAGAGGGACGACCGTGCACCAGGATGAGATCACCGAGGTTCTGCACCGGCCGCTCAGCCAGGAGATGCTGGCCCGGGACCTGACCCGGCTGGCGTACGTCGCCAAGGACGGCACCCCGCGCAACGTGCCGATCGCGTTCACCTGGAACGGCTCGCAGATCGTCATGTGCACCACCAAGAACGCCCCGAAGCTGCCCGCCCTGCGGGCCAACCCGATGGTCGCGCTGACCATCGACACCGAGGTGCACCCGCCCAAGATCCTGCTCCTGCGCGGGCGGGCCGAGCTCGACGTCGTCGACGGCATCCCGCAGGAGTACCTGCAGATGAACGGCACCTACACGATGACCGCCGAGCAGCGGGTGCAGTGGGAGGCGGAGGTGCGCTCGCTGTACGACGGCATGGTCCGGATCGTGGTGACGCCGACCTGGGCCAAGCTCATCGACTTCGAGACGACGTTGCCCAGCGCCGTCGAGGAGCTGGTGCGGCAACGTGAGGAACGGCAGCGGGCCTGACCACAATGAGCCGTACCCGCATCGACAGGAGACCGTGATGGCCAAGTACCTGCTGCTCAAGCACTACCGGGGCGCGCCGGCACCGCCCAACGACGTACCGATGGACCAGTGGACCCCGGAGGAGGTGTCCGCCCACCTGCAGTACATGCGGGACTTCGCCGCCCGGCTCGAGAGCACCGGCGAGTTCGTCAGCGAACAGGCGCTCTCCCCACAGGGCACGTTCGTGCGTTCCGACGGCGAGGGACGCCCGCCGATCACCGACGGACCGTTCGCCGAGACCAAGGACCTGATCGCCGGCTGGATGATGATCGACGTGGACAGCTACGAGCGGGCGCTGGAGCTGGCCGCCGAGCTGTCCGCGGCGCCGGGGGCCGGCGGGGAACCGATCCACGAGTGGCTCGAGCTGCGCCCGGCCTACACCGAGCCCGAGACCATCACGGAGTGAGAAGTGGACGAGGTCCTGCTGCGCAGCCTGACCCCCGCGGTGATCGGCGTTCTCGTCCGGCGCGGCGCCGACTTCGCGGCGGCCGAGGACGCCGTGCAGGACGCCCTGCTGGAAGCCGTACGCGGGTGGCCCGGTGACCCGCCCCGCGACCCCAAGGGCTGGCTGGTCACCGTGGCCTGGCGCAAGTTCCTCGACGCGACCCGCGCCGAGGCGTCCCGCCGGCACCGGGAGGTACGCGTCGAGGCTGAGCCGCCGCCCGGCCCGGGTGAGGTGGTCGACGACACGCTCCAGCTGTACTTCCTGTGCGCGCACCCGTCGCTGACCCCGGCCTCGGCGGTCGCGCTGACGTTGCGGGCGGTCGGCGGGCTGAGCACCCGCCAGATCGCCCAGGCCTACCTCGTGCCGGAGGCGACCATGGCCCAGCGGATCAGCCGGGCCAAGCGGACCGTCGCCGGGGTGCGGTTCCACCAGCCCGGCGACCTCGCCACCGTGCTGCGGGTGCTCTACCTGGTCTTCAACGAGGGCTACTCCGGTGACGTGGACCTGGCCGGCGAGGCGATCCGGCTCACCCGCGAGCTGGCCGCCCGGACCCTGGACGAGGAGGTCGCGGGGCTTCTCGCGCTCATGCTGCTGCACCATGCCCGGCGCGAGGCGCGCACCGGTCCCGGCGGCCGGCTCGTGCCGCTCGCCGAGCAGGACCGCAGCCGGTGGAACACCCGCCTGATCGCCGAGGGCGTCGACGTGCTCCAGGCCGCGCTGGCCCGAGACCGGCTGGGCGAGTTCCAGGCCCAGGCGGCGATCGCCGCGCTGCACGCCGACGCCCGGACGGCCGCGGAGACCGACTGGGTGCAGATCGTCGAGTGGTACGACGAGCTGGTGCGCCTCACCGACAGTCCGGTGGCCCGCCTGAACCGGGCGGTGGCGGTCGGTGAGGCCGACGGTCCGCGCGCCGGTCTCGCCGCCCTGGCGGAGCTGGACCCCGGGCTGCCACGCCACACGGCCGTCGCGGCGTACCTGCACGAGCGGGACGGTGACCGGGTGACCGCGGCGCGGCTCTACACCGCGGCGGCCCAGGGCGCGGCCAGCCTCGCCGAACGCGAGCACCTCACCCGGCAGGCGGCCCGGCTCAACGCCCTGCTGCGTAGGATCTCCCCATGATCAGACGAATCGAGTGCACCGGTACCCGGTGAACGCCGTCGAGGCCCGGGTGGACCGGGTACTGGGCGCCGGCCCCTTCTGCGAGACCGGCCGACCACGCGTCACTGTGACCTCGCCCGACGCATCGCTCATCGCGATCGGCGGGGCGCTTGCCCGGCCGCAATGGCGCGCCCGCGACGTCTCCGGTCGATCCCAACCGAATCCGGGTTGGCACCCGACGGGGGTCTACCGCTCCGACGACCTCACCTGCCTGTTCCATCTGACGACGCGATGGCCGGTCAACGCGCTCGCCTTCCATCCCACCCTGCCGTTGCTGGCCGTCGGCACCGGCGCGTACGACGGCGGATGGTCCTACGAAGGCGAACTGCTCCTGCTGGATCTGTCCACCGGTGCGACCGTGTCGCTGCTGGCCGATCCACGGGAGGTTCGGCAGCTCACGTGGCAGGATCGGGAAACTCTCGGGCTGGTGCTGGCTGTTCCGTGCGACGAGGACGAGGAACGGTTCGGCACCACATCGCTGGCCTGCCGCATCCGCCGTGACGACTGAAACCGGGCCACCACAGGCATGCTGCGCATGCCGTACGGCGAAGAGCCGTGCCCGGACGAATCTCGAACGGATCCCGCTCTGGCGTTGACCCAGACCCCACCCGTCTTCCACGCCGGCCGGTGGACGAGTGAGCCGAGCGTTGTGCTGGAGGTGGACCTCGACGACGGCACCGTCCGAGGAACCCACCAGGGCCGACTCCCCCGCGATCGTGACGTCCCGGGCCGACGGCCGATGGGCGCTGCGCAACACCGAGCACACCGCCACGACGATGACCGGCCAGGTCACGCTCATCGACCCGGACGGTGCGCCACCGCGCGCGGTCGACCTGGGTCGTTACGACCTGTTCAACCACTACTTCGACATCCGGTACGCACCCGACCTGCTCTTCCTCCAAGGCATGGGCAGCAGACCCGGGCGCGACAAGTGGGTGGTCGCCGTCGACGCACCCGACGGGCGAGTACGGCGGCTCTTCCCGCTCGAGTGGGACACCTCGCGCGGCGGGCATCTGTTCGGCGGGTGTGGTGCCTACCTCAACGACCGCGCCGGCCCGGCGCTGGTCCACAGTGGCACCGTGCACAACGGCGCCGGACCGTTGACCGGGAACGTTTTCGTGGCCCGCCGCACGTACCCGACGGGCGAGCGGCAATGGGTCTTCACCGCCGACCATCAGGCCACGGCACTCGACGTGGACGGCGACTTCGTCTACGTCACGTTCAACTCGGGGGAACTGGTCATCATGCGTGCCACGGACGGCGCCGTTCAGATGCGGCAACAGCTACGGGTGAACGGTCGTCGCGTCGTTCCGCTCTCACTGGCGCGGGCAGGAGCAGACCGGCTGGTGATCGGCACCCTGGACGGTCTGCTGCTCGACTGTTCGATCGCCGCCTCGCCTCGGGCCGAGGTCAGCTTCCCGGCGACGCCGGGTCGCGGAACCGGCTGCTCGCGGCCCGGAGCTCGGTGATGAAGGCGGCCACTGCCGGGTGGGTCGCGGCGCCGCGACGGTACGCGACCCGGGTACGCCGGCGCGTCTGCAACGGCACGAGCCAGACGCCGGTGGGTGGCTTCGCCGTGGCCAGCTCGGGCACCAGCGACACGCCCTGGCCGGCGGCGACCAGGGCGAGCACCGTGGTGAAGTCGTCGGCCTGGTGCCGGGCCCGGGGCGTGAAGCCCGCTGCCCGGCACACGTGCAGTGTCACGTCGTGGCACAGCGTCCCGGGGCTGGCCACGATCCAGTCCGCGTCGCGCTGGTCGCGCAGCGACCCCGAGCCGGTCGACGGCAACGCCAGGTAGACCGTCTCGTCCAGCAGCGGCACGGCGTCGAGCATCGGGTCCGGCTTGACCGGGACGACGTCGTAGTCGTGCAGCAGGCCCACGTCGAGGCGGTGCTCGCGCAGCGCGTCCGGGACGGCCGCCGGGTCCAGCTCGGTGACCATGAGCTCCAGCCCAGGGTGGCGTTCGGCCAGGGCGACCAGGGTGGACGGCAGCAGGGTGCGCACCGCCGTGGGGAACGCGCCGATGCGCAGCGGCCCGGACAGGCCGGTGGCCAGCGCGGCGATCGCCGTGGTGGTCTGCTCCAGCGCGGCCAGCACGCACTCGCCGTGCTGGACCAGCACCCGGCCGGCCGGGGTCAGGGCGACGCGCCGGCCGGTGCGTTCCAGCAGGGGCAGCCCGACCTCGCGTTCCAGGGCGGACAGCTGCTGGGAGACCGCGGACGGCGTGTACATGTGCGCCTGCGCGACAGCGTTGATCGTGTCGAGGCGGGCGAGGTCGCAGAGCAGGCGCAGGCGCCGGACATCCAGCATCAGCTGAGCTTACGGTTCTGCGCAGAAATGTGAACTGGACCTTATGGCAGTTGGTGCCAGAGGCTGGGCCCATGACTTTCTCCGGTGTGTACGTCCCCCTGATCACCCCGTTCGACGCCGACGGGTCGGTGGCCCTGGACGCGCTGGAAGCCCTGGCCGGCGAGGTGCTGGCCGACGGCGCCGCCGGGCTGGTGGCGCTGGGCACGACCGGGGAGCCGGCGTCGCTGAGCGCGGACGAGCAGCGGGCCGTGCTGGAGGTGGTCACGCGGGTGTGCCGCGACCGCAACGCCACGCTGGTGGTGGGGGCGAACTCGGTCGAGGCGGTGCGGGAGCTGCGGGAACGGCCGGGGATCCAGGCGGCGTTGAGCCTGGTGCCGCCGTTTCTGCGCCCCGGGGAGGACGGTGTTGTCGCGTACTTCGAGGCGCTGGCCGCGGCCAGCCCGGTGCCGGTGCTGGTCTACCACGTGCCGTACCGGACCGGGCAGGCGTTGTCGGCGGCGGCCCTGCGGCGCCTGGCCGCGATCCCGGGTGTGGCCGGGATGAAGCTGGCGGCGGGTGGCATCGACGCGGCGACCGTGGAGCTGCTGGCCGATCCGCCCGCCGGGTTCTCGGTGCTCGGTGGTGACGACGCGTTCGTCTCGCCGCTGCTGGCCCTGGGTGCGGCCGGCGGGATCCTGGCCTCGGCCCACGTGGCCACCGACCGCTTCGCCGAGCTGGTGCGGGCGTGGGCGGCCGGGGACGTCGTCCGGGCCCGGGCGGTGGGTCATGCGCTGGCCGGGCTCGCGCTGGCGTTGTTCGCCGAGCCGAACCCGACGGTGATCAAGGGGGTGCTGCACGCGCAGGGCCGGATCCCGACCGCCGCGGTACGGCTGCCGCTGATGCCGGCCGCCGCCCACAGTGTCGAGACGGCGCTCAAGCAGCTCTAGTCGAGGGCGTCCCGGACCGCGGCGATCAGGCGGGTGGCCCGGGCGTCGCCGTAGCCGACCATGCGGTTGGTGACGTAGGCGAAGCCGACGCCGTACTCGTCGTCGCCGAAGGCGAACTGTCCGCCCGCGCCGTCGTTGCCGAAGCTGCGTGCACCCGGCAGGGCCCGGAAGGACGAGTCGAGCAGGAAGCCCGAGCCCCACCGCTGTCCCGCGTCCATCCCGGACCAGCTCGCGCCGGCGGACTGCTCACGGACCAGGTCCGTCACCGTCTGCGCGGTGAGCAGCCGCTCGGTGCGGCCGACACCGGTCACGGCGGCGGCGAACAGCGCGGCCAGGCCGGTCGCCGACGACACGGCGCCCGCGCCGGGGATCTCGGCGGTGAGCAGGTCGGGATCGTTCCAGCCGTGCGGCTCGTCCAGGCCGGGGAAGACGAACGCGCCGTTCATCGTGACCATCCGCATGATCAGCGTCTCGGGGCCGGGCATCGGCGGCCGGCCCGGCGCCTCGGTGAGCCGGGCCAGATCGCCGAGCTCCTCGGCGGGTACGCCGATCCAGGTCCGCAGGCCGAGCCGGTCGGCGATCGCCGTGCGGAACCAGGCCCCCGGGCTGAGCCCGGTGATCCGCCGGATCAGCTCACCGAGCAGGAACCCGAAGACATGGGCGTGATACTCGTACGCCGTGCCGGGCTCCCACAGCGGCGTCTGCTCCTCGATGGTCCGCACGACCGGTGTCCACGCGGTGACCTCCTCGAACGACAGGGTCCGGTCGAGCACCGGCAGCCCGGCCCGGTGCCCGAGCACCATCCGCGCGGTGATGCCGCCCTTGCCGTGCGCGGCGAACGCCGGCCAGTACCGGCTCACCGGCGCGTCGAGGTCGAGCTCGCCGCGCTGGGCGAGCAGGTGCGTGCAGATGCTCACCACGGCCTTCGCGCACGAGAACACCGGCACGGCGGTGTCGCTGGTCCACGGCCGGCCGGTGCGTTCGTCGGCGACGCCACCGTACAGCTCGACCACCATGCGGCCGCCGGCGTACACCGTGACGGCCGCGCCGAGCTCCGGGAAGTCGCCGAAGTTGCGGGTGAAGACGTCGGCCACCGCGCCGAAACGCTCGTCGGCCTCTCCCTTGATGTCCACAGCGGGACACGGTAGGCGGCCCGCCGCGCCGCTTCCACCGATTTGCGGCGACCTCAGCGGATCAGGGCCAGGGCGCGTTCGGCCAGGCCGGGCGGCGCGGACCGGGGTGACCCGGCGGTGAACGGCGGGTCCGGGTCGTACTCGACGGCCAGCTGGACAGCCTGCGCGGTCTCGTCGTCGCGCAGGCGCGCCAGCAGCGTCAGCGCCATGTCGATCCCGGCGGAGACGCCCGCCGCGGTGATCACCGGGCCGTCGGTCACGACGCGCTGCTCGACCGGCTGGGCCCCGAACGCGGCGAGCCCGTCGCGCCAGCCCCAGTGGCTGGTGGCCCGGCGCCCGTCCAGCAACCCGGCCGCGGCCAGCACGAACGAGCCGCTGCAGACCGAGGTCATCCACTGGGGGCGGGCCGCCAGCAGCCAAGCGCGCAGCGCGGGATCGTGCATCGCCTCGGCCGTGCCGGGACCGCCGGGCACCACGACGACCTCCGGGTGCGGCAGGTCGGCGTAGCCGGCGGTCGCGGTCAGGGTCAGGCTGCCGAGGTCGTCGGTCACCGGGCCGGGCGCCGCGGCCACGAACGTCACGCTGACCTGCGGGGCGAAGCCGAGCACCGTGTACGGGCCGACGGCGTCCAGGGCGGTGAACCGGGGATAGAGCGGGATGGCGACGTGCATGCCTCAGGCCTCTCTGTGCTGGAAGCGGCGGCGGTAGTCGGCCGGTGAGATCCGCCAGCGGCGCCGGAACGTGCGGTACAGGGTCTCGGGCAGGCCCAGGCCGCAGTCGCGGGCGACCCGGGCCAGCGGCGCGTCGGTGGACTCGAGCAGGCGGCGGGCCGCCTCGGCCCGGCTGTGCTCGACGTAACGGCCGGGCGGCATGCCGACCTGGCGGGTGAAGACGCGGGAGAAGTGCCGTTCGCTCATCGCCGCGCGCCGGGCCAGAGCCGGCACGCTCAGGTCCGCGGCCGGGTTCGCGTCGATGTAGGCGCGCAGCTCACGCAGGGGTTCACTGCGCGGGACGCCGGTGCGCATCGGCGTGCTGAACTGGCTCTGCCCGCCGGGGCGGTGCAGGTAGACGACCAGGCCGCGGGCGACGTCGGCGGCCAGGGTGGTGCCGTGGTCGTCGGCCACCAGGGCCAGCGCCAGGTCGATGCCGGCGGTGACCCCGGCGGAGGTCCAGACCGTGCCGTCGCGCACGTAGATCGGGTCCGCGTCGACCTCGACCCGCGGGTAGGCGGCGGCGAGGTCCTCAGCGACCAGCCAGTGCGTGGTCGCGCGGCGACCGTCGAGCAGCCCGGCCTCGGCCAGCAACAGGGCCCCGTTGCAGACCGACGCGACCCGCCGGGCACGGCCGGCGAGCCGGGCGATCGGCGCGGCCAGGTGCAGGTGCTGCGACGCGGACAGTCCGCCGGCGATCAGCAGGGTGTCGATGTCGGTGAGGTCGTCGAAGGCCATCGCGGTGGTGGTGATGCCGTTGTGCGCCCGGACCGGGCCGGCCTCGGCGGCCACCACGTCGAGGTGGTAGCCGCCGCGGGCGATCAGGGCCGCGGTGGCGAACACGTCGGCCGGGCCGGCCAGATCGAGCAGCTGGAATCCGTCGTAGACGACGACGGCGATGCGGCGGTCCCCCATGGCGTCGATGATCGCGGGGCCCGCGGGGTGGCGTCCACGCCACGACCATGACGATTTCGGCCATCCGGCTGGTCAGCCCAGAATGCGGCGGGCCTCCGCGAGCACGGCGGGCGAGGCCAGCGGCGCCCAGGACGCGAACAGCTCACGGAAGTAGGCGCCGTGGCGGGCGACGAACGCCGGGTCCTGCTCGGCCACGTCGAGCTCGTTGACGATGCTCAGGTCGGTGAACGGGCCGGTCTGCTCCGGGGCCAGCTCGTGAGCGGCGCCGGTGAAGCGGTCCCACACCTGCCGGGTGCCGGGCAGGGCCCGCCAGGTGCGGGAACGGTCGCACGCGCCGTACAGGTAGATCAGTGCCTCGGCGCGCTTACCGACCAGCTCGCGCAGGACCGGGCGGTCGGCGACCGCCAGCAGGGTCCGGTCGAAGCCGTCGGTGCCGTAGGCGGCGTGGGCCAGCCCGGCCAGCTGCACCTGCGGGTCGTGGCCGAGCGCGCCGAGCCGGTCGTGGACCCGGCCGAGGTGGGCGTAGAGGGTGCCGCCGGGGTGCTCGATGCTCGCCGCGCCGCGCTCGCGCAGCCAGGCCCGCACGGACTGCTCGGTGCTCATCGCGCCGGGCCCGCGCCGGTGAGCACGGCGACCTTGCCGGTCTCCAGCGCCACCCACACGGTGCTGTCGGGGCCGAGGGTCAGGCCGTGCGGTTCCGACTTCGGGCTGGGCAGGTCGTGCTCGGTGACGGTGCCGTCGGCGCTGATGTGCCCGACGCGGTTGGCGCCCCATTCGGTGAACCAGCAGCCGTCGCCGTCGGCGACGATCGCGTGCGGGCGGGCTGCCCGGTCGGGCAGCGCGAACTCGGTCACCGTGCCGTCGGTGGTGATCCGGGCGATCTGGCCGGCGCCGATCTCGACGCACCACAGCGCGTCGCCGCCCGCGGTGATGCCGACCGGGTCGGCGGCCGGGGTGGGCAGCTCGTGCACGGTGACCGCGCCGTCGGTGGTGATCCGGCCGACCGCGCCGGCCCGGTTGAGGGTGAACCACAGGGCGTCGTCGGGGCCGGTGGTGATGGCCGAGACGAACGCCTGCGCGACCGGCAGGGCGAACTCGCGCAGGTCGCCGTCCGGGGTGAGGCGCCCGATCCGGTCGGCGTTCATCTCGGTGAACCAGAGCGCGCCGTCGGGGCCGGCGGTGATCCCGTACGGGCCGCAGCCGGGCGTGGGCAGCGGGAACTCGCTGAGCTGCCCGTCGGTGGTGATCCGGCCGATCCGATCGTCCTGGGTGCGGGTGAACCACAGCGCCCCGTCCGGCCCGGCGGTGATCAGACTGGGCCGGCAGTCCGGGGTGCCCAGGTCGAAGGTGTGCAGCTCACCGCCGGTGGTGAGGCGCGCGATCCGTCCGGCGTGCACGAGCGTCAGCCACAGGGCGCCGTCGGGGCCGGTGGTGATGCCGTACGGGCCGGCGTCCCCGTCGGCGACCGTGATCTCCCGGATGTCCATGGCGTTCACCTCTGCTGTCTCAGGGCACTTCCGGGTCCGGTGGGCGCCAGCCGCGGCGCCGGCCCCGGCGCAGGGCGGCGGCGACCACCACGACCAGCAGCACCACGCCCGCGCCGATCCCTGCGACCAGCAGCGACATGTCCTGCGCGTGGTCGCGGCGGGCGGCCAGGGCGAGCGCCGCGGGGTCCTCGGTGTGCATGACCGCCGGGGCCGGCGGCGGCGGGGACTCCGGGCCGAGGGTCTCGGTCAGCGCCCGGTACGGGTTCAGCACGCCGAAGCCGTACAGGTCGCTGCGCCGCCCGCCGGGGGCCGGGTCGGCGGTGGCCACGATGCGCCGGGCCACCTGGGCCGGGGTCAGCGACGGGAACCGCTGCTTGAGCAGTGCGGCGGTGGCCGCCACGAACGGGGTCGCGTAGCTGGTGCCGTCGCCCTGGGTGTGCCCGGAGCGGCGCGCGGCGATGGTCACCCCGACGCCCGGGGCCATCACGTCCACGTAGTCGCCGTGCTGGGAGAAGTCGCCGGCCACACCGTTGGCGCCGATCGCGCCGACGCCGATCACGTCGGGATAGGACGCCGGGTACGGCCGCGGGTTGCCGTCGTCGGGGCGCCCGTCGTTGCCGGCCGCGGCGACCACGACGACGCCGGCGGCGACGGCCCGGGCGACGGCGGCGCGGACCCGGCCGTCGTCGGTGGTCATCACCAGTGACATGTTGATCACGTCGGCCCCGCCCTCGTCGACGGCCCAGTCGATCGCCGTGGCGAACTTGGCCGGGCTGACCGGCCCGCCGGTGCTCTGCTGGGTGTCGGTCTGCTCGCTGACCCGCACGGGCACGATGGTCGCGTCCGGGGCCAGCCCGCGCAGGCCGGCGCCGGTGACCGGCCGCGCGGCGATGAGGCCGGCCACGGCCGTGCCGTGCCCGACGCAGTCCTGGCGCCCGGTCGCGTCGCCGTGCAGGAAGTCCTTGCCCGCGGCGACCCGGCCCCGCAGCTGGGGATGGCCGGCGTCCACGCCGGAGTCGATGACCGCGACGCGCACGCCGGCGCCCGTGGCGAACGGGGCGAGCCGTTCCGGGGCGAACAGCTGGGTCTCGTACGGCTTGGCCGCGCTGACCTTGGCCTGGCCCGGCAGGGTGGGGCAGACGAAGGCCCGGGCCTGGGCGGGCGCGGCCGGCAACAGCACAGCGGCCATCCCGGTCAGCGCACCCAGCGCCGCCGTCACCCTGTGCAACCTCATCGCCACTCCCCCGCACCACGACCGGCTTGGATGTTACCGAGCCGGACCCGGCGGCGGTGACCCGGAGGCTGTGAGCACCGGCTCGATTGACCGGCTCCGGCGCTCGCCGCTAGGTTGTGGGGACCATCTGCGGCGTCGTGAGGGAAACCGGTGGGAATCCGGTGCGGTCGCGCCACTGTGAACGGAGCCCTGCGGGGTTCCGTGAGTCAGGACGCTCACACGTACGCAGGCCTGTTGAACGGGACGCGTCATCCCGGTAGGAGGTCTGACCCAGTCATGTCGAACAACACTCAGTCGGTACGCCCGCTGAACCCGCCCGCTGTCTCACCGCGGGTGCTCTGGACCGCCGTCGGCGCGGTCACCATGCTCCTGCTGCTGGCCTACCTGGTCGCGTTCGACCAGGGCGCGGTCTCGCAGGGCGGCATGTACCTGCACGAGCTCATGCACGACGGCCGGCACCTGCTCGGCGTGCCGTGTCACTGAGCTCGGCCCGCACCACCCCCTCCTACGGCGCCATCCTGCTGCGGGGCCTGCTGGCCGGCATGATCGCGGGTCTGCTGGCGGGCGTGTTCGCGTACGCCACCGGGGAGAGCCGGATCGACGCGGCTATCGCCATCGAGGAAGCCGCGGCCCACGCGGAGACCCCCGGTGCGGCCGACGACGGTCACCACGACGAGGAGCTCGTCTCGCGCACCGGCCAGAAGGGCGGGCTGTTCCTGGCCACGGCCCTGTACGGCGTGGCGATGGGCGGGTTGCTCGCGACGGCGTACACGTTGCTGCGCCGGCGGTTGCGCACCGCCAGCGACACCCGGGCGGCGTTCGGCCTGGCCGGGGCGGCTCTGCTCGGCATCGTGCTGGTGCCGTTCGTGAAGTATCCGGCCAATCCGCCCGCGGTCGGTGATCCCGCGACGATCAACCAGCGCACCATCGGCTGGCTGTCGATCGTGGTGATCGGTGTGGTCGCGGTCTGGGCCGGGGTGCTGGCGTCCCGCTCGTTGCGCGCGGACGCGCCGGAGTGGCTGCGGGCCGCGGCGGCGCTGGGCGCCTTCCTGGTGGTGGTCGCGATCGGGTACGTGCTGCTGCCCACGTTCGACGAGGTGCCCGACACGTTCCCGGCGAGCCTGCTGTGGACGTTCCGGCTGGCCTCGCTCGGCACCCAGGTGACGTTGTGGACGGCGCTGGGGCTGGCGTTCGCGGCGCTGCTGGACAGGCTGGCCAAGCGGGTGCCGGCCGAGAAGTCCGAGGCCGTGGCCGGGTGAGCGGTGTGCGGCTGCTCGCCGCGTCGACCACCCCGGCTCTGCGCCGGGCGGTCTTCGCCGGCGACGACGACGATCTCGACGAGGGCGGCCTGCGGGCCGCCCTCGCCCTGTGCGACCCGGACGGCCCCG
>NZ_JBSGFR010000035.1:0-98301 GCF_053603475.1 Actinoplanes sp. NPDC004185 | reverse complement strand
CCCGGCGGGCGCGGCGCGGCGCGGCCGGGCGGGTTGCGGCCCGGCCGGCGCGGTCAGGCAGTTGCCGCGGCCGCGGCCCGACCAGCGGTGCGACCGGAGAACAAGCAGCCGCCCAGGAAGGTGCCCTCCAGGGAGTTGTAGCCGTGCATGCCGCCGCCGCCGAAGCCCGCGACTTCGCCGGCCGCGTACACGCCCGGCAGGGGTGAGCCGTCGGCCTGCAGGACCCGGGCCGAGAGGTCGGTGTGCAGGCCGCCCAGGGTCTTGCGGGTGAGGATGTTGAGCCGGACGGCGATCAGCGGGCCCGCCGCCGGGTCCAGCAGCCGGTGCGGCGACGCCACCCGGATCAGCCGGTCGCCGCGGTAGCGCCGGGCCCCGTGGATGGCGGTGACCTGTGCGTCCTTGCTGAACGGGTTGGTCAGCTCGCGGTCGCGGGATTCGATCGTGCGGCGTACCGCCTCCAGCTCCAGAGCCGGGCCGTCGCTCTCCGCGGCCAGCTTGTTCATGCCGGTGACCAGCTCGTCCAACGTCGGCGCCACGACGAAGTCGGCGCCGTGCTGCTTGAAGGCCTCCACCGGCGGGGTCGCGCCGGCCCGGACCCGGCCCAGCACCTGCCGGATGCTCTTGTTCGTCAGGTCGGGATTCTGCTCCGAGCCCGACAGGGCGAACTCCTTCTCGATGATCTTCTGGGTCAGCACGAACCAGCTGTAGTCGTAGCCGGTGGCCATCAGGTGTTTCAGCGTGCCGAGCGTGTCGAAGCCGGGGAACAGCGGCGCCGGCAGCCGGCGGCCGGTCGCGTCCAGCCACAGCGACGACGGGCCGGGCAGGATGCGGATGCCGTGCTGCGGCCAGATCGGGTCCCAGTTGCGCAGGCCCTCGACGTAGTGCCACATCCGGTCCGGGTTGACGACGCGCCCGCCGGCCTGCTCGGTGATGCCCAGCATCCGGCCGTCCACGTGGGCCGGGACGCCGGCGACCATCCGCTTGGGCGGGGCCCCGAGCCGGGCCGGCCAGGCCTTGCGGACCAGGTCGTGGTCGCCGCCGATGCCGCCCGACGTGACGATCACCGCCTGCGCCTCGTACGCGAAATCGCCGGTCTCCTCCCGTGAGCTGGACTCGCCGCGCCGGACCCCGCTGGCCGCCAGCGTGCGTCCCCGCACCCCGGTGACCACCCCGCCGGTCTTGACCAGGCCGTCCACCCGGTGCCGGAAGCCGAAGTGCACCAGGCCCCGCTCGGCCGCCGCGCGCACCCGGCGCTCGAACGGCTCGACCAGCCCCGGTCCGGTCCCCCAGGTCAGGTGGAAACGCGGCACCGAGTTGCCGTGCCCCTCGGCGGAGCCGCCACCGCGCTCGGCCCAGCCGACCACCGGGAACAGCCGGTGCCCCATGGCCCGCAGCCAGGCCCGCTTCTCGCCGGCGGCGAAGTCCACGTACGCCCGGGCCCACTGCCGCGGCCAGTGGTCCTCCTCGCGGTCGAACGCCGCGCTGCCCAGCCAGTCCTGCCAGGCCAGCTCGACCGAGTCGCGCACGCCCATCCGGCGCTGCTCCGGCGAGTCGACCAGGAACAGGCCCCCGAACGACCAGAACGCCTGCCCGCCCAGGCTCTGCTCGGGTTCCTG
Source organism: Actinoplanes sp. NPDC004185 (assembly GCF_053603475.1). Classification (NCBI taxonomy): domain Bacteria; kingdom Bacillati; phylum Actinomycetota; class Actinomycetes; order Micromonosporales; family Micromonosporaceae; genus Actinoplanes; species Actinoplanes sp. NPDC004185. The sequence continues at coordinate 96,685 of NZ_JBSGFR010000035.1, read as the reverse complement.
GTCGAGCAGCAGCACCCGGCGGCCCGCGTCGGCGAGCTCGGCGGTCGCCGCCAGCCCGGCGAGTCCCGCCCCGACCACGATCACATCTGCGTCCATGTCCTCACGCTAGGCATCACCGTGCCAAGATGGTGGTCCACCGAGGCGGATTTCCGCCCGCGCTTTATCACCGGGGTGACAAAACTGTGCCCGACGCCTTCCTCGACATCGAGCCGCGCGTCGCGGACCTGCCGGCCGGCGTCGGCGAGCGGCTCCGGACCGAGCGGGCGGCGTTGCGCGAGCGGGTGCTCCGCACGATGCGTACGGCGATGAGCGCTCAGGGCCGGTCGCTCACCGGTGGCCAGGGGCGCGGCCTCACGCTGGGGGTCGAGACGGCGGTGGACGCCTTCGTCGGGGCGGTGGCCGAGCCGGCCCGGGAGCTCGCGGGACCCCGGGCGGTGTTCGTCGGGTTGGGCCGCACGGAGTTCCGCGAGGGTCACGACATCGACGCGCTGCGCTCGATCCTCACCCTGGGCGGGCGCGCCATCTGGGCGTACCTGGTCGAGCGGGAGCTGCCCCCGGCCGTGCTGTACGTGCTGGCCTCGGCTCTGTTCGGCTTCATCGACGCGCTCGCCGGGGCGGCGGCCGAGGGATACCTCGACGAGCAGCGCCAGCACGGCCGCGACTGGGACACCACCCGGCGCCGGCTGATCACGCTGCTCGTGCAGCCGGACCCGCCCGGCGGCGCGGCGATCGCGGCCGCCGCGGACGCGGCCCGCTGGCCCGTGCCGGCCTCGGTGGCGGTGGTCAGCGTGGAGGGCACCGACGGCGAGCAGCTGGCCCGGCGGGCGGGCAGCGGCACGATCGCCACGGTCATCGCCGACGCCACCCGGCTGATCCTGCCCGAGCCGGCCACCCCGGGCCGGCTCGCGCACCTGACGGCCGCGCTGGCCGGCCAGCGGGCGGCGCTGGGACCGGCGGTTCCGCTGGGTGAGGCCCGGTTGTCGTACCGGTTGTCGCGCCGGGCCCTGCAGTTGCAGCAGGCGGGGATGCTGCCGGCCGAGGCGCTGCTGCACTGCGACGAGCACCTGGTCACGCTGGTCACGGCCTGGGAGCCGGGGCTGAGCGACCGGCTCGCGGACCGGTGGCTGGCGCCGCTGCAACCGCTCGCCCCGGCGGACCGCGAGGTGCTGTCCGCGACCCTGCTGGCCTGGCTCCGGGCCCAGGGACAGGTGCTCGCCGCGGCGGCCGCCCTGCCGGCGCACCCGCAGACCGTGCGGTACAGGATGCGCAAGCTCCGGCGGCTGTTCGGCGACTCCCTGGACGATCCCGACGCGCGGCTGGCCCTGCAGCTCGCCCTGCACCAGCAGCGCCTGGACGCTCGCGTATGCAGTGTGGAGTCCCGCGGATAGCCTGCGTCGCACCGCACCGGTTGACTGATCACATGGACACACTGAGGGTGGCGGCACTGCTGGCGGCGACCATGACCACCGGACTCATGGCGGGCGTCTACGGCCTCTACCAGCACACCGTCATGCCGGGGCTGGGCAGCACCGACGACCGCACGTTCATCGGCGCGTTCCAGGCCGTCGACCGGGCCATCATCAACCCGTGGTTCATGACCGGCTTCGTCGGGGCGGTGCTGTGCACGGCCGTGGCCGCCGGGCTCAACACCGACCGGCGCCTGCTGCCGTGGCTGCTCGTGGCGGTCGTCCTGAACGCCCTGGTGGCGGTCATCACCGTGGCGGTGCACGTACCGCTCAACGACGCGCTCAAGGCGGCCGGCGACCCGGACCGGATCACCGACCTGGCCGGGATCCGCGAGCACTTCGACGCGGCCCGCTGGACGACCTGGAACCTGGTCCGCGCGCTGGCCACCACGGCGGCGTTCGGCTGCCTGTGCTGGGCGCTGGTCGTCCGCGGGCAGGTCCGCTGACCTCAGGCCGGTACGGCCAGCGCCCGCGCCGGGCCTTCGGTGAGCACCCGGCCCGCCTCGGCGGCGGGCAGCGGGCGGGACAGGAAGAAGCCCTGGGCCAGGTCGCAGCCGAGTTCCCGCAGGATCGCGAGCTGGGCGGCGTCCTCGATGCCCTCGGCGACGGTGGTCATGCCGAGGCTGCGGGCCAGCCGCACGATCGTCCGGACCAGTGCCTCGTCCTCGCGGTCGCCGCCGAGCCGGTCCACGAAGGAGCGATCGATCTTCAGCACGTCCATCGGGAAGCGGCCCAGGTACGCCAGGGACGAGTAGCCCGTACCGAAGTCGTCCATGGCCAGGGTGACGCCCAGCGCCTTCAGCCGCTGCAGCTGGGTGAGGTTCTCGTCGGTGTCGGTGAGCAGCACGCTCTCGGTCATCTCCAGGCACAGCTGGTCCACCGGCATGCCGGTCCCGGCCAGCACCTCGGCGACCATCTCGGACAGGTCGCCGTCGTCGAACTGCCGGACCGACACGTTGACGGCCATCTTGAGCCGGCGGGTGCTGCCCGCGCCCCAGGCCACCGCCTGCCGGCAGGCCTCGGTCAGCACCCAGCGGCCGAGCGGCACGATCAGGCCGGTCGCCTCGGCGATGCCGATGAAGTCCAGCGGGGACACCATGCCGCGGGTCGGGTGGTGCCAGCGGACCAGCGCCTCGAAACCGACGATCTCGCCGGTACGCAGGTCGACGGTGGGCTGGTAGTGCAGGGCCAGTTCCCCGCGGTCCAGGGCGAGGCGCAGGTCGGCCTCCAGCTCGAGCCGCTGCACCAGCCCGGCGAGCATCTCCGGGTCGTACGCGGCCAGCCCGGCCCCGCCGGCCGCCTTGGCCCGGTACATCGCCAGGTCGGCGTTGCGCAGCAGCTGGTCGATGTCGCCGGCGTCGGCGCCGCAGGCCAGCCCGATGCTGACCGCCACGCGCAGGTCCCGCTCCCCGACCCGGACCGGCTCCTCCAGGGCCGCCGTGATGCGCCCGGCGACGCTCTCCGCGTCGGCGCGCGCAGTGGGTGATTCGATGACCACGCCGAACTCGTCGCCGCCGAAACGGGCCACGGTGTCACCGTCGCGGACGGCGGTGCGCAGCCGGTCGGCGATCCGCACCAGCAGGGCGTCACCGGCGGCGTGCCCGAGACTGTCGTTGATCTCCTTGAAGCCGTCCAGGTCGAGCAGCAGCACGGCGACGCCGTCGCCGCCGGGGTCGCGGGACAGGGCCTCGACGGCCCGCTCGCGGAACAGCGCCCGGCTGGCCAGCCCGGTCAGCGCGTCGTGGTACGCCTCGTGCACGAGCTGTTCCTGCAGCTCGGTGGCGTCGTGGATGTCGCGGGTGTTGAGCACGTAGCCGCGGACCGACGGGTCGTGCACGAGGTTGGTGATCGTCATCTCGGCGAGCCGGATCCGGCCGTCGCGGTGCCGCAGCGGCACCTCGGCCACCACGACCCCGAGCGGCTGGTCGCGGACCGACTCCAGGGCGGCGGCGAGCCGGGGTGCGGCGCGGCGCCCGGCCACGTCGAGCAGCTTGAGGCCGAGCAGCACCGAGGCCGGATAGCCGAAGATCCGTTCCACCGACTCGCTCTGGAACCGGATGGTGGAGTCGGCGTCGATCACCGCGACCGATTCCGAGCTCTGCATCACGAGGGCACGGAAGCGCAGCTCGCTGGCCTGCAGGTCGGCGGTGCGCTTGGCCACCCGGGCCTCCAGGTGCCGGGTCAGGTGCCGGTTCTCCAGCAGGGTCAGCAGCTGGCGGGCGATGATCAGCACGATGAGCAGGGTCCGGCAGCCGGCGAAGAACGGATCCGCCTCACCGGACACGGCGTAGTGGACGACGCTGCACCCCAGCGCGGCGAGCACGGCCGCGTACGGCAGCAGGATCGCGTACGACTTCCGGTCGCCCGGGTCGTCGCCGTCCGGGCCGGGCTCGTCCGTGGCGGTGCCGGGGCGCAGCGCGGCCAGCAGGACCAGGGCGAAGCCCGCGAACCAGCCGATGTCGAGGATGCCGCCGGAACGGTAGTCGTGGTGCAGGTACACGTACAGGTAGGCGCTGTCGGCGACGCCGAGCGTGACCGTGGCACCCACGATGAGCAGCAGCGGCCTGGTGTCCCGGCCGCCACGGCGCAGCCGGGCCAGCACGTAGAGCGCCACGGTGACCAGCACGACGTCGCCGATCGGGTAGCCGATCAGCACGAGACGGCCGAGCCGGCTGTCGGCGCCCGCGGCGAGCAGCGGCGCCAGCACGACGATCCAGCTCACCAGCAGCAGCGAGGCGGCGATCATCAGCCCGTCGACGATGCTGCGGATCCGGTGCGCCACCGACTGCCGGCCCACCGGGACCGCCAGCAGACCGGCCGCGACCAGCGGGACCATGGCGAGGTAGCCGAGGTCGGGCAGCCCGGGGAACAGGACCTCGCGGCCCTGGACCACCTCCGTGAACGTCCAGCAGGCCTCGCCGGCGCAGTACGCGAGCGCGCCCAGGCCGATGGCGGCCCACGCCACGACCATCCGGCCGCACCGTCGCGCGGCGCGGAGCAGGCAGGCCAGGCCGGCGACCAGGGTCATCAGGACCGTGCCGACGTCGGAGACCGCCCGGGTCACGGCGTCGCCGCCCAGCCCGGTGGCCATCCAGGCGGCGAACACGGCCACGGTGACGCCGACCACGACGGTGGCGGAAGGCCGGTGCCTGACCGTCATCAGAGCCCTCCCCCGCCTCCGGTCACCACCTGGCGGGGTGACGTCACCGTCGAGATCGGGCGGGCGGCCGGTCACCTGAGAAGTTCGGTGCCCGGCTTGCCCTCGGCGGCCCGGGCGGCCGGCGTCGGTCGTCACAACCGGGCCCGGCCGTGATGTCTCAGGTCCGGGGTTCGCCGAACGATGGACAGGCTGCGATTCCCGACCGGGAGCGACAGGCTGGAGGAACGGGCGATGGTTCCGCGTACGGGCAGACGGACCGCCCCGCCGGTGCCGATGGCACTGCTGCGGGACCGCGGCATGCGGGCGCTGCTGGCCGTCGCTGTGCTCGGCGCCGCCTGGTACGCCTGGCCGGTGGCCGGCCTGCCCGTCCTGATCGCCGGCTACTGGCCCGTCCAGGTCGCCCTCGACGTGGTCCTGGCCCTCGGCTCGTGGCGGGTCCACCGGCACCCGGACGCGTCGGCCCCCACCCGCCGGTTCTGGCGGGCGATGACCATCGCCGCGGTCCTGTTCACCGTCGGCGACCTCGTCCAGACGGTGCAGTCGGCGAACGATCTGACGGTGACCGGGCTGGTCAGCGGCAACGTGCACCTGGTCTTCATCGTCGCCGGCGTCTCGGTGCCGCTGTGGGCGATGCTGACCCACCCGATCCGGGCCACCGGCCGGCAACGCCTGGTGTTCTGGCTGGACGCGGCCACCGTGATGACCGCCGCCGCCGGTTTCATCTGGTCGTTCATGCTCAGCGCGGTGGTCGGCGCGGCGATCAGCCTGGTGCTGCTCAACGGCGTGCTCGCCGCCCTCATGCTGATCCTGTTCTTCGGCATCACCAAGCTGATCCTCGGTGGCGAGGCACCGTTCCGGCCGGTCGCGGCCGGCATCGCCCTGGTCGGCGTGGCCCTGACCGCGCTCGGCGTCGGCGTGGACGGCCTCGCCGCGAGCGCCAACCCGGCGGTGTTCATGCTGTCGAGCTTCGTCCCCTGCGTGATCATGGCGGCCTGCCCGCGGGCGCAGACAGTGGAGATGCAGCTCGCCGCCACCGCCCCGCCGCGCTCCCGGCGGCGGCCGTTCAGCCTGCTGCCGTACGCGGCAGCGCTGGCGACCTACGCCGCGGGCCTGTTCAGCCTGGCCCAGGACGGGCTGTCGGTCCGCAGCTGGGGGCTGGTCCTCGGCTCGCTGCTGGTCACGCTGGTGGTGCTGGGCCGGCAGATCACCTCGTTCGTCGACAACGCGGTACTGCTGCGCCGGCTCGGCGAGCAGGAGAGCCGGTTCCGCTCGCTGATCCAGCACTCCTCCGACCTCACGGTGATCACCGACCGGCAGGGCCGGACGACGTTCACCAGCCCGGCGGTGACCCGGATGCTGGGGTACACGCCCGAGGAGCTGCTCGGCACGGCCCTGCGCGACCTGCTGCATCCCGAGGATCTGCCGGCCGCCGGGACCGGCGCTTCCTGGCAGGGCCGGGTACGCCACAAGGACGGCTCCTGGCGCTGGCTCGACGTGGTGGCCACCGACCGGCACGACGACCCCAGCGTGCGCGGGCTCATCTCCAACGCCCGTGACATCACCGACGCCCGCGCGTTCCAGGAGCAGCTGCACTTCGAGGCCACCCATGACGCGCTGACCGGCCTGGCCAACCGCACCCTGTTCCACCGCCGGATCGCCGAGGCGGCCGGGCAGCCGGACGCCGGGGCGCTCGCCGGGGTCCTCGCCGTCGACCTGGACGACTTCAAAATCATCAACGACACGCTCGGGCACCACGTGGGCGACCGGGTGCTGGTCACGGCGGCCGAACGGCTGCGGGGCTGTGTGCGGGCCGGCAGCGACACGGTGGCCCGGCTCGGCGGCGACGAGTTCGCCGTGATCCTGACCGGCACGACGCCGGCCGAGGCCGCGGCCACCGCCGAGCGGATCGTCGCCGCGCTCACCGAGCCGGTCACGGTCGAGGGTCACGTGCTGGTCGTCCGGGCCAGTGTCGGCGTCGCAACCGGCCCCGGCGGCCAGGCGCGCACGTTGCTGCGCGCCGCCGACGCCGCGATGTACGAGGCGAAGCGCAGCGGCAAGGGCACGATGGCCGTCGCCGGCAGCTGAACACGGCACGAGCCGCCCGGCAGGCCCGCCGGGCGGCTCGTGAGCACAGTGGACGACGCTCAGCGCAGCTTCACGTCGAAGATCTTGTCCGCGGCCAGGGTACGGAACGCGGTCAGGGCCGTCTTCGTGCTGTCGATGCTGATGTCGCGGTCACCCTGGTCGTCGCGCTTGGTGTCGAAGTAGACGATCGCCTTGATCCCCGGGCGCTTCTTGAGCTCGGGCAGGACGCTGCGGAAACCGGCGGCCTTGTCGGTGACCTTGCCGACGCGGTGGTAGACGCCCCACTCCGCAACCATGACCGGCTTGCTCGCGTGCTTGGTGGCGGCCCAGTCGTACCAGCCGAGGCCACCGTCGGCGGGCTTGCGGTCGAGCAGGTCATCGAACAGGCCGAAGTGGTAGTAGCCCTTCTCGGCGCTCACGTACGAGTCGAGGCCCATCCAGTCGACGACGTCGTCACCCGGGTAGAGGTCCTTCCACCACGACTGCGCCATCCACTTCTCGTTGCCCATGTAGGCCATGACGTTGATCGCGTTGGTGACACCCTTGGCCCGCAGGCGCAGGATCGTGTGGCGGTACATGGCGGCGAAGTCCTTGGCCTCCCAGCCGGAGCCGGCCTTGGCCACGACGTCGTTCTCCGGCTCGTGGTTCAGCACGAGGAAGAACTTCTCCGGGAAGCTCGTCTTGATCCGGGCGGCGAAACGGTCGATGCGCGCGTCCTGCTCACCCTTGGCGACCTTGGCCCAGTTCGAGCCGTACGCGATCTTCCAGTTCAGCAGCAGCACGCGCGGCTTGGCGGCGTCGCGGGCCATGGCCATCTCGGACTGGGTCGGGAACGGCTCGTCACCCTTGTGGTACGCGTGGAAGATGCTCGCGGTGCGGCCGCTGAGCTTCTCCCAGTCCTTGAGCGCCTCGTCGCGCGGCGCGTCGGTGAAGCCACCGGCGGCGGCCCCCCACAGCACGCCGCAGCTCGGCACGAGCTTGGCGCCGGTGACGCAGTCACCCTGGGGCGGGTCGATCGGCGCGGGCTGGGTCGGGGTGGTCTGGGTGGGGGCGGGCTGGGTGGGGGCAGGCTCGGTGGGGGTGGTCGGGGCCGGCTCGGGCTGGGCCGGGGCGGTGGTGGCCGGGGTGGTGGGCTCGGCGGCCGGCGGCGGCATGTCCTCGTCCTCGATCGGCGTGGCCGGCGGCACGGCCGGGGCCGAGTGCACGGCAGCGGTGGAGATCGTCAGCACCGGGCCGCCCCACTTGCCCTCGGCGGAGCGCAGGCGGGTGACCGCGTTCGACGCCGACGACTGCACGGCGAAGGAGTAGGTGCCGGGGCCGGTGACCGCGGCGCCGAGGTCGAAGGACAGCTCCTCCGCGTCGGCGGACGGGGTGGCGGACGCGACGACCGCACCCGGCGCGGGGGCGTTGCCCGAGGTGAGGCGCTGCTCGGTCCAGCCGTTGCCGGCCACCCGGCTCACCGACACCTTGCCGGCCACGTCACCCACGGTGATCAGCCGCAGCCGGGCGCCGGTGACCTGCGTACCCGCGGGGACCAGGAACTTCAGGAAGGCGATCTTGGTGTCACCGTCGAGGCGGCCGATCGACAGCTTGTCCTCGGCGCCGAAGGTGGCGTCCTTGCGGCCGCTGGACACGTACGTGTCGTCACCGGCGGTGAGCTTCAGCTCCGGGGCGGCGGCGGCCGCCGCGGGCGCCGAGGCGACCAGCGCGGTGCCGGCACCGGCCACCAGGGCGGCCAGGGCGGTCACGGACTTCTGCAGCTTCTTGCGACGCAATTCGGATCTCCCCCGCGTGTGTCCGGCCGCGTCTCGGCCGGGCATGCAGCAAAGATTCCGGGGCGTACGGTGCGGGCACCGTGCCCGTGCGGGTGCCGCCCGGTTGCGAACGAGCCGAACGGCGGGACTTGAGGATTCCGCGGACCGGCCCGCGCGCGATCCGCCCGGCGCCGCCCTATGCTCCGGCAGGTGATCATCGTCCGTTCGGACCCGGCCGGCGCCACCCGCGCCGGCCGCGGCCCACGAGCCTGAGGAGCGCCGTGTCCGTCGTTGATCTCGCCCTGCGTGCCGCCCCCGTCATCGACGGGCACAACGACCTGCCGATGGCCTTGCGCGAGCGCGCCGGCTACCGCGTCGACGGCCTGGCCGCGGACCGGCCCGAGTTCCACACCGACATCGCCCGGCTGCGCGCCGGCGGCGTCGGCGGCCAGTTCTGGTCCGTGTACGTGCCCTCCGACCTGCGTGAACCCGAGGCGGTGGTGGCGACCATGGAGCAGATCGACGCGGTGTACCGGCTCGTGGCCGCGTACCCCGGGGATCTCGCTGTCGCGTACTCGGCCGACGACGTCGAGGCGGCCCAGCGCGGCGGGCGGATCGCCTCCCTGATCGGCATCGAGGGCGGGCACAGCCTGGCCACCTCGCTCGGGGTGCTGCGGGCGTTCGCGCGTCTCGGGGTGCGCTACGTGACGCTGACCCACAACCACAACACGTCGTGGGCGGACTCGGCGGCCGACGTACCGGCGGTGGGCGGGCTGGACGACGAGGGCCGGGCCATCGTGGCGGAGATGCAGCGCATCGGCGTGCTGGCCGACCTGTCCCACGTCGCGACCAGCACCATGCACGCGGCGCTGGACGTGGCCACCGCCCCGGTGATCTTCAGCCACTCGTCGGCCCGGGCCCTCACCGACCACCGGCGCAACGTCGACGACGAGGTCCTGGTCCGGCTGCGGGACAACGGCGGCGTCTGCATGGTCGCGTTCGTACCGGTCTTCGTCTCGGAGCAGGTCGTGGCCTGGACCGCCGCCGCGGACGCGGAATGGCAGCGGCTCGGGCTGCCGGCCGCGCAGGCACCCTGGCCCAGCGCTCCCCGGCCGGGCCGCGAGGCGGAGCCGGTCCCGCGTACCGGTGGGGGATCTTTCGGCACGGCCCTGCCCGGCGGTGACGTGCCGCCGCCGGAGCCGTTCCGGGCCTGGCTGGCCGAGCACCCCCGGCCGGAGGCGACGATCGCCCAGGTGGCCGACCACGTCGAGCACGTACGGGCAGTGGCCGGGGTGGACCACGTCGGGCTCGGCGGCGACTACGACGGTTGCGACCGGCTGCCGGTGGGGCTCGAGGACGTGTCGGGATATCCGCGGCTGCTGGAGGAACTGGCCGGGCGGGGCTGGGGCCAGGAGGAGCTGGAGAAGCTCACCGGGCGCAATGTGCTGCGGGTGCTGCGGGAGACGGAGGAGGCGGCTCAGGAGCCACTGTGGCCGCTCTCCCCCGCCCGGTAGCCGCACCGGTAGCACAGCGGTGCCTCGGCCGAATGGCCGAGGCGGCGCGGGGTGGATCTCCGGCCCGCGCCGGATACCCGCTGTTGACGGCACCCGCGACGCTCCCTGTAGCGCCGCGCTCCCGCGGCGCGGACACGGGGGAACAGTCATGGCAGCGAACGTCAGGATCATGCGGCCCAGCCGGCGCGCCCTGCTGCGCGGCGGCCTGCTGGCCGTGGCCGGGGCGGGAATGGGCGTGCTGGGGGCCAGCGAGATACCGCGCTGGTGCGGGTGGGACCGGCCACCGCTGGGCGGCGGCTACGCGGCGGCCGCGGACACGCCGGCCGCCGCCCGGCACGCCGACGTGACCGTGCGGTACTACGCCCGGACCACCGAACCGGTGGTGGCGCTCACCTTCGACGACGGGCCGGGGCCGCGGTGGACGCCGATGGTGCTGGACACGCTGGAGGCGGCCGGGGTGCCGGCCACGTTCTTCATGGTGGGGCGCAACCTGCGCGAGCACGCCGGGCTGGTCCGCGGGCGGCTGGACCGCCACGAGGTCGGCAACCACTCCTGGTCGCACGACGACCTGGCCACCCTCGACCTGGCCGGGGTCACCGCCGAGCTGACCCGGACCCACGAGGTGATCCACGAGGTCACCGGCCGGGCGCCGGCGTTGATGCGGCCACCGTACGGCCACCTGGGCGGATCGACCCTGCTGGCGGCCGACTCGCTGGGCTACGACATCGTGCTGTGGTCCCAGCAGATGCGCGAACGGGCCTTCGCCGACGACCCGGACGCCCAGGTCCGCGCGATCGTCGACGGGGTCCGCCCGGGTGACATCGTGCTGGCCCACGACGTCGGCGCGGACCGGCGGCTGGTGGCTCTGCGGCGGCTCGGGGCGATGATCGAGGGACTGCGGGCCCGCGGCTTCCGCTTCACGACGGTCTCCGAGCTCGTCGCTACCGCCGCCGGTAGCCCCACGATGCCGCCCGTGGCGCGTGGGCGGGTGCACTAATCACGGCCCTGCCAGGTGGTGACGCACGCTTCGTTGCCCTCGGGGTCCGCGAGGATCCAGAACGACGGCGCGCGGGCCTCGGACAGCAGGATGCCGCCGGCGCCCAGAGCGGCCCGGATCCGCGCCGGCGCCTCGTCGTGCGGCACCGAGACGTCCAGGTGCAGCCGGTTGCGGTGGACCCGCGGGCCGGTCATCTGCTGGAACCAGAGCGCCGGGCCCTGGGCGAGCGGGTCGACGATCGGGTCGCGCGGGCCGCCACCGCCCGGCTCGTCGGCGTAGCCGAGCACGGCCTTCCAGAACGGCCGGATCGCCGCGATGTCCCGCGCGTCGACCGCGATCTCCAGCGCCTGCACCGACCGGCGGCCGTCGGCGTCCGGCGTCAGCGGCAGGCCCATCTCCGCGGCCGTGGTGGCGATCACGCGGGCGTGGGCCAGCTCCCGGGCGGTCAGCCCGGCCGGGTCCGGCGGATGCAGGGTCAGCTCCAGCCGTCCGGGCCGCAGGTCGAGCCACAGGCACTCGTCGGCGCCGGCGCCGCAGGCCCGGATCAGCTCGGTGGCGACCTCGGCGACCTGCCACAGCGGACCCAGCCGCATCGAGGCGCGCAGGGTGCCCAGGACGTAGCGCCAGCCGAGCTCGCCGACCGCCGCCGAGATGTGGGCGGCGCTGAGCGCCGCGCCGTCGCCGATCGTCTCCTCGGTCATCCCGGCATGGTCTCATCCCGGCCGGGCGCCCGGGGCTGACGACCGTCAGGAGCAGGTGACGTTCCAGTTGTAGAAATGCACGGTGCCGTTGGCACAATGGTAGTCGTACTCGTAAGTGCAGGTGCTCCCCGGGGAAATTGCGGTCTCCCGCACGCGCTGGTGAATCACCTGTGGCGCATCGGCCTTCCACAGGGCCCTGTAGTGGGCTTTACTGTCGCTCTCGTAATGGTCGCCGCTCTGGAAATCCCACACATATTCGTACCTTCTGTTGTCCGTGAAGTTGTAGTTGCCACTCGGTGTCGTCGTGACGTTGTAGACGCCGTGGGCCTGCACGCAGAACGTCCCGAACCCGAAGTCCTGGCAATAATTCTCGTGGTACGTCTGGGCGCCGTCGGCGGGAGTTGCGGTGGCCGGCACCGCTGGGGACAGAATGGCGGCGCCGCAGAGCAGGGAAGCGGCAATGGTCAGACTTCGTTTTCCGAGGTTCATGGTGTTCTCCTGTGGGTAAGTCGGACGATTGAGCAGCTTCGAATGGGTGAACGGCTGCCCCGGGTGACCCTACTCGTCGTCTTATCGGGGGGGTCAGGCGATGCGCTGATTCCGCATGCCCGAAGCGGTTTGTCAGACCGTTGGGAAACCGTTTGTCGCGGGAGGTCAGGCCAGGCCGGCGTCGTGGACCAGGAGGGCGATCTGGACGCGGTTGTTCAGGTTGAGCTTGACCATCAACCGGGAGACGTGCGCCTTGACCGTCGCGACGCTCATGAACAACTCCGTGGCGATCTCCGCGTTCGCGCGGCCCTGGCCCAGCAGCAACGCGACCTCCCGCTCACGCTCGCTGAGGCCTTCGAGCGCGGTCAGCGCCCGTTGCCGTCCGCCGTTGGCCTCCGGGGCCGCCACGTGGGCGATCAGGCGGCGGGTCACCGCCGGTGACAGCATCGCCTCGCCCTGGGCCACCCGGCGCACCGCGTGCAGGATCTCCACCGGCGGGGTGTCCTTCAGCAGGAAGCCGCTGGCCCCGGCCCGCAGGGCGCGCAGCACGAACTCGTCGGCGTCGAAGGTGGTCAGCACGATCACCTCCGGCGCGCTCGGGCGGCGGCGCAGCGATTCGGTGGCGGCCAGGCCGTCGACGCGGGGCATGCGGATGTCCATCAGCACCACGTCCGGGCGGTGGGTGGCCACCGCCGCCGGGACATCGCTGCCGTCGGCGGCCTCGCCCACCACGGCGATGTCGTCGGCGCCGGAGAGGATCATCGTCAGGCCGGCCCGGACCAGGGCGTCGTCGTCGACGATCAGCACGCGGAGCGGGACGTTCACTGCGCCGCTCCCGGGCCGCCCCACGGCAGCCAGGCGGAGAGGGTGAACTCGCCGTCGGCGCCGCGGCCGGAGGTGAGCCGGCCGCCGGCCAGGGTGGCCCGTTCGGCCAGGCCGACCAGGCCGGTCCCGGTGCCCGGGATCGGCACGGCCGGGCGCGAGCCGATCGGGGCCGGGTTGCGGATGTCGATAGTCAGGCCGCTGCCGGGAGTGCCGGTCACGCAGACGCGGACAGCGGTGCCGGGTGCGTGCTTGCGGGCGTTGGTGAGACCCTCCTGCACGATCCGGTACGCCGCCCGCCCGGTCCCCGCCGGCACCTCGGCCGCGTCGTCGACAGAGAGCTCGAGGTGGACCTTGATGCCGGCCGCCCGGGACTCGTCGGCGAGCGCGGGCAGCTCGGCCAGGGTGGGCTGGGGGCGTTCGGGGGCGTCGCCGGCGGCCGGCTCGCGCAGCACGCCGATGACCTCGCGCAGGTCCTGCAGGGCCTGGTGGGCGCTGGCCCGGATCACGCCCGCGGCCCCCGCGACCTCGGCCGGGGCGGCGCCGGGGTGGATCTCCAGCGCGCCGGCGTGCAGGCTCAGCAGGGAGATCCGGTGGGCCAGCACGTCGTGCATCTCCCGGGCGATGCGGGTGCGTTCCATCGCGCGGGCCTGACTGACGCGCAGCTGCTGCTCGGACTCGGCCCGCTCGGCGCGGTCCCGCAGCGACATCACCAGCTGCCGGCGGGACCGGACGACCATGCCCCAGAGCAGGGTGATCGCCAGGAAGACGGTGCTCCAGGCGAGCGACTCGACGATGCTGGTGCCGGCCTCCGGGCGCAGCAGGCAGAAGGTGAAGTTGGCCGCCAGCGAGCCGGCGGCGATCAGCGCGGTCACCCCGAAGCGGCGGTGCACGGCCAGCGTGAACAACAAGATGATCGAGGCGAGGGCGGCCGCCACGGAGAAGGCCGCGCCCACCGTCGCGCACACGGCGAGCTGCACCGGCAAGCGGCGGCGCCACCACAGCGAGACCGCGAGGGCCACCCCGGCGATGAGGTCCGCCCAGGCCAGCCACAGCGGGGTGCCGGCCCACTGCGGGATGACATCCGGGTTCGGCTGGAGCTGGTCGGTGCCCGCCAGCAGCGCCCAGCTCACGGCGATGAGGAAGCACAGGGAATCGACGACCCAGTCGCGGGTCGAGCGGCGGGCGCGCTCGTGCTCGGCCGTGTCCCAGAGCTGCGCCGGCTGCAGCCAGTGGTACTCCGGTGACCGGCCGGCCCGTGACACGGTCAGCTCCCCCACGGCCGTCATGCTACGGGTGGGCGGCCCGGGCCCGATACCGACCAAAGTCGAAAGCGCTCCGGGCTCAGGTCGCCTCGCGCGGCTTCTCCTCGGAGGGCTCGTCCTTGAGGTACATGTACCAGTACGAGGTGGCGACGAAGACGACCGCGCCGACCAGGTTGCCCAGGAACGCCAGCAGCCAGTTCCGCAGGGTGTCGTCCCAGCCCAGGCCCGGGACCCCGGCGAAGATCGCGGCCGGCAGGAAGAACATGTTGGCCACGACGTGGTCGAAGCCCATCGCCACGAACGCCATGATCGGGAAGAAGATCGCCAGGATCTTGCCCGAGACGTTGTCGGCGGCCAGGGAGACCCAGACCGCGAGGCAGACCAGCCAGTTGCAGCCGACCGCCCGCAGGAAGATCTGCCAGTTGCTCTCGTGCAGGCCCTTGGCCTCGGCGATCCCGGCGAGCCGGTCGTAGGTCATCGCGCCCGAGGTGCCGGCGTCGCTGCCGAGGTGGCCGATCACGCCGGTCTGCACGGCCAGGAAGTACGCGACGAAGACGGCCCCGATGACGTTGCCGATCAGCACCAGGGTGAGGTTGCGCAGGATGTCGCCCCAGGTGAGCCGGCCCTGCATGGCGCTGATCGGGATCAGCAGCATGTTGCCGGTGAGCAGGTGCGAGCCGGCGATCAGGACCAGCACCAGGCCGAGCGTGAACGCCGCGCCGGTGAACAGGGTGGGCAGGCTGCCCCAGATCTTCGGGTCGAGCCCGGACGACACGGCGATGGCGACGAGCCCGCCGAAGGCGATGTACGCGCCGGCGAGGAACGACCCCACCAGCGTCTTGTCCCACCGCAGATCGGATTTCTTGACGCCGGCCGCCACCGCGGTGTGGGCGATGTCCGACGGTTCCTTGATCGCCATCGTGTGCTCCCGCCTGCCTGTGTGCCACGCGCATACCCGTCGATGGCCCGGCTACTCCTGCGAGGTGCACCGACCAAAGTCGTAGCGGGGGCTAGACCAAGGTTCGCGGACACCGACCGGCGGCCGACGCGCCCGGCCGGCCGGCGACGGCACGCTGAGAGGCATGATCACGGTCGAACATCTGAGCAAGCGGTACGGGAGCCACCCGGCCGTCGACGACGTGTCGTTCACCTGCGAGCCGGGCACGGTGACCGGCTTCCTCGGTCCCAACGGCGCCGGCAAGTCCACCACGATGCGGATGATCTGCGGGCTGACGCCGCCCACCGCGGGCACCGCCACGATCGACGGGCAGCCGTACCGGCGGCTGGGCAATCCGGGCCGGCGGATCGGGGTGCTGCTGGACGCGTCCGCGCAGCACGCCGGGCGCACCGGGCGGGAGATCCTGACGCTGGCCGCGCTGACCATGGGCGTCGACAAGCGGAGGGTCGACGAGAGCCTGGAGCGGGTCGGGCTGAACAGCACGGCCGCGAAACGGCGGGTCAAGGCGTACTCGCTGGGCATGCGGCAGCGGCTGGGGCTCGCGTACGCGATGCTCGGCGATCCCGGCATCCTGATCCTCGACGAGCCGGCCAACGGCCTCGACCCGGAGGGCATCTACTGGATGCGCGGGCTGCTGCGGAACTTCGCCGACGCGGGCGGCACGGTGCTGCTCTCCTCGCACCTGCTGCGGGAGGTGGAAGCGGTCGCCGACAAGCTGGTCGTCATCGGCGGCGGGCGGATCGTGGCCCAGGGCGACAAGGCCGAGCTGCTGGCCGCGTCGGGCACGGTGGTACGGGCGCTGGACATGGCGGCGCTGGAGACGGTGCTGCGGCGCATCGGGCATCCCGGCACGAGGACGACCGACGGGGGCGTCGTCGTGCAGGCCGATGCGGAGATCATCGGGCGGGCGGCGGCCGACGCCGGTCTCGTCCTGCTGGAGTTGCGGCCGGCCGGCAGCGGCGGGCTCGAGCAGATGTTCCTGACCCTGACCGCCGGTGACTCCGTGAAGGAGGCTGTCCGATGACCGCCGTGCAGACAGCGCCGGCCGCGGCGCCCGGTGGTGCTCCCGCGTCCGCGGGACGCCGTACGGGGATCCCGCTGGCCCGGCTCACCCTGGTCGAGCTGCGCAAGCTGGCCGACACCCGGTCGGGCCTGTGGTTGTTGATCGTGATCGCGCTGGCCGCGGCCGGCGCGGTCGCGCTCGTGCTCGCCGCCGCGCCGGACGACGAGCAGGTCTTCTCCGGGCTGTTCGCCTTCGGCCTGGTGCCGGCCGCCGTGCTGTTGCCGGTGCTGGGCATCCTGTCGATGACCAGCGAGTGGTCGCAGCGCACGGCGCTGACCACCTTCACGTTGTCCCCGGCCCGGGGCCGGGTGCTGGCGGCGAAGCTGATCGCCGCGGTGCTGATCGCCGTCGCGACCACGGCGGCGGCGGCCGCGCTGGCCGCGGCGGGCAATCTGATCGCCATCGGTACGGGCGGCGACGGCAGCTGGCACATCGAGGCCGCGATGGTCGGTCAGCTGCTGGTCAACCAGGTGGTGTTCGTGCTGATGGGCTCGGCGTTCGGCGCGCTGCTCATGAACTCGCCGCTGGCCATCGTCCTGTACTTCGCCATCCCGACGCTCTGGTCGGTGCTCGGCGGCATGGTGAAGTGGCTGCACACGGCGGCCGGGTGGGTCGACATCAACGTGACCTCGATGCCGCTGAGCGAGCCGGGCATGACCGGTGACCAGTGGGTCCGCTTCGGGGTGGCCGCCCTGGTCTGGGTGGCGCTGCCGCTGGTGGCCGGCACGGTCCGGGTGCTGCGCCGCGAGGTGTCCTGAGCTGTTCCTCGCCGGTCCGGGCGGTTAGGGTCGATCCATGCCGATCGGTCCCCAGCCGCCCGGCCGGCGGGGCACCGTCGGCGAGCCGTACAGCGCGTTGAACCTGCGGCTGGTGCTGGCCGCCTTCGGTTTCGTGGTGTGCACGGTGCTCGCGATCGTGCTGTGGCGCCAGGGCTGGACGGTGCCGGGCTGGCTGCTCGCGGCCTGGGCGCTGGCCGCCGTGGTGGACATGGTGGTGGTGCAGCTGCGGCGGCGGGCGCGGCGCCGCGAGGACGGCGGCCGGCGGCATTCCCTCTTCGAGTAGCCCGCGTCTTGCCCCTTTTCGCCCGTTACGCCAGGTAGCGTCGCCTTCTGTGCGCGCCTCACCGGCGCGGCGCCGAAGGGAGTTCCATGGCCCGCCTCCGTTTCGCCGCGGTCGCCCTGCTGATCCTGCCGCTGCTGCCGATGGCCTCGTCCGCCTCGGCCGCGCCGCCGGGACCCGTCGCCCCGGCGCTGCCGCCGGCCTCCGACGTCCGGGAGCTCACCCGTAAGCATCTCGACGTCTCCGGGCTGCCGACGCGCCGCCGGGTCGCCGAGAGCCGGGCCCCGGTGGCCGCCGCGCCCACGCCGGCGGTCGGCACGGTCCGCGAGTGGCTGGCGCTGGACGACGTCAAGGGCAGCCTCTACCGCAAGGACTACACCCTGCGGGCGGTCGGCGCGCACATCGAGGTGTGGGTGGCCGAGGACGTCGCCTTCCCGGCCGGGGACTGCCGCACCGCCGCCTCCACCGAGGTGACCGATGCGCAGCTCAACGCCCTGGTCCGGGAGTTCGAGGGGACGATCTACCCCCGCGAGACGGCGGCGTTCAGCGTTCCCCGCGAGCGCGACGGCACCAAGGCGATGCTGGCCGGCGGGGACTACACCGGCGCCGGGGACAAGACCGTCACGCTGGTCGACAACGTGCGCGACGACAACTACTACGACTTCCCGGACGTGCCGACCTACATCGCCGGGTTCTTCTCCGCGCAGATCAACGAGCTGGTCGACCGCAACGTCATGACGATCGACGCGTACGACTGGCGGCACCGCTCCGGCGCGACCCCGCCCGACGAGCCGACCGGTGACCTGTGCACCAGCCGCCCCGCCCGCCCCCGCATGTACGAGGGCACGTTCGCCCACGAGTGGCAGCACCTGCTGCAGTCCTACACGGACCCGTTCGAGGACGTCTGGGTCAACGAGGGCCTGTCCGACTACGCGCAGACGCTGGTGGGCTACGTCGACGGCAGAGCCACGGTGTACCACCCCGGCTACGACAGCCACCTGGCCTGCTTCCAGGGCTTCGGGCTGGTCCGCACCCGCTACAACACCAATCCGCGCGACTGCGGCGGGGCGCAGAACTCGCTGAACCTGTGGAACGAGGGCGCGCCCGCGGAGGTGCTCGCCGACTACGGCATCGCGTACCAGTTCATGCTCTACCTGCGGGACCGCTTCGGCCCGGCGGTGCTGGAACGGCTGCACCGCGACCGCGAGCACCAGGGCATGGCCGGGGTGGCCGCGGCACTGGGCCCCGGGGTCAAGCTGTCCGCGGTGCTGCACGACTTCCAGACCATGAACCTGGTCGACAAGATCGTCGGGGACACCGCCGACGGGGTGATGGCCGGTGTGCCGAAGAGCAAGGTGACCTCGCCGAGCGTGCGCGCGACCGTCAACCTGGCCAACCCGGCGTCCTTCGACTACCCGGGCGCCGCACCGAACGGCGCCGACTACGTGCGGCTGCGCGGCGCGTCCGGGAGGTTCCTGCGCGGGGCGGACCTGACCTCGGTGACCTTCAAGGGCACGAAGACCCTGCCGCCCAAGCCCCTGCAGTGGACGGTGCAGGACGGCGCGCTGTTCTCCGGCAACGCCAGCAGCCTCGACGTCGCCGCCGTCATCCCCGTCCAGGTGCCGGCCACCGATCCGACCCTGCGGCTGAAGGCCAGGTACACCACGGAGCTGGGCTACGACTACGGCTACGTGACCGTGTCCACGGACGGCGGGAAGACGTACACGGCCGTCGCCGGGGACCACACCGTCGACGCGCCGTTCGGGCCGGCCCTCAGCGGCAAGTCCGGCGTCTTCGAGCCGCAGATCTACGACCTGAAGGCGTACGCCGGCCGGCGCGTCCTGCTGGGGTTCCGGTACGTCAGCGACGCCTCGGTCAACGAGGGCGGCTGGCTGGTCGACGACGTGACCGTGGGCGCGGTGACGGTCAGCGACGGCAGCACGCTGACCGGATGGCGCTCGCCCACCCAGATCGTGCCGGCCACGGTGCACGGCTGGCACGTGAAGCTGGTCGGGCTGGACGAGAAGCGCCGGCGGGCCCGTCAGGTCAGCGTGGCCGGGTACGCCGCCCTGCGCGACTACCCCAAGGTGGTCGCGATCGTGGCCTTCGACGAGCCGACCGAGCAGGTCACCCAGTACGCGCGCTACACGCTGACCGTCAACGGCGTCGTTCAGCCCGGCGGCGGCAGCACCCCGTAGATCAGGGCCGTCGAGCCCGAGCCGGCCTTGTTGATCTGCCCGCCGCACAGCACGTACGCGCCGGTGGCGGGCAGGGCGGCGAGGTTGGCCAGGATCTCCAGGCTGATCCGGTGGCGCTGGTAGACCAGCAGGGAGACCGCGTACGTGGTGTCGGTGCCCAGGTCGGGGCTGAAGGTGTCGGTGCCGGTGCCGCCCCGGTGCCCCAGCCGTCCGGTGTCGACCAGCCACTGCACCGCCTCGAGGCTGAAACCGGGCTGGTGCATGACCCCGTCGGCGTCGACGTTGAAGAACGCGTCGGTGCCCCAGCGCGACTCCCAGCCGGTCCAGAGGATCACCATGGACTCCTCCGGGATCCGGCCGTGCCGCCGCTCCCAGGCCTTGAGGTCCTTGACGGACAGCGCGAAGTCGGCGTCGCGGGCACACTGCCGCCGGACGTCGATCTTGACCGCGGGGAGGAAGAGGTCGGCCGGTTCGAGGTCGTCGGCCAGGGCGGCGCCCGCGTTGAAGTGCCCGGGCGCACCCCAGTGCGTGCCGGTGTGCTCGCCCTCGCGGACGAACTGCAGGTAGAAGCCGTCCCGCTCGATGGTGGCGATGGTCTCCAGCTCGAAGGCCGGGTCGCCGGGGTACACATTGGTGGTCGCCGGATCGTTGACGTGGGAGAGGCTGATCAGGTCGAGGGCGAGCCCTCGCCGGCCACCGGCCCGGGCCGGCCCGCCGATCAACGCCCCCGCCAAACCGGCTCCCGCCGCACCCATCATCGCCCGTCGTCGCATGTGCACCCCGTCCCGGTCATCCTGCCCGATCAAGCCGCGCGGGTTCTTGCTATCGCGTCGCCACGGTCGGTGTCAACGCAGATGCGGTGGGCAATCAAGGAGCCATGAGAAGCTGGCGGGTCGCGACGGCGGACGAGGTACGCACACGGGTACGCCGGGCGGTGGGTGAGCCCGCCGGCCGGCCGCCGGTCCTCGCGGTGGACGGGCGGGGTTCCAGCGGGAAGTCGACCTTCGCGGCGCGGCTGGCGCAGCTGTGGGACGGCGCGGCCGTGGTGCACACCGACGACATCTCCTGGCGGCACGCGGTGCTGGACTGGGCGACGTTGCTGACCGAGGGCGTGCTGGCTCCCGTACGGGCCGGTGAGGCTGTCTCGTACCGGCCGCCGCAGTGGGACGCAGGCGACCGGCCCGGCGCGATCGAGGTGCCCGCGGACTGCACGCTGCTGATCGTCGAAGGCGTCGGCTCGGGCCGCCGGGAGCTGACGCCGTTGCTGGACGCGGTGGTGTGGGTGGAGGCCGAGCGCCACGACGTCGACCGGCGCAACGCCGAGCGCGTCGCCGCGGGCGAGACCACCCCGGCCGACTTCGCCGCGTGGATGGCCGAGGAGGACCCGTTCGTCGAGGCCGAGCGCACCTGGGAACGGGCCGCTTTTGTCATCGCGGGATGGCCCGCGCTGCCGCACGATCCCGCCGCCGAATTCATCATCTGCAGCTGAGGACGGCCATTCGGTCAGGCGACGCGAACTGTTCGGTTATCGGGGTCGGCGATATCCGCGAACTTACGATCATGGCAACGTCAACGACGGGGGTTGCCATGGAATCGACGGGCGCTAAGCAGCGGAACGACCGGAGCCGGGAATGGTCCGTACCCCGGCAGGAACGGCGGGACGGAAACGCGGGCAAGTGGCTGCCGGGCGCCGGGGCGGCCCCGACGCCGCAGATTTCGATCAATAGAGCACCAGGCCAGCGCCGCGCCGAGCGCGGCCGGCCGGGGATGCCGGCGATCATCGCGGCGATCGAGGAAATGCGCGAGGATCGGCCCCGGATCGACGTCGGAGGGCTTTATCAGCAATTCCGCTGCCGGGGTGGCCGGTGGGCCCTGATCACCCGCGAGGATGTGCGGGTGGCGCTGGCCGGAATCGAATGCGCGGCGCGCCGGGAATTCGCCGCACCGCGCCCGGCCGGGGCGGCACCGCGGCGGACGGCACGCACTCCGCACGGCGCCTGGCCGCAATTCCGGGAAGCGGTGACGGAACTGCGGAACAGCGGCGCGGATCTGCCGGCGACGGTCCGGGAGCTACGGGCGGCGGGATGGCGGGTGAGCCAGGACGACGTGGCCGGGGCGCTGCGGCGGATCAAGGCGGCCAACGCACCCCGGCACTTCCTGCCGGGGCAGTCACTGCCCGCACCCCGGCAGGCCGGACCGGGCATCTGCCCGTCCTGCGAGGTTCCGGTCACCGAGCTGGGACTGTGCCGCTGCTCCTGACCGCTGTCACGGGGCGGGCCCCGCCGGGCTGCCCTCAGCGGGCCGGATTCGCTGGGCCGGACCTGCTGGGCCGGACTCACCGGCCGCGGCTCACCGGGCGCGGATTACTGGGCCAAGGCCAGGGCCAGGCGGCCGGTGCGGGTCTTCTTGGCCGCGTACATCGCCGTGTCGGCCCGGGCGATGAGGGCGTCCGGTGCGCAGGCGGCCGGGTCGCCCCAGGCCACACCGATGCTGGCCTGGGGCAGCAGCCGTTCCCCGGCCACCTCCAGGCAGCCCTCGCCCAGTGCGGTCAGCAGCGACTCCCCGATCCGGCGGGCCCGGTCGGCGGTCGCCACATCGGCGCAGATCACCACGAACTCGTCGCCGCCGAACCGCCCGACCACGTCACCGTCGCGGACCGCGCCGCGCAGCCGGTTCGCCACGTGGGTCAGCAACTGGTCGCCGGCCGCGTGCCCGTACCGGTCGTTGACCTGCTTGAAGTGGTTGAGGTCGATGAAGATCACGGCGGTGCCGCGGGTCCGGCCGGGCCCGGCCAGGGCCTCGCCGAGCGCGCTCAATGTGGAGGCCCGGTTGCGGCAGCCGGTGAGTGCGTCGAAGCTGGCCCGCTGCTTGAGCTCGTCGCGCAGCCGGACGTCATCGGTGACGTCGGTGAGACAGATGATGGCCCCGGTGACCTCGCCGCTCTCGGCGGTCAGCGACCGCAGGTTGGCCCGCACCCGGCGCAGCCCGCGCTCGTCGCGGTGGCCGTACTCGACGTCGATGTCGGAACCGGCGTCCAGCACCGCGGCGATCGCGGCGTCGATGCCCGGCCGGTCCCCGGGCACGATCGGGCGCAGGTGATCGTCGCCGAGCACGTCACCGAGGCCGGCGCCGATGGCCCGGGCGGCGCGCTCGTTCTGGTAGACGATGCGCCGGGCGGCGTCGATCTGCACGATGCCCATCGGGATGGTCTCGGTGAGGCGGCGCATGAGCTTCTCGCCCGCTCGCAGCGCCTCCTGCGCGGCCATCTCGTCGGAGATGTCGAGCATCTCGGCGACCACCCGCGGGTTACCGGCGTCGGCCAGCCGGTTGTAGTTGGTGATCTCGAACCAGATCGGGTGCCCGTCGCGGTGGACATGCCGCAGCCGGACCCGGCGCGCCTCGCCCTGCGGGCTGGCCAGCATGTCCATCCAGCTCGCGATGGCACGTTGCTGGTCGTCGGGGTGCACCAGGTCCAGCGTGCGGGTGCCGGTCAGCTCGGCGGCCGTCCAGCCGAGCACGAGGGCGATCTCGGCGTCGGCGGAGGTGATCACCGCGACCTGGTCCTTGAGCACGGTGACCAGCCGGGGCCGGATCGGCTCGTGCTCCAGCGACCGGCCGCGCGGATGGCCGGCCAGACCGGTGAGGAACATGAGGAAGACCCCGTACCGGTGGGTCAGGTCGAGCAGGTGCAGCCGGACCAGCTCGGAAGGCGCGGCGACCGGATGGATCAGGCAGTTCGCGAGTCCCTGGCCGAGGGCACGCTGCCAGGCGTCGACCGCGATCTTCTGGTCGTCGGCGACGACCAGGGCCAGGGCCGACTGCGCGCCGACGATCGGCCGCAGCCCACCGATGTCCAGGCCGTCCGGCAGCGGCACGGCCAGCCCGACCCGGGAGATCGCGCCGACGAAGGCGTCGGGGTGCTGCTTGAGCAGGGCGGCGAAGACCTCGTCGCGGTCGGCCGGATCCATGGCTTCGTCGGGCATACGTCCCGGATCGGCAGGCCCGCCGCGGGATCAAGGGAATTCCGGCGGCCGCGACGTTGACAGTGTCATGTTAACAGTGTCATGGTGGTGGGCGTGTGGACGATGGACGAGCTGGTCGAACGGGTACGCCAGGCACTGGCGGCCGAGTACCCCGGTGCGCCCAACGGCCGGGTGCGCGACGTGCCCGACCGCCGGGCCATCCGGTGGTACACGACCACCGGACTGGTCGACCGGCCGGCCGGGATGCGGGGGCGAACGGCTCTGTACGGGCCGCGGCACCTGTTGCAGCTCGTGGCGGTCAAGCGGCGTCAGGCGCAGGGGCACTCGCTCGCTGCCATCCAGGCCGAGCTGGCCGGGGCCAGTGACGCCGAGCTGGCGGTTGCTGCCCGCGTACCGGAAAGGCTGCTGACCGTCGCCGACGACGCCGCGGTGGCGGACGGCCCGGCACGGCCCCGCTTCTGGGCGGCCCAACCGGCACCAGCAGTGATCCTTCCGGCCGCACCGGCGGCGCCTGCGACGGACGAGCCGGCAGCCGCGACGGCACGCCCGGTGGGTGGCGTCGCGCTGGGTGGCGGCGCGATCCTGGTGCTTCCGGTACGCCCCGGAGCCGCCGACTACGAAGCCATCGCCACCGCCGCCCGCCCCCTGCTGGACCTGCTGGCCGCCCGTGGCCTGCTCGCCGGCTACACCCTCGACGATGGGAGCCCGTCATGACCTTGTCCGTCACGCCGATGGATCCGGCGGAGCTCGGCCGCGTCCGCATCCTGCCCGACGCCGGTCTCGGTGCCCTGCACACCGAGCGCGGCAACCTGCCGCTGGACCGTCTCGACGTGCGGGCCGCGATCAGCGGCCTGGTCGCCCGCACCACGGTGACCGCCGAGTACGTCAACGCGCACGACGCCCCGCTCGAGGCCACCTACGTCTTCCCGCTGCCGGACCGGGCCGCGGTGACCGGCATGACGATGACCGCCGACGGCCGCACGGTCGAGGCCGAGCTGCAGGAACGCGCCCAGGCCCGGCAGAACTACGACCAGGCCGTCGCGGCCGGTCAGCGCGCCTCGATCGCCGAGGAGGAACGGCCCGACGTGTTCACCATGCGGGTCGGCAACATCCTGCCCGGTGAGCGGGTGACCATCGCGTTGTCGCTGGTCGGACCGCTGCCCTGGGAGGACGGCGCGGCGACGTTCCGGTTCCCGCTGGTGGTGGCGCCGCGCTACGTGCCCGGGGCGCCGCTGCCCGGGCCGGCGGTCGGCTCCGGTCAGGCACAGGACACCGACGCGGTGCCGGACGCCTCCCGGATCACTCCCCCGGTGCTGCTGCCCGGCTTCCCGAACCCGCTGCGGCTCAGCATCGGCGTCGACATCGATCCGGCCGGGCTGGGGCTCGGCGAGGTCCGCTCCAGTCTGCACACGGTGACGGGCGAGGGCGGCCGGGTGGAGATCGCGCCCGGTGAGCGCGCGGACCGGGACTTCATCCTGCGGCTGCCGTACGCGGGTGACGGCTCCGGCGCGGTGTGTGTCAGCGACCCCACGGCGGACGGACCCGAGGGGACGTACCAGGTCGTGCTGGTTCCGCCGGACGACGCCGCCACCGCCGCCCGGCCCAAGGACGTGGTGCTGCTGCTGGACCGTTCGGGCAGCATGGGCGGCTGGAAGATGGTCGCCGCCCGCCGGGCCGCCGCCCGCGTGGTCGACACCCTCACCACCGCCGACCGGTTCGCCGTGCTGACCTTCGACCACCAGGTCGACCGGCCGGAGGCGCTCGGCACCGGCCTGTCCGAGGCGACCGACCGCACCAGGTTCCGCGCGGTCGAGCACCTGTCGCGCGCCGATGCCCGCGGCGGCACCGAAATGCTCGTCCCGCTGCGCGAGGGGCTCAGCCTGCTCGCCGACTCCGGCTCGCGGGAACGGGTGCTCGTGCTCGTCACCGACGGCCAGGTGGGCAACGAGGACCAGATCCTGGCCGAGATCACCGGCCTGATCGGCACCACCCGGGTGCACACCGTGGGCATCGACCGGGCCGTCAACGTCGGCTTCCTGGGCCGGCTCGCCGCGCTCGGCGCGGGCCGCTGCGAGCTGGTGGAGAGCGAGGACCGGCTCGACGAGGCGATGGCGCAGATCCACCGGCGGATCGCCGCGCCGGTGCTCACCGACGTGACCGTCACCGCGGCCCGCTTCACCGTCGAGCCGGCGCCGGCCCAGACGGTGTTCCCGGGAGTGCCGCTCGTGGTGTTCGGCCGCTACACCGGGACCGCCGGCGGCACGCTGACCGTGCGTGGCCGGACCCGCAACGACGAGGAGTTCGTCCGGGAGGTCCCGGTCCGTGACAGCGCGGAGCCGGCGGTCACCGCGCAGTGGGCCCGGGCCCGGCTGCGCGAGCTGGAGGACCGGTACCTCACCGGGCAGCGCGACCTGGAACAGACCATCGTGGCCACGTCGCTGCGTTACGGGGTGCTGTGCCGGTTCACCGCGTACGTGGCGGTGGACAGCCGGGTGGTGACCGAGGGCGGCGAGGTGCGCCGGGTGACCCAGCCGGTGGAGTCGCCGTCGGGCTGGGACATGTTCGACCCGCCCGCGCCCGGGGGCATCATGCTGGCGTCCATGTCGGCGCCGGTCCCACCGCCGGCCGCCGCGCCCCGCCTCAGTGGCTTCGCGCCGGCACGGGCCTCGTCGATGCGGTCGGGACCGCAGCCCTTCGCCCAGATGCCGTCCGGGCTCCAGACGGCGGGCCGCAGCGGCAAGATGGCCGCACCGGGCAGCTCCCCGCTGACCGTGGCGGACCTGACGGCGATCGTGGCGATCGAGGCGACCCGGCTGCGCGAGGCCGAGGGACGCTCCGCCCGGGAACGCCGCGATCTGCTGGCCGACCTGGCCAGCCGGCTCGGCGCCCTGCTGGAGGGCCGCGACGACGCGGAACTGAAGGCGCTGCGGGACCTCGTCGACCGGCTCAAGGCCGATGGTGGGCTGCCCGAGAAGTGGGCGCTGGCCCGGGAGACGCTGGAGAGCTTCGCGCCACCTGCGCAGCGCAAGGCCTTCTGGAAGCGCTGACCGGCTCCCGGACCGCCCGGCCGCGCGGCTGCCGGGCTGCCGGGTGTGACGGGCCGAGGTACCGTGCAGATCGATCTTTGCGCGGCACAGGCGATGGGACACGATGACCGACCGGGACGACGAGGCCGACCCACTGCTGGTTCGTCCGTACCTGCGGGACGAGCCCGGCGGTTCGACGCCGCAGCCCTCCGATCACACCTGGCCGGAGGCTGCGGCGGAGCCGGTCGCGCCGCCCGCGCCTGACGCCCCGCTGCCGGGCGCGGCGCCCGCTCCCCCGTCGCGGGGGGTGCGGGGCCACCGCCCTCTGCTGGTGCTGGCCCTGGTCGTGGTGCTGGCGGTGGCCGGCGTGGCCGCGGCCGTGTGGGCGTTGCTGCCGGAGCCGGGCACCCGGACGGCGCTGCCGGTGGACGTCCCGCTGCCCAGCGTCGCCGTCCCGGAGCCGACCCCGGCCACCACCGATCCGCCGCCGGCCGTGACGGCGCGGACCACCGCTCCCACCCGGAGCCGCACCACGAGCAGTCCCACGCCCTCCTCGGCGCCGGCGCCGACCGTCACCCGGACGAGCCCGGCCCCGGCCCGGACGACGACCAGCGCCCCGGCCGACCGGCTCGCGCCGCCCCCGGCGGACCGGGTCGGCCGGATCCACGGGCTCGGTGGGCTCTGCCTCGACCTCAACGGCGCGATCGCCGTGGACGGCAACCACATCCAGGTCTTCACCTGCAACGAGACCGCCGCGCAGGTGTGGACGGTGGCCGCCGACGGCACCCTGCGGGTCGTCGGCAAGTGTGCGGTGGGTGCCGACGACGGCACCGTCCGGCTCGCCGGTTGTGACGGCCGCCGGTCCGGCCAGTGGCAGACCGGCGCGGACCGTACGCTGGTCAACCAGGCCGGTGGCGGCTGTCTCACCGACCCGGGCTCGGGTTCCCGCTCGGGGGCCGGCGTGCGGATCGAGAGCTGCTCGGGCGCCGACCGGCAGCGCTGGGAGCTGCCCTGACCCGGCCCGGCCGGGACAGCCCCGCACGGGCTCACGTGATCCGGAGGATGCCCCACAGGCCGTTCTCCACCGACCAGCGGAACGCTCCCGACCGGTAGGCGTGGTCCCCGCGGTGCCGGGCAGTCATCCGCAACGTCCGGGCCGTGCCCACGGTCAGGCCGGAGAACGAGCCCTCCCACGGCCCGTCGGCCTGCCACGGTGCGGCCGGCCAGGCCATGCCGTGCACGGTGAAGGTGTGGTTGCGCGGCTTGTCCGCGGCGCCGACCACGTGCAGCCACAGCTCCTGGCCGGCTTCGGCCTCCCAGAGCGGCGTCGGCGGGTCGTCGCGGGTGAGCACGTCGCGCGGGTGGACCACGGCCGAGCCGTAGTTGATGCCCTTCTGGCCCGCGTCCTCGGGATCGTCACCCGGCACCACGTCGCGCACCGGCAGGTCGGGATGGCCCGCGACGAAGTGCCGCAGCCCGTCCTGGACCAGCAGGACCTGCTCGTTGGCGACCACCCGGCCGTGCTCGTCGCGCAGCAGCACCTGCGGACCGGTCCAGCGTTCCCGGCCGGTGACCGGGTCGGCCGGGGTGACGTCGTCCGGTTCGACCACCAGCGCACCGATCAGGCCGTGGTGGCGGTGGTTGCGCACGTCCGCCAGGTCCTGCAGGCCGCAGACCTGCCCCGGCCCGTCGGCGTACGACGGCGGCGCGAGGTGCTCGTCGACGTACCACCAGTACTCGCGCCAGTTCGTCTCCTCGTGCCCGTGCGACGCCGGGTCCCGGAAGACGACCTGGCCGGTCGCCTCGTGGCCGCCGTCGTGGGCGGGCAGCGGGCCGACCGTGCCGTCGTGATTGGTGCCCACGTTGGCGCCGTCGTCGCTGACCACGTCGTAGCGCAGCAGGCTCGGGTGCAGCGACACCCGCGGCGAGACGGTGCGCTCGCTCGGGTTGCCGAGCTCGTCGAGGCGTTCCAGGGGCAGCCGGGGCGGGGCGGGCTCCACCCCGAACGGCGGCACCACCGGGTCGTCCGGATCCGCCAGCAGCTCGTTGATCAGCATGACCCGCACCCATTCGCCGGAGCGGGCCCGCAGCACCAGCGGCTCACCGGTGTCGTGCACCCCGACGGCACGGCGGCGCATCCGCTCCGAGCCCTCCTCGACGGGTTCGTCGCGCCAGCCCTCGGCGGTCGCGAAGATCAGTCCCCACGGGTCGGTGAGCCGGCGGCCGTCGTACTCGTGCTCGTGGCGGCGGGCGGTGACGACGAACTCGCGGACCCGGTCCCCGCCGGCTCCCCAGGCGACCGCGGGCCGGGGTGGCAGACCGTCGTCCTCCACGGTGCCGGGCAGCGGCGGCAGCTCCTTCAGGTTGCCGGCGCTCGGGGCCAGCGCCCGGATCAGGCCCCAGCAGCCCAGCCACAGGTCGTCCATCGCGGCGAAGTGCCACAGGTGGTCGCCGTAGGAGTAGCCGCCGGCGTCGGCCGGGTCGATGTCCAGGGTGAAGGCCTCGGAGATGCCGATGGTCTGCTGGTTGACCAGCACCGAGCGGTCGTTGTGCCACTCCCGGCGCCAGCGCAGCCCGTGCGTGACGAAGCTGTGCTGCTCCTCGTGCGAGCCCTGGATGAGCCGGATCCGCAGCCGCTCCCCCGGATACGTCCGGATGATCTCGGTGTCCGGGTCCCCGCCGGTGAGCTCGGCGACGGCGGCACCCGGCTCCACCGGCTCCTCCGGATCCGCGACGGCCGGGCCACCGCTGCTGAACCACTGGGAGGGGTCGTCGCCGCGGAAGGTCAGCGGGGCGCAGCGGTAGTTGACCGCCATCGCGCCCGGATCGTCGTCCCCGCTCAGCTCGTGCGGCGGGTTCAGCGGCCGGCCGGCCGCGTCGACCAGCGGCACGAAGTCCCCGACGGCCAGGCACGCCTCCCGGTACGGCGGCAGCCCGCTGTCCACCGGTGGCAGCACCACGGCCTGCGGCCCGGACCACGCCACGGTCTCCTGATCGGGCAGCAGCCAGCGCGACCCGGGCGGCTCGGCGATCAGCGCGGCGAACAGCCCGTGCTTCTGCCGGTAGTTGGCCAGCAGATGGTCGTGGAAGAAGCACGGCCCGAACTCCTCGTCGACCACCCAGCGGTGGAAGCCGACGTTGGCCGGCGGGTCACCGGGCTCGGCCGGCGCGCCCGCGACCGCCTCCGGACAACTCGCCCCGGACAGGTAGTTGAAGCCCGTGGACGAGCCGTCGGCCGCCAGCACGTCGAACTTGACCAGGTGCACGTGCAGGCCGCACTCGACGGGCAGGGTGGGCAGGTCGAAGCCGTCCGGGCCGATCGTGCCCAGCTCGTTGACCATGCACAGCTCGACGATGTCACCGTGGTTGGCCCGGGGGAAGAACGGCTCGATCCGCTCCGCCGGTGGCGTGAACTCCACCGGTGTGCCGTCGCCGATCGCCGGGTCGGTCACCGTGACCCTGGTGATCTGGTAGTGGTGGCCCCGCGGGTCGCGCCAGCCGCGCGCGTTGTAGGGCACCTCGTCGGCGCGGACCCGGACCTCGTAGCTGACGGTCCGGGGCGCGGGCAGCCCGGCCGCGTCGTTCCAGGCGCGGGCGTCGCCGTCCAGATCCACGAAGAGGGCGCCGGGACGCGGATCCGCGACGACACCGGGCGCGAACGCCGCCAATTCCTTGGCCGAGTGCGGCGGCAGGCCCAGCAGCCGGCGACGGCCGCCGAGGAACTCCCGCGTCACCGCGGGCGGCGGCGGCGCCTTCTGCGGGAAGCTCGCGTCGATGAACCACGGGAAGCCCGGCTGCTGATCGGTACGCGGCTCAGGGTCGCGCCCCGGCAACGGCCGCAGCGGGTGCACGGGCGTGCCGTCCGGGTACGCGCTGACCGACCCGTCGACCAACCGGTCGAAGCTGCGCCACAGGCCCCACATCCCGTGGTGGAAGTGCGGGTACAGGTGGCAGTGCCAGATGATGTCACCGGGCGCCCGCTGGCGGCTGCCGGAGCCGTACAGGGGGTCGACGGTGACGGCGGTCTGCGGGCCGATCGTGATCGAGTCGATGAGCTGGGAGCCGCGCGGCTCCCCCGGACGGAACACCGACGGCTGCGCGGTGTCCTGCGGAACGGCACGCCACTGGTGCACGTGGAGATGGAAGACGTGGGTCTCCTTGACGCCGGCGTGCACCAGCCGGACCCGGGCCGGATCGCCCTTGTAGGCGCGGAAGATCGGGGTCACCGGGTCACCGAACAGCCAGGAACTGTGGTGCTGTTCCTCGCCGGCGACACGTTCGAGGAAGCGGCCCTCGTGGTCGCGGCCGAGGTGGAAGACCTCGTTGAGCTCGTCGTCGACCTCGATCGCGACGGCGGAGAAGTCGATCTCGCCCGGCGGTGGCAGGGGCCGGCCGGCGGTCGCCTCCGCGTGGCGGCGCATCCGGTGCGGCAGGCGCTGCGGCATCGGCTCGGCCCGGTAGGACAGCGGCATGACGGTGTGCTCGCCGATCAGCATCTGGCCGCTGTGCACCTCGGGCTCGTCGTGCATGAAGACGGTGAACTCGCGGTGGCTGTGCGCGACCCCGTCGAGGTGGAAGTCGACGAAGTCGGCCGCCGGCTGGTCGCCGGGCACGATCACGTCCGCGTACGGGCCGTCGGCGAACGCCGTGCCGGTCAGCAGCTCACCGGTCTCGGGGTCGTGCCAGGTGG
Organism: Actinoplanes sp. NPDC004185; assembly: GCF_053603475.1. Classification (NCBI taxonomy): domain Bacteria; kingdom Bacillati; phylum Actinomycetota; class Actinomycetes; order Micromonosporales; family Micromonosporaceae; genus Actinoplanes; species Actinoplanes sp. NPDC004185. Next base: position 65,455 of record NZ_JBSGFR010000035.1, on the reverse strand, counting down.
CGCCGGCCGGCTCGACGATGAAGGCGCCGAACAGGCCGTGCGCGTTGGTGCCCCGTTCGGTCCCGACGACATCGCCGAGGTCGTTGACCACCCAGACACCCTCGCGGGCCGCGTGCCAGTGGTACGTGCGGTGCTGTCCCGGCCGTACCGTGGTGGGCTCGTTGCGTCCCACCGCCGCGCCGTCGCCGGTGCGCACCGGCCCGGCGCCGTCGCCCTGCAGGTGCAGGCCGACCCGGCGGCCGCGGATCTGGTTCTCGAAGCGCACGTCGACGTGGGCGCCGAGGGCGGCCCGCAGCACCAGCGGACGCACCACCGGCACCGGGCGCAGCGGGTTGAACCGGTCATGGGCCGGCGTGCGCTCGCCCAGGCCGCGGACGTCGGTGCGGTGGTCGTTGAACAGCAGCCGGCGCACCCGGTCGAGGCCGAGATCGCTCTGCCGGGCGAGATGCCGTAGTGCGACGTGGTCGTCCACCTCCAGCTTGGCCAGCCGTTCCTCGAACGCGGTCCGGGCCGCCACCAGCCCGGCGGCGAAGCCGGCCGCCCACTGGAGCCGGGTCGCGGGGTCCGGGGCGAGTGCGGTGACGGTGCCGCCGGTGACCAGCGTGAGGGCCCGGACCAGCTCGTCGACGGTCGCCCGCAGGTTCTGCGTGATCGTGTGCCGCCGCGGGTCCAGCCCGCTGTCGTCGCGCTCGCCGGTCAGGTCGGCGGGGTCGGTCCCGTACGTCAGCAGCGGGTCGCCCGGGCCCAGCCGCTCGCGCATGCGCTCGTAGCGGTCCAGCCCGTCCACGATGAGCTGCAGGTGCTGGATGCGTTCGTGGGTACGCGGCAGGAACCGGTCGTCGTCGTCCCAGCGGGCCCGGGCCCAGTCGAGCAGCGGCACGTACGCCCGCAGCGTGTAGAGCAGTCCGTCGGGATCGTGGTCGCCGTCATTCGTGTAGACGATCGGGAACTGCACGGCGACGACGTCGTAGGTCAGGTCAGGCATCGGGATCTCCGGAAGGGTCAGGCGGTGAAGATCGTGTCCACGCCGAGCAGCAGGGCGCAGCCGACGATGAGGGCCGCGGCGCCGGCCGGGCGGACCAGCACGGCACCGTGACGGGTCAGGCGCTCGGCCGCCATCAGCGCGGTGAGCAGCGCCATCGCGATCAGCGAGCCGGCCCCGGCGACCAGGCCGACGGCCATCAGGGCCCAGCAGCAGCCCACACAGGACACCGCGTAGCGCACCGCGATGTCGGTGGCCTCGGCCCAGGCCGGGTGGACGCCGCGCCAGCGCAGCATGGCGACGCCGCGGGGGCTCCGGCAGGCGGTCAGACACCGGTCCTTGACCGCGCTGAACTGGTACGCGCCGGCCAGGACCAGGGCCGCACCGAGCAGGGCACGCGGGTGGTCGAGCACCCAGGACCGCCGTTCCAGCCAGGCGCCGGCCGCCACCTGGGCCGTGACCAGGACCGCCCCCGTGCCGGTCCAGACGGCCACGTACCCGGCGGCGACCAGCGCCACGGCCGCCGGCGCGGCTCCCCGCGCGGCCAGCAGCCGGCGCATGAGCTCCAGCAGCGGCAGCGTCGTCGGCAGCATCATCGCGACCACCATGACCAGCCAGCCGGTCAGGGCCGGACCGGCGGTCGTGGGGTGCTGATGCCCGGAGCGGTGCGTCACCGTCATCGCCAGCCAGGCGGCCACGGCGATGACGGTGACGCCGCCCCAGAGCAGGACCCTCCCCCGAAGGACCTGCTGCTGCGGGAAAGTCACCGGGGCACCACCGCGGTCAGGGCGGCGGTGTGGACGTAGCGGAACCGGCCCCGCATGGCCGAGCGGCCCCGCACGTCCAGGTAGGCGCCGGGCAACGCCGGCACGCGGACCGCGAGCTGGTCCGTGCGGTGGGCGACCACCTGTCCGGGGCCGGCCACGCTGAGCTCGGCGTCCAGCGCGGTGTGGGTCAGGGTCAGCGGCTCGGCCTCGCCGCCGAAGACCGCCGGGTTGCCGGTCACCTCCACCAGCCCGGCCCCGGCCACGGGCGCCTGGGCCGGCCGGCCGACGAAGATGTGCCAGCCGGTGCGGTCGGCGCTGACCTCGATGCGGGCCCGGCTGCGCTGCAGCACCGCCCCGCTGACCGCGGCCAGCTCGGCCAGGGGCCCGTCCAGCCGGCCGCTGAAGGCCGCGGCGAGCAGCTCGAACTGCTCGTCGTCGGCGGCCTCGTCGACGAAGACCGCGGTGGTGGTGGCGCCGGCCCGGCGGCCGCCGGAGTGGGTCGAGACGCTGACCACCCGCAGGCCGCCGACGGCGGTGCCGCCGATGGTGGCGGCGCCGTCGAGCTGCCAGGCGAACAGCCCGGTGCAGTGGTCCTCGTCGGGAGCGTCGTCGAGCCAGCAGGGACAGATCAGGGTGCAGTCGCAGGCCTCGGTGAAGACGCCGGTGATCGAATAGCCCATGGTCGCGGTCCCCTCAGGTGCGGACGGTGACGGGGCTCGACCCGGCACCGCCCCGGCTGGTCGTGATGTCCACGCGGGCCCCCGGAGCCGGGGTCAGGCCGGTCTCGCCGGGGATCACCGTGCGGCGCACGTCCCAGGCGAAGGTGGTGCCGACCGGCGCGCTGCCGATCTCCAGGCCGTTCAGGGTCACCGTGACGCGGTCCGGCAGCGGTCCGGTGGCGGTGCCCTCGATGCGCCAGCGCCCCGAGCCGGTGCGGAACTCCGCCCGGTCGACGGTGACCGTGTCGGTGCCCGGCACCGACGGGCTGACCTGCACCGACACGGTGTCCGTGGCGCTGCCGGCGGCCGACTGCACGGTGAGCCGGAATTCCAGCGCCCCCGCGGCGGGCGCCACGAAGGTCGCCCGGACCTCGTCGGCGCCGGTCAGGGTGACGGGCGTCCCGGCGATCTGTTCCCAGCGGTACGCGAGCCCGGCGCCGGTGCTGGCGCCCGCGTCGAGGGTCACCACCTCGGCCGCCGTCGCCAGCCGGTCGGGTCCCGCCGCGGCGGTGAGCTGGTCGGGGTCGGCGGCCGGTCCGGTGACCAGCACGTGCCGGGTGTCGCTGCCGCCGTGCGAGGACGTCACGGTGATCGTGGTGGGCGGCACGTCGACCGGGGCGAACTCCTGTTTGCCGGCGGTGAGTGGGCCGAACCCGGCCACGGTCAGCACCGGCGGGTCGTCCAGGTCGGACGAGATCGCCTCGACGCTGAGCCGCTGCTGGGCGAGGTCGTAGTCGGCGACGGTCACGGTCACGGCGTCGGTGACCGCGACGGTCGTGACGGTCGGCGGGACGTCGGTGGTGTTGACGACGTCGACGGTGGCCGGCACCGCGGTCGCGGCGGCCCGGACGTGGTAGCCGGTGCCCGAGCCGGTCATGGTGGCACCGGCCGCGTGCAGGGTCTGGCCCGGCTCGCTGGTCGCGAACACGTCCAGCACCAGGCGGCCGGAGCTGCGCGAGTACACCGCGCGGGTCGCCTCGGCGCCGGCCACGGTGGAGATCCGGCCCTGGAGGGTGAACAGGTCGGTGAAGACCTTGTCGCGGTTGCCGGGGTCCGCCGGGTCGGGGGTCGCGCCGGCCACGTCGCCGACGCCGGGGCCCTCGACGCGGAAGAAGTCGAAGCCCAGCGGGCTCCCGGTGACGGTGTGCTCCACCCCGCCGTCACCGAGGTAGCCGCCGGGCGCGTCCGCGCTCCAGCGCAGGAACGGGGCCACCTCACCGTCGGTCACGGCGGTGTCGAACAGCAGCGGGGCGGCGCCGACGTCGTCGGTGACGAAGACCCGGCCGTTCTCGTCGGCCACCAGCGGGTCGGTCTGCCCGTACGGGTGGGTGAAGGTGTAGGCGGCGCCGGGGATGCCGCCGTCGAGGCGCACCCGGACCCGCGCGAAGACCTGCTGCTGGCCGTCGGCGACCGCGCCGGTGCCGGCGAAGGCGGCCTCCAGGGCCAGCACGACCCGGGCCCGGCCCGGCCGGGCGGAGCCGCCGATCGGCAGCTCCGCCTCGGCGAGGAAGTAGAACGCCTCGTCCGGGAAGTTGCGCGGGAAGCTGACCGGCGCGGCCGGGTCGGGCAGGTCGCCCATGGCCGGGGTACGCGGATCGAGCGGATCGACGGCGAGCTCCAGGCGGACCCCGGCGGCGTCCTTGTACCAGCGCGGAAAGCCGTGGCGCGGGTCGACGGGCCCGCGCGCCGCCAGCCGGCTCGGATTGTGCTGCATACCGGTTCCTCCCGTGGTGTCGCACCGGTGGTCGCGGTGAGAGAGAGCACCGGGAGGTCCCGTTTGATACAGCTAGGGCACGAAAACGGCCCGTACGCAGTTGTCCTCCTTGTCCTTGAAGATCCGGTAGCCCTCGGGGGCCTGGTCGAGCGGCATGACGTGGGTGGCCAGGTGCTCGGTGACCAGCTCGCCGCGGGCCATCCGGTCCAGCAGCATCGGGATGTAGCGCTGCCCGTGCATCTGCGCCCCGCGCATCGTCACGCCCTTGTTCATCAGCGCGCCGAGCGGGAACTTGTCGACGAAGCCGGCGTAGACGCCGAGCACGAAGACCGAACCGCCCTTGCGGCAGGCGTGCACCGCCTCGCGGACCGCGACCGGCCGGTCGGTCTGCAGCCGCAACTGCTGCTTGAGCTGGTCGTACGCGTACTGCGGACCCTTACCGGCGGCTTCCATCCCGACCGCCTCGATGCAGACGTCGGGTCCCCGGCCACCGCTGCGCTCGCGCAGTTCCAGAGCGACGTTCGTCCGTTCGAAGTTGAGTGTCTCCGCGCCGATGTACTTCTCGACCTGCTGGAGGCGGTTGTCGAGGCGGTCGATGACGATGACCCGTTCCGCCCCGAGCAGCATCGCGGCCCGGGCCGCCATCTGCCCGACGCCACCGGCACCCCACACCGCCACCACGTCGCCGGGCTTGACGCCACCCAGGTCGGCGCCCGTCCAGCCGGTGGCCGCGGCGTCCGAGGCGAACAATGCCCGTTCGTCGCTCACCTCCTCGGGCACCGCGAAGGCGCCGACGTCGGCGAACGGCACCCGGATGTATTCGGCGTGACTGCCGGGGTTGCCGCCCATCGCGTGCGAGTAGCCGAAACAGCCGCCGGGCGCCTGGCCCCACAGCGTCTCGGTGATCGCCGGATTGGTGTTGCCGTTGTCGCAGAGGGAGTAGAGCTCCTGCTCGCAGAACCAGCACTTGCCGCAGGAGATGAACGACGACACGACGACCCGGTCACCGACGTGGTGGCGGCGGACCTCCGGGCCCACCTCGACCACCTCGCCGAGGAACTCGTGGCCCAGCACGTCGCCCTTCTCCATGAACGGGATGTAGCCGCCGAGCAGGTGCAGGTCCGAGCCGCAGGTGACGGTGCGCCGGACCTTGACGATGATGTCGCCGGGGTTGCGCAGCTGCGGGTCGGGCACGTCACCGACCGCGAGCTTGTTGACCCCCTGCCACTGCAGTGCCTTCACAGCAGACCTCCTTCGCGGCCGTGGGCCGTGGCCTCACGCAGCGGCTTGTTCAGGACGGTGGGCCGGGTGGTCGGGCCGCCGGGCAGCAGCACGTAGCCGACCTCGAGTTCCGAGCGGGCCTCGCGCAGTGCCCGGCGGATCTCGCCGGCGGACACCTTGCCGGACCGCGCCCGGACCGAGATCTCGGTGCCCCGGCCGCCCGGTGCGGGCTGCCGCCGGATCTCGACAGCCTCGCCGAGGGCGGCGAGCGGGGTGGGCAGGCTGCCGGTGCCGGCCTCGTCGAACGGGCGGTTGACGGTGATGACGTGCCGGCGCCCGGCCTCGTGGTCCCTGTTCCGGCGGGCCGCCATGATCCTGGACGCCGTCACGGCCCCGGCGGCTACGGCGCCGGCCGTGACGAGAGCTTTACTCCTGATTCGCATCGATGGGGAATACCGGCCAGAGCGCCACTTAAACAGCGTTTGTGCGCGCTTCGGGAGGGGCATCCGGGCGTTCCCTTGAGACAAAGGAGTGAATCATGGCCAGTACTTCTTCTGCGGCCTCCCGGACGCGGACCCGTATCCAGACCGCCGCGCTCGCCGTCGGCGCGGTCTTCGTGCTCGTCGGCATCCTGGGCTTCATCCCGGGCATCACCAGCAACTACGACACCATGAGCTTCGCCGGGCACCACTCGGAGGCGAAGCTGCTCGGCATCTTCCAGGTGTCGATCCTGCACAACATCGTCCACCTGCTCTTCGGGGCGGCGGCGTTCGCGCTGGCCAAGACGGTGTCCGGCGCCCGCATGTACCTCATCGCCGGCGGCGCGATCTATCTCGTGCTGTGGCTGTACGGCCTGATCGTGGGCCAGGACAGCTCGGCCAACTTCGTGCCGGTCAACACCGCCGACGACTGGCTGCACCTGGTCCTCGGCCTCGGCATGATCGGGCTGGGCCTGGCCCTGTCCCCCAAGTCCGTGCGCCGGTAGCCGGCGTTTCCTCCGGACACAAAGGAGCCGGGTCGCCTCAGTGGCGACCCGGCTCCTTGGATTTCCCGGTGGTGCTCAGTCGAGCGCTCCCTTGATCTTGTTGACCACGTTGGCGACACCCTGGGCGTGCGCGCCGGCGCCCGTGCCCGGCTTGCCCTTGCCCATCGAGCCGTCGTAGGTGACGTACAGCTTCGGGTCCGGGGCCGGTCCGAGCGGCTTGTCGTCGGTCAGCGGCTGCGCGTCCGGCACGTACTCGATCTGCTCGCCGAGCAGCGACTCGCCCTGCGCCCAGCGGCCCTCACCGGCGGTGCTCGCCGGGTCGAAGCTGTAGAACGTGCGGCGGGCGAACTCCTTCTCGTCCTCGCGGTTCGAGCCCTCGATCTCGTCCTCGACCAGGCCGTCGGCGATCAGGTTCTCGATGCCGAGCAGCCACTGCTGCTGGTGGTACGTGTCGCGGGCCAGGTTGAACTGGAGCATGTCCTTGACCCCGCGGTCGTCGGTCATGTTGTAGACCCGGCTGGTCATGAGCCGGCTCTGCGCCTCGGCGGCCACGTTGGACCGGAAGTCGGTGAGCAGGTTGCCGCTGGCGGCGATGTAACCGGCGTTCCACGGCACGCCCTGCGAGTCACGGGGCAGCGCGCCACCGCCGCTGACGATCGCGTGCTGCGGGTTCTGGCCGCCCAGCACCGCGGCGAGCAGCGGGTTGGCGGCGGCGGCCTTCTCGGTCGCCTCGGCCGGGGCACCCTCGAGCAGGCGGGCCAGCATGGTCGTGAGCATCTCCACGTGACCGATCTCCTCGGTCGCGATGTCCATGATCATGTCCTTGTACTTGCCCGGCACCCGGCAGGACCAGCCCTGCCACAGGTACTGCATCATCACGGTCATCTCACCGAACTGGCCACCGACCAGCTCCTGCATCTTCGCCGCGAGCAGGGCGTCCGGCTTCTCCGGCTTGGCCTGGAACTGCAGGTAGTCGACGTGCTTGAACATCAGAACCTCCATAGCGGTGGGATCGGCACGCCGACTGAGCTACCCGGCCCGATGGCCCGGCCGGGCCCGCCCCCGGCCCTTCGGGGCCGACCGGTGGCCCGCCGCGCACACATGAACCGCCGCCGCGCGGGTAGGCGCAGCGCATGGCCAGACTCCTGCGTGCTCCCGGGCTCCTGCTCGGCATCGGCCTCGGCGGATTCGTCGACGGCATCCTGCTGCACCAGCTGTTGCAGTGGCATCACCTGCTGACCGGCACCGACTCCGACCGCATCGGCGTGCGCTACTACTCGCCTAACACCGTCGACGGCCTGCGCATGAACACCCTGTGGGACGGGCTCTTCCACGTCGTGACGTGGCTGTTCGTGCTCGGCGGGATCGGGCTGCTCTACTCGCGGGTGACCCGCGACCGGCGGGCGGCCTGGACGTCGCGCGCGCTGTGGGGCTGGATGCTGGCCGGGTGGGGCCTGTTCAACCTGGTCGAGGGCATCATCGATCACCAGATCCTGGGCGTGCACCACGTCCGGGAGGGCGCCGGCCGGCTGTTGTGGGACCTCGCGTTCCTGGCCCTGGGGGCGGTGCTGGTGCTCGCCGGCTGGGCCCTGCAACGCGGCGCGGACGACCGCGTCCCGGTCCGGTGACGGGACACGCCCCCGGTTACGGGCTTCCCGCCCTGGTGCTGCTGATCGCCCTCGGCTACGAGTGGCAGAGCTTGCGGGTGGCCGGCTGGAGTTCCTGGCGAGGTGCCGCGTTCCAGACCGGTGCGGCCGTCCTGATCGCCGGGCTGGTGCTGCCGGTGCACGACTTCACCGGGCACGCGTTGCAGCATCTGCTGGTGGCCATGGTCGCGCCGCTCGGCCTGGTGCTGGGGGCGCCGGTGACGCTGCTGCTGCGTACCCTCCCGGTCCGGACGGCCCGGCGCCTGACCCGGCTGCTGCGCGGCCGCCCGGCCCGGGCCGTCGCCCATCCGGTCACCGCGCTGCTGCTGACCACGGGCGGCCTGGCCGCCCTCCACCTGACCCCGCTGTACGCCCGGACGCTCACCGACCCGGCGCTGCACCAGCTGGTCACGATCCACTTCGTCCTGTCCGGCGCCCTGTTCGCGTGGGTGGTCGCGGGCGCGGACCCGGCCCCGCACCGGCCGTCGGTGCCCGCCCGGCTGGTGCTGCTCGGGGTGGCGATCGCGGCCCACGCCACGCTGTCACAGTTGCTCTACGCGGGCGCGTATGTGCAGGTCCCGGCCACGGTCGCGGACCGGCAGGCCGGGGCCACGCTGATGTACTACGGCGGCGACGTGGCCGAGCTGCTGCTCGCCTTCGCCGTGGTCCAGTCCCGCACCACCTCCCGCAAGGTCGCCACCGGCCGACGCTCTGGCCCCGGCGGGTCAGTGCCTGGCCCGGCTGTGCCGCCGTACGGGGAAGGTGACAGGCCATGGTCGTCCTGGATTCCGCCGCTCAGCTCATGCTCCCGCTGCGCCGGCGTGCCGCGCGGGTGGCTCCCTGGTTCGGCCCCGCGTTCGTGGCCGCCATCGCCTACGCCGATCCCGGCAACTTCGCCACCAACTTCACCGGCGGGGCCACCTTCGGCTACCAGCTGGTCTGGGTGATCGTCGCGGCCAACCTGATGGCCATGCTGATCCAGTCGCTGTCGGCCAAGCTGGGCCTGGTGACCGGGCGCGACCTGGCCGAGCTGTGCCGGGAGCACCTGCCCCGGCCGGTGTCGCGCGGGCTGTGGGTGCAGGCCGAGCTGGTCGCCATGGCGACCGACCTGGCGGAGATCATCGGCGGGGCGCTGGCGCTGTACCTGCTCTTCGGGGTCCCGCTGCCGATCGGCGGCCTGATCACCTGCGTGGTGGCCTTCGCCCTGCTGGGGCTGCAGCAGCGCGGGGTACGGCGCTTCGAGACGGTGATCGCCGGGCTGCTCGGCGTGATCCTGCTCGGTTTCCTCTACAACGCCTGGCGGGCCGGCGCCGATCCGGCCGGTGTCGCCGGCGGCATGGTGCCGTCCTTCGCCGGTGTCGACAGCCTGCTGCTGGCCACCGGCATCCTGGGCGCCACGGTGATGCCGCACGTGATCTACCTGCACTCGGCGCTGACCAAGACCCGTTCGGCCGCGGCCACCACCGGGCCGGGGCAGCTCCGGCAGGCGCTGCGCTACCAGCGCGTCGACACGCTGGTGGCCCTGGGCCTGGCGGGTCTGGTGAACCTGGCGATGCTGGTGATCGCGGCGCGGCTGTTCTTCGGCTCCGGCATCCCCGGCACCGACACCCTCGAGGGCATCCACGCCGGGCTCGGGCTCAGCCTCGACCAGTACGCCGCGCTGGCCTTCGCGCTGGCCCTGCTCGCCTCGGGTCTCGCCTCGTCCAGCGTCGGCACGTACGCCGGTCAGGTGGTCATGCAGGGCTTCATCGGCCGCAGCATCCCGCTGGTCCTGCGCCGGGCGCTGACCATGGCCCCCGCGCTGGTGGTGCTGGTGCTCGGCGTCGACCCGACCGCGGCGCTGGTCTGGTCGCAGGTGGTGCTGAGCTTCGGGGTGCCGTTCGCGCTGATCCCGCTGGTCTGGCTGACCCGGCGCCGCGACATCCTCGGCGAGCACGTCAACCGGCCGTCGACCACCGTCGTGGCGGCGGTCGTCGCGGCCCTGATCGTCGCGCTGAACGTCTTCCTGGTGATCAGGACATTCATCGTTTCATGACGACTCGGTCGGGCAACCGCTCGCCATGTCAGTGCGTCAGAGGATGCCGGCGCTGCCGGCCAGCGCCGCCGCCTCGGTGCGGCTCGACACCCGCAGCTTGCGCAGCAGGGTCGCCGTCAACCGCTTCACGGTCCGCTCCGAGACGTGCAACTGCAGAGCGATCTCCGTGGTCGTCGCGCCGGCCGCGATGAGCTGCAGCAGCTGCCGCTCCGGCGCGTCCAGGTCCACCGGCGCGGGCCGGCTCCCGCGGCCCGGGCCGAGCAGCGCGCCGAGCAGTTCGGCCGGCAGCACCGCCCAGCCGTCGAGAATGGACAGCAGGGGCTGCAGCACGTCGGCGACCTCACTGGCCTTCGGCAGGAAGCCCTCGGCGCCGGCCCGGAGCGCCTCCAGCGCCGGAGCCGGGTCCTCGTCGCCGGACATCGCGACGATCCGCACCCGCGGGCTGGACCGCCGGATGGCGGCGATCGCCCGGACCCCGCCCGGCGGCGGCATGTGCAGATCGACCAGGACCAGGTCGGGCACCGTACGCCGGACCAGGCCGGCCGCCGCCGCGGCGTCCCCGGTGGCCGCCACCACCTCGGCCCGGCCGTCGCTGACCTCGGGCAGCAGCAGTTCCAGACCCCGGACGAACAGAGGATGGTCATCGACGACTATGACGCGAATGTCCTTCTGCATGAGGCGCGTATGCCCGTCGGAGGGCCGGTCATGCGTCTGAGGCGAACGCCACGGCCCGACCCGTCGCTCCTGCTGCTGCGCAGCGTCTGCCACGAGCTGCGCCCGCCGGTGGCCACGCTGACCTCGCTGGTGCGCGCGCTGGAGTCGCAGCCGTCGGAGGTGCGCCGCGGCGAGCTCGCCCGGCTCGCCGGTGAACACGCGTCCCACGCCGAGGCGGTGCTGAAGCAGGCAGCCGCCGCCGCGGCCGGACTGGCCGAGCCGGCCGACACCGCCGTACCGCTGCACCGCGTCCTGCCGGTCGTCGCCGCGACCGTGCCCACCGACCGGCTCGCCGTGTCGGTCAGTGCCGGCGCGGGCCGCTGCCTGGTCTCCGGCCGGCACACCCGGCAGATCCTGCTGAACCTGCTGTCGAACGCCGCCCGCTACTCCCCCGGCGAGATCCGGCTGGTCGCCTCGGTCCGGCGGCGCCGGCTGAGGCTGACGGTGGCCGACCAGGGCGGGCTGACCGAGGACCTGCGGCACGCGCTGCACCGGCGCACGCCTCCGGCGGGCACGAAAGGCCTGGGCCTGTGGGTCGTCCGCCACTTGATCGACGCTCAGGGCGGGAGGCTGCGGGCGCGGGCCCTGTCCCCGCGCGGGGTGGCCCTGGAGGTCACCCTGCCGCGCCGCCGACGTTGACCCGATCGGGCCACCCGCTGGCCTGGAGAGGACTCCCGGACGGGCATGGTGAAGTCGTGTTCAACCACGTCAAGCAACTGCGGTTCGAGGCCCGGCCGGACGGCCCGGACGCCGCCTTCGCACGGCGCCTGCAGGACGCCCTCGGGGGCCGGTGGGGGGCGCTCACCGTCGCCAACCAGTACCTGCTGCAGGGCTGGACCTGCCGGCTGCCGGGCAAATACCGCGACCTGCTGCTCGACATGGGCACCGAGGAACTGGCCCACGTGGAGATGCTGAGCACCATGATCACCCGGCTGTTGCAGGACGCGCCGCTCACCGCCGACGAGAACGAGGACAATCCGGCCCAGTGCGCCGAGATCTACTCCGCCCACCTCGTGCAGGCCGGGTCCGGGCCGCTGCTGGCCGACAGCAACGGGGTCCCGTGGAGCGGCTCCTACGTGACCGCCAGCGGCAGCCTGCTCGCCGACTTCCACCTCAACGTGAGCGCCGAGGCGCAGAGCCGGCTGCAGCTGGCCCGGCTGTTCCACATGACCGGCGACACCGGGGTCAAGCAGATGCTGCGCTACCTGCTCGCCCGCGACACCATGCACCAGAACGTGTGGCTGGCCGCCATCGAGGAACTGCGTGAGGACGGCATCGAGCACATGCCGGTACCCGAGGCATTCCCCGATGCCGTACCCGACGACGCGTACGCCCGTACCTATCTGAGCTTCTCCGACGGCGAGGACGCCGCGGCCGGCCGGTGGGCAAACGGGCTGGCGTACGAGTCCACCCCGTCCGCCGAGGGCCGGCCACCTGTGCTGCCCGCGGCCGATCCCCGCCTGTACTGCTCGTGAGAGGATCTCCCGTCGTGCGTAACGCCCCCTTCTTCCGCACGTTCGTCGCGTGTGCGTACCTGCTGGCCCTGGTGCTGCACGGCAGCTGGGACGCGCGTACCGCGGGGCTGGCCCTGGCCGTCCTGGCGGTGTGGGCCGTGCCGGTGATCCGCGACGCCCGGCGCCACCGCGGCGTGGTCCGCGCCGCGTCCGCGCGCTGACACCTCGTCGGAGACTGAGGCCAGGTGAGCGGCGAAGCCCGCGGGCGCCCGGGCACTGCGGCGGGCGCTGGTGAGCACCGGGCTCGCGGTGTCGTAGACGACCCGCAACCCGGCCGTCGTGGCCCGCGTGACCAGGTCACGGTCCTCGTCGTGCCGGACTCCGGCGAAACCGCCCAGGCCCGCGTACGCCGCCGCGCCGCACCCGAGGTTGGCCCCGTGCACGTGCCGGTGGCCGGACACGGTGAGCGCCGCCCGGTAACGCTGCTCGTAGGCGTGCCGCACGGCGACCGGCCACGGGGACCAGTCGGGCACCTCGACCGTGCCGACGAGCACCTCGGTGCCGCGCGCCGCGTGCCGGGCGTGCCACTCCAGCCAGCCCGGCCCGACCCGGCTGTCGGCGTCCGTGGTGGCCAGCCACAGCCCCGCGGTGCCGTGCCGCAGCGCGTACGCCATCCCGGCCGCGCGGGCCTGCCCCACGTTTCCCGCGGTCACCCGCACCACCGCGGCCCCCGCCGCGGCCGCGACCTGCGCCGTGGCGTCGGCACAGTCATCGGCCACGACGATCACCTCGACCGCGAGGGCGCTGCCGGCGACGGCGACCCGCAGCGCGGCCAGACAGTGCGGGAGCAGCTCCTGCTCGTCGTGGGCGGGCACGACGACGGCGATCCGGCTCAGCACAGACCCTCGCGCTCGGCGACCGACCGGGCCGCCGGCGGCGTACGCGCGTAGACCTCCAGGAGGAAGTCGGCCTCGATGTGCTGCGCCGTCAGCTCCAGGCCCGGGGTGGCGTCGAGCCGGGCGTGGACCTCCTCACCGGGCCGGGCGTGCTCGGCGACCGGCCGCCGCCAGTGCACCGCGACCAGGTCGCCGCCGGGCTCCAGCGCGGCGACGCTCTGCGCGATGAGCGCGTCCAGGTCGGTGTCGTCGAAGTAGTAGCCGAGCTCGGAGAGCACGATCAGGTCGAAGGTCTGCCGGGGCCAGTCGTAGGGCATCCGGGCCCGGGCGACGGTCACGTGGGGCTGGGAGGCCAGCCGGCGGGCGGTGGTGGCCACCGCGGACTCGACCGCGTCCACGGCGAGCAGGGCGGCGCAGCGTGGGGCCAGCCGGGCGGTCAGCGTGCCGGTCGAGCAGCCCGGTTCGAACGCGGAACGGTAGCGGGCGCGGGGCAGCGCGGCCACGGTGAGCTGGTGCTTGCGGTTGTCGTACCAGCGCGACTCGAAGTCCCACGGGTCGGGGCTGTCGGCGTACATCTGCTCGAAGTAGCCCAGGGGCGTGCTCACGCGAACACCACCTCGAACGGCCGGCGGAAGCGGGCCAGCACGTGCGGCGGCAGGATGGCCGCGTCGGCGGGCTCCGGCCCCAGGTCGGCGATCTGGCTCGGGAACGCCTGGATCGCCGCCTCCTTGGCGTGGCGCGCGGCGCTCGGCAGATCGAGGCGCCGGGCCCGGTCCCAGGGCACCCGGTCGTCGCCGGGCTGCGCCCAGTGCCAGGTCCAGATCGGATACTCCAGCAGCCGGGCCCCGGTGGCGGCGCAGGCGGCCGCGGCGGCCCGGCCGACACTCTCGTGGTCGGGGTGCCCGTCGCCGCGCCAGGTGGCCAGGCACCAGCGGCCGGGCGCGAGCCGTGCGGTCAGGGCAGCGGTCAGGGCGTCCTCGTCGATGCCGCCGTCCGGCTGGCCCAGGTGCACCACCGGGGTCCGGCCGAGACCGAGCCGGCGCAGCGCCTCGGCGGTCTCCTCGCGGCGCAGGGCCGCGAGCTCGGCCCGGGTGTGCACTGTGGAGCCGGGGTGGGAGGCCTCGCCGTCGGTCACCGCGACCACCTCGGCGTCGCCGAGCAGCGCCAGCAGGCCACCGACCCCGAGCACCTCGTCGTCGGGATGCGGGGCGACCACCAGCGGCGGGCCGGGCGGGTCGGCGGTCAGCGCCGGCCAGCCGGCGACGGCCGGCCAGGAACGCCAGCGGGTGTCGTCCGTGCCGGCACCCTCGATCACGGTCACCATGCGGGTGGTTCCTCCTTCAGCAGTGCGCCGAGATGGGCGAGGTCGGCTTCGGCGTGGCTCTGCCGCAGATACACGGTCAGGTCGCTCACCCGGCGGGCGTGGGCCTCGTCGTGGCCCAGCGGCCCGGCGCCCAGCGCGCGGCCGACCCGGTCGATGACCTCCGACGCCGCCGACTCGACGGTGCACCGGACCCGCACGGCGAGCTGCTCGGCGTCCGCGGCCGGCTCGGCGTCGATCCGGGCGGCGGCCTCGCGCAGCACAGCCCGAGCCGAGCGCAACTGCACGTCGACGGCGCCGAGGTGGGCCAGGGCGTGCGGGCCGCGCGCCCGGTGCAGAAGAGTGTCCGCGACGCCGGTGGCGCCGCCGTACCAGCAGGCGGCGACGCCGACACCGCCGTGCCAGAAGCCGGGCCGGCCGACATAGGAGCCGGGGCCACCGACCGGCCGGGCCGGGGCGTCGGTGAAGCGGACGGTACGGCTGTCACTGCCGGCCATCCCGACCGCGGGCCACGTCCCGTCGAGCGGCACCGCCCAGGGCGCGCGGTTCGCCACGGCGAACAGCCGGATCCCGTCCGGCGCGGTCGCGGTGACCAGGGCATGGGTACAGGTGCCGGCGCCGGAGCACCACGGGCGGTCGCCGCTCAGCGTCCACTCGCCGTCCTTCTCGCGGGCGATCACCGAGGCCGGCGCGGCGGCCCAGACACCCCAGCTCTCGTCCGGGGCGGGCGGGCCGGGGTCACCGAGCTCGGCGCGGATGGCGGTGGCGTCGGCATGACCCTCACACAGCCGGGCGGTGACCGGATCACGGCGGGCGATGGCCGCGAACCGCTCGAACCGTTCCAGGGTTCGGCCGGACCCGGGTAGCGGGAGATCAGCGACTTCAAGCACGGCCGCATCCCTACCCGACCCGAACCGATCGCAAACGACGCAGGAAACGACGCAACACGCGTGGCGCCGCATGGCACCAAAATGGCTTTACATGGCGCCATCGCGATGCCATGATGGCGTCATGGACCTCACGTCATATGTCGCCCGGCTCCGCGAGGAGCTCGTCGGCGCCGCCGAGCTGGGCGGCTCCGATGCCCGCGAGCTGGCCGAGCGGCTGACCGCGCCGATGGAGTCGGCCTTCCGGCTCGCCCTGCTCGATGCCCTGTCCGCCGCGGCGGACGAGATCACCCGCGACCTCGCGCCGGGCTCGGTCGAGCTGCGGCTGCGCGGCGGCTCCCCCGGTTTCGTCGTGACGCCACCGCCGGCCGAGCACCCGGTGGAGACGACGGCACCCGAGCCGGTCGAGGCCGCCGACATCCCCGACGACGGTGCCGTGTCGCGGATCAACTTCCGGCTGCCGGACCAGCTCAAGACCCGGATCGAGGAGGCGGCCGGCCGCGAGGGCCTCTCGGTCAACGCCTGGCTGGTCCGGGCCAGCACCGCCGCCGTGCAGGCCGGTGACCGGCCGCGCACGTCCCGCGCCCCGCTCGGCGGGCAGCGCTACACCGGCTGGGCCCGCTGACCGTGCCCGTCTCCCCTCCGCGAAAGGACCAGGACATGCCCACCTTCGACACCCCCGCGCCGATCCGGGCGACGTTCGAGCTGCTCGTCGCCGACGTGCGGGTCACCGCCACCGACCGCGCGGACACCGTCGTCGAGGTCCGCCCCACCGACCCCTCCGCCCCCGCCGACCTGCGCGCCGCCGAGCAGACCCAGATCCACTTCGCCGACGGGCAACTGCAGGTCAAGACCCCGAAGACGCTCAAGACCCTGGGGATCCTGCGCCGCAGCGGGTCGATCGACATCGAGATCGCCCTGCCCACCGGCTCGCAGCTGCGCGCCGACGCGGCCCTCGGCTCGTTCCACTGCACCGGCACGCTCGGCGAGACCGCGGTCCGCACCGCCGCCGGCGACGTGGAGCTGCAGCACACCGGACCGCTGGAGGTCACCACCAGCGCCGGCTCCGTCGTCGCCCGCTCGGTGACCGGCGCCGCCCGCGCCACGACCGGCAGCGGGACGATCCGGATCGGCACGGTCAGCGGGGCCGCGGTGCTCAAGAACTCCAACGGCGACACCCAGGTGGACTCCGTCGGCGGCGATCTGACGGCGAAGATGGCCAACGGTGGTGTCGTCGCTGGGCAGGTGGGCGGCTCGGTCGACGCCGCGACCGCCAACGGCAGCATCCGGATCGGCGCGGTGCGCCGCGGCACGGTCGCGGTCCGCAGCTCGATGGGTGAGCTGGAGGTCGGCATCGCCGCGGGCACGGCCGCGTACCTCGACCTGCACACCCAGTTCGGCAAGGTGCTCAACCACCTCGACGGCACCGGTGCCCCGGAGCCCGGCGAGGACAACGTGCAGGTGCGCGCCCGCACCTCCTTCGGCGACATCGTCGTGCGCCGCGGCGACACCGGGGCGCTCCGGTGATCACCGTGACCGGCCTGCGCAAGGCGTACGGCGACCACACCGTTCTGGACGGCATCGACCTGCACGTCCCGGCAGGCTCGATCTTCGCCCTGCTGGGCCCGAACGGCGCGGGCAAGACCACCACCGTGCAGATCCTCTCCACGCTGATCGACGCCGACGCCGGCGAGATCCGGGTGGCCGGCCACGACCCGGCGACCGAGCCGGACGCGGTCCGGGCGGCGATCGGGGTCACCGGTCAGTTCGCCGCCGTCGACGGGCTGCTCACCGGCCGGGAGAACCTCATCCTCATGGCCGACCTGCACCACCTGGGCCGGGCCCGGGGCCGGCGCCGGGCGGACGAGCTGCTGGAGCAGTTCGACCTGACCGACGCGGCCGGCAAGCAGGCGTCGTCGTACTCGGGGGGCATGCGGCGGCGGCTGGACATCGCGATGGGCCTGGTCGGTGAGCCGCGGCTGGTGTTCCTCGACGAACCGACCGCCGGGCTGGACCCGCGCAGCCGGCAGGCGATGTGGCAGACCGTCCGGCGGCTGGTGGCCGACGGCGTGACGATCTTCCTGACCACCCAGTACCTGGAGGAGGCGGATCAGCTCGCCGACCGGATCGCGGTGCTCGACGGCGGGCGGCTGGTCGCCGAGGGCACGGCCGACGAGCTCAAACGGCTGGTGCCGGGCGAGCACATCACCCTGCGCTTCGCCGACGGACCGGCGCTGCGGGCGGCGGCGGTGGCCCTCGGCCCCGCCGACGTCGACTCCGCCCAGCTCACCATCCAGGTGCCCGGGGACGGCAGCGTGCGCACGCTGCGGGCCCTGCTGACCGCCCTGGACGAGGCCGGCGCCGAGGTGGAGAGCCTCACCGTGCACACGCCCGACCTGGACGACGTCTTCCTGGCCCTGACCGCGAAGGAGCCCGTGCGATGACCACCCTGAGCCTCGCCGTCCGCGACTCGAACACCATGCTGCGGCGCAATCTGCGGCACATGCGGCGCTATCCGGCGATGATCTTCTACCTGGCCGGGATGCCGGTGATCTTCCTGCTGCTGTTCGTCTTCGTCTTCGGCGGCACGCTCGGCGCCGGCCTGGGCGGCGGCCGCACCGAATACCTGGCGTACGTGGTGCCGGGCATCCTGCTGATGACCGTCGGCGGGGCAGCGGCCGGCACCGCGGTCTCGGTCGCCACCGACATGACCGAGGGCATCGTGGCCCGGTTCCGCACCATGGCCATCGCCCGGGTGTCGGTGCTGACCGGGCACGTGGTCGGCAGCATGATCCAGACGCTGGTCAGCCTGGTCATCGTGCTGGCCGTGGCGCTCGCGATCGGCTTCCGGCCCAGCGCCGGACCGGTGGCCTGGCTGGGTGTGCTCGGGGTGCTGACGATGACCTCGTTCGCCATCACCTGGCTGGCCACCGCGCTGGGGCTGGTGGCCAGGACCGTGGAGGAGGCGAGCAACACGCCGCTGCTGCTGACCCTGCTGCCGTTCATCGGCAGCGGTTTCGTCCCGACCGACTCGATGCCCGGCGGGCTGCGGCAGTTCGCCGAGTACCAGCCCTTCACCCCGATCATGGAGACGATCCGGGCCCTGCTGACCGGCGGTCCGGCCGGCGACTCGATCTGGTGGGCCACCGCGTGGTGCGCCGCCATCGCCCTGGCCGGCTATCTCTGGGCCCGCAAGCGCTACAACGCCCGCTGACCGAAAGGCAGACGGCCCGCCGGAAGTCCGGCGGGCCGTCGCGACGTGCGAACGGGGATCAGGGGCCGCTGACCAGGTTGGTCACCTGGTGACCGCTGTTGACCGCGGCGCCCGTGTTGTTGATGACGTGGGCGATCGTGCCGGTGCCGCCCAGCGAGACGGTCACCATGTTGTGGAACTTGATGCCCGGCTTCACCGGCACCTCGAAGGCGCGGGCGTTGACCACGCTGGGATTGACGTTGAAGAACGCGTACGACCCCAGGCCCCACGCCTCGTGGTTGGTCACCGAGTCGGCCACCTTGTACGCCGCCCAGCCCTGCGTCGAGCCGTTCATGTAGGCGGCCTGGTTCGGCGGGTCGTACGGCATCTCGTTCTGGTAGAAGTACGTGCGCCCGTTGTCGCCGTTCCAGATGGTCTGGTACTGCTGGTAGTGCTCGACGAACAGGCCGTAGAACGTCACGTTGTCGCCGTTGACGATCAGGCCGTTGGCGGCCGGGTTGACGGTCCAGCCGTGGGTGCCGTTGTCGCTGTGGTCGGCGCGCCAGATCCAGGCGTGGTCACCGATCACGTGGTCGCTGTTGATCCGCAGGCTGACCGAGGCCTTGCCGGCGATCGCGCCGCCGATGCGGAAGAACACGTCGGACAGCACGGTCGGGTTGGCCGCGTGGCTCGCCGAGGAGCCGGTCGGCCCGACCTCCATCAGCACCGGCGAGTTGGTCGTACCGGCGTCGAAGAGCACCCCGGCGACCCGTACGCCGTCCACGTCGGCCACGGTCATCGCGGTGATGCCGTTCTGCGGGACGAAGGTGGCCAGGCCCAGCCCGAGCACGACCGTGTCGGGCCGGGTGACGTTGATGGTCTGGTTCAGGTTGTAGACACCCGGGGTGACCAGCAGGTTCTTGCCGGAGGCGAGGGCCGCGTTGATGTTCGCCGCCGTCTCACCGGGCTTGACGACGAAGAAGGTGCCGATCGGCAGCGACCGGCCGGCCGGGTTGCCGTTGGCCCACGTGGTGCCGGCCGAGTTGCTGCGCAGCGCGGGGACGAACACCTGGTACGCGCCCGCCGAGTCGACGTACAGGTACGGCTTCTCCGCGATCACCGGCGTCTGGCCGACCGTGGTGTACGGCGGCGTCGGGAAGCTGTTGGCCGGGGCGCCCTGGGCACCGACGAAGACCTGGTTCCAGTTGGAGCCGCTCCAGCTGCCCATCTGCGAGTTGCGGGTGATCCACTGTTGCTGCGAGCCGGACTGGATCTGCCCGTCGATCCTGGTGTCGGCCATGAAGCCGCCGGACGACCAGCCGCCGTCGGAGAGCGCCAGGTTGCCGCGGACGTGCATCCGGCGGTACGGCGCCGCCTGCGACACGGCCCAGCGGTCGAGGCCGCCGTTCGGGGTCACCGACAGGCCCTCGGCCGAGCGCCAGAAGTTCTGGGTGGCGTTCTGCGAGCCGTCCGGCCACCAGTCCGCCTCCGCGTGCACCGCGCCGTTGATGTTCACCGCGTCCGGCGTCAGGCCCAGCCCGGCGACCTGGGTGAAGAAGCCGACGTTGGCGTCGACGTTGTACGACCCGGGCTTGAACAGCAGCGCGTAGCGGGCGTTGCCGAACTGGTTGCGGACCTGCTGGTTGAAGACGGTGGTCAGGCGGTTCTGGATGGTCGCCGGCGACATCGACGGGTCGAAGATCGTCACGTTCGGGCCCAGGTCGGGGTTGCCGCTGCCCGGCGGGACCGTGGTCGGGGTCACCGGCGGGGTGGTCGGGGGCGTCGAGGCACCGTTGACCGTCCACTTCTGGTTGGCGCCGCCGCCGCAGGTCCACAGCTGGAGCTTCGCGCCGTCGGCGAGGTTGTTGTCCTTGATATCGAGGCACTTGCCGGCCTTGACGTTGACCAGGTCCCGTCCGGCCGTGTACGTCCACTGCTGGCTGGTCAGCCCGGCGAAGCAGTCCCACATGTGCACGACCGCGCCGTCGGTGGTGGCGCCGCCGGCCACGTCCAGGCACTTGCCGAGGCCCTTGAGCGACTTGTCGTCGCCGTAGGTCCAGGTCTGGTTCGGCCCGCTCGCGCAGGACCACATCTGCGGCAGGTTGCCGTTGGCGGTGGAGCCGTTGGTGACGTCCAGGCACTTGCCGTTGGCGCTGCTCACCACGGAACCGGTGGTGGCGGCCAGGGCGTTGGTGACGCCGGCGACGCCGAGCACGCCGACGACCAGGGCGGTGACGGAGACGGCCAGGACACGCCGTCGCTTGCGGGGGATGGGGGGCATCGGCTTCCTTCGGGGATTCGGTCTTCGGGGATCAGGCGGGGTTGCCGGCGTGGGTGAGCGTCTCCCACGCCACGAACAGGTTGTTGCTGCCCTGCGGGCGCCGGGCCTCGGTGTAGGTGCCGGTGTTGGCCATCGCGATGCCGAGCCGGTTGTGCAGGGCGTTGTAGGCGACCTCGCTGATCGGGCCGAGGCCCCTGGTCACCGAGCCGCCGCAGATCGACGCGGGCACGGCGGTCCCGTTCTCGACCTTGGTGTGCAGCCCGAGCGCGTGCCGCAGCCGGTCCTGCAGCTCGGGGTAGAGGTCGCCGCCCTGGATGCGGGTGGTCTCGGCGACGTGCGCGATGGCGGAGATGCCGTAGCCGGTGTGCACGAAGTCGCGGCAGGTCTCCTGGGAGAGCCCGTCGACGAAGGTGCTCTGACCCTGCCAGTAGCTGATCAGCTCGGCCCGGGTGTCGATGCCGCCGGCCGGCGGGTACTTCGGCTGGGCGCCGTCGGCGCTGACGTAGATGTAGGCGGCGGCGCGCAGCTTGAAGCGGGCGACGGCCCGGTCGTAGCTCGCCCGGTCGTCGAGGTGGACGGCGATGCCGACGGCCGCCTCCATCATCGACAGCTCCCAGTTGCCGTTGCTCGCGCTGCCGGCGAGAACCACCGGCAGGTAGACAGTGCGGAGCATGGTGGCGAAGCGGGCCTGGTCGGGCCAGTTCCCGTACGCGTGCTTGATGATCTCCGCGGCCCGGGGCCACACCGAACCGGCCCAGGCCGTCTGCAGCGGCCCGTTGCTGTTGGTGTGTGTCCTGAGCGTGGCCGACCAGGCGTCCATCAGCGCGATGGCCTTGGCCGCGTACGCGGTGTTCCCGGTGATGTACCAGGTGAGCGCGTCGGTGTACGCGGCGATCGCGTCCTCGCGCTCGTCGGTGCAGCCGTTGTTCGGGTTGGAGTGGGAGCCGCACTCGACGGTCGCGCGGGGCTTCGGCGTCCGCGACAGCGAGGCGTACCGGCTCGCGGCCATCTGGTTGTAGGCGCTGGTCCAGGGCTGGGCCTTGGCGGCGACCTTGGCCTTGACGAAGTCGAGCTGGGCGCGGCTGAGCAGCACGCCGGGGTGGGCGAACGTGGCGGCGGCCGTGATACCGGCCGGGGCGGGGGCCGTGTCCGCGTTCGCCACGAAGCGGACGCCGGCCGTGGCCGCGAGGGCGACGAGCACGGTGCCGGCGGCGAGCAGCAGCCGGCGGGGGAAGTGAGGCACTGCGGACTCCGGATGGGGGAACGGGGAACCGGAAGGTGACTTAACAGTGCCGAACTCAACCGTGACGAACGGGACGCGGTCAAGGACGAATCGACGGACTTAAGGATGACGAAAGGTTCGATGGAGGGAGAGCGCTTTCCGATACGGGCACGCATGTTCCGCCCTCCGGAACCGGTTACGGCGAGAAAGCGCTCTCACGGCGTCAGCAACTGCCGTACGTCGATCCGCTGACCCAGTGGTGCGCCGCCCGGCCCCGGCGCGGCCGACGCCCGGGCCGCGATCTCCAGCGCCCGTTCCTCGGACTCCACGTCCACGACCCGGTAGCCGGCGAGCTCGGGCAGAACGCCCCGCTCCCCCGCGACCTGGTGCGAACGGCCGCCGAACCCCTGGGCCTCGACCAGCTCACCGGCCGCGGTGAGCTCGGCGTCCAGGTCACGCTGGTAGTCGAAATGACGCCGTACGTCGGCCGGCGCCCAGGTGCCCATCGCGGTGTGGTGCTGGATCAGCAGAAACTTCGTCATACCGGAGGGTCGGTGCCGGTGGGCCGTTCTCGACATGATGTCCAGGACAACCTCGGGAGGCATGCATGGGAATCGGCCGTCTGCACCACGTGATCGTGGACTGTCCGGAGCCGCTGGCCCTGGCCACGTTCTACAGCGCGCTGCTGGGCCTGCCCGTCACCTACCACGACGACGACTTCGCGGTCGTGGCCGCCAGCGACCGCTCCTCCGGGCTCGGCTTCCAGCGGGCCCCCGGCAATCCGGCGCCGACCTGGCCCGACCCGGCGACGCCCCAGCAGCTCCACCTGGACGTGATGGTCGACGACGTCGCCGCGGCGTCCGCCGCCGTCCTCGCGCTGGGCGCCACCGCCCTGCCCGGCCGCGGCGTGTTCGCCGACCCGGCCGGGCACCCGTTCTGTCTCATCCCCCGGCCGGGATGGGCGCCCCCGGTCGCGGACGGGACAACGCCGGCGTAAGGATCACCGCCCGGCATGGGCGGGCGCCGGCGAGGACGGCCACGCGTCCGCACGGACGTCCGGCTTCAACCGCACCAGCGGGACCACGACCGGCCGGCCACGGTCGCGGGTGATAGACACTGTCTACGCACTCTGGTAGACAGTGTCTATGCCCGACGACCTGCGCGCGCGTCTCGTCGCCACCGGCGTCGAGCTGGTCGCCGCCGAGGGCACCGACGCGCTGAGCCTGCGCGAGATCGCCCGCCGCGCCGGCGTCTCCCACGGCGCCCCCCGGCGCTACTTCCCTACCCACCGCGAGCTGCTGGCCGCCGTGGCCCGGGTCGGCTACGACCGGCTGTCCGACCAGGTCGCGGCCCTCGGTGAGCAGCGTGACCCGCGCGCCGGGCTGCTCACCCTCGGCCGGCTCTACCTCGACTTCGCCCGCACCGACCGGGGCATGTTCGAGCTGATGTTCCGGCACGAGCTGCTGCGCGGTAACCAGGAAGGGCTGCGGGCGGCCAGCCGGCCGCTGTTCGCCGTCCTGGTCGAGCTGGTCGCCCGGGCCCGGCCCGGCCGCGACGACGCCGCCGTGGCCGCCGGCGCCCTCTGGGCCAACCTGCACGGCATCGCGCAGCTGTGGTCCTGGGGCAGCCTGCAGATGACGGTCGAGACCGAGGACGCCGACGCGCTGCTGCGCACGGCGATCGACGCGTACGTGGAGTCGTGACATGCTGCCGCAGCTGACCCGTGCCCTGCTCGTCCCGGTGTCCCGGCTGGCGTTCCGGACGGTGGTCGAGGGCCGCGAGCACGTACCGCGCGAAGGCCCGGTCATCCTGGCTGCCAACCACCTGTCCTTCCTGGACAGCTTCCTGATCCCGCTGGTGTCGCCCCGGCCGGTGGCGTTCCTGGCCAAGGCGGAGTACTTCACCCGGCCGGGCGTGCTGGGCCGGCTCACCGGCTCGACCCTGCTGGGCCTGGGCGCGGTCGCTGTGCCGCGCGGTGAGCACCGGGCGGCCCAGGCGGCCCTGGAGACGGCGCTGGGTGTGCTCCGGGACGGCCGGGCGTTCGGCATTCATCCCGAGGGCAGCCGGTCGCGCGACGGCCGGCTCTACCGCGGGCGTACGGGGGTGGCGTGGCTGGCCCTGGCCTCCGGGGCGCCGGTCGTCCCGGTGGCCGTGATCGGCACCGACCGGATCCAGCCCGTCGGCGCGCGGTTCCCGCGGCCCGGCCGGGTCACCGTCCGGTTCGGTGCGCCGCTGCGGTTCGCCGCCCCGGCGGGCAACGCCGCGCGGGCCCGGCGGACGGCGACCGACGAGATCATGGCCGAGATCGAGAAGCTGTCCGGCCAGGAGAACGCCGGTTGCTACAACGAACTGTCCACCGGGCACTGACCTGCCGTCGCGTGCTCCCGGGCGGGTGACGCTCAGCGCAGGGCCGGCAGGACCTTCGCGCCGAAGGTCTCCACGAACGGCATCAGGTCCTGGCCCACGTGGTGCAGGTAGATCCGGTCGAAGCCCAGGGCCGCGTACCCGCGCAGCCACTCGATGTGCCGTTCCAGGTCGGCCGAGACGTTGACGACCTCGCGGACCTGCTCCACCGTCACGTTCGCCGAGACCACGTCGAAGTGGTCCACGGTTTCCAGGTCCCAGCAGACCGGCGGCGGGAAGATGTTGCTGCGCCACTGGTCGTGGGCGATCCGCTCGGCCTCGGCCTCGGTCGGGGCCCAGCTCAGGTGCACCTGCAGGCTGATCGGCCCGCGGCCGCCCGCGTCCCGGTACGCCGCGATCATCTCGCGCAGCCGCTCCTCGGGGGCGTTCACGGTGACCAGGCCGTCGGCCCAGCCGGCGCACCACGCCGCCGTCCTGGAGCTGACGGCCGCGCCGATCAGCGCCGGCGGCGTCTCGGGCCGGGTCCACAGCTTGGCCCGGTCGACCTTGACCAGGCCGTCGCGGGTGACCTCCTCGCCCGCGAGCATGTCGCGGATGACGCCGACGCACTCCAGCAGCCGGGCCTCCCGGACCTCCTTGCGGGGCCACGGCTCGCCGGTGATGTGCTCGTTGCTGTACTCCCCGCTGCCCAGCGCCGTCCAGAACCGGCCCGGATACATGGCGCCGAGGGTGCCGATGGCCTGCGCGATGATCGCCGGGTGGTAGCGCTGCCCGGGCGCGTTGACCACGCCGAAGGACAGGTTCGTGGCCTGCAGCGCGGCGCCGAGCCAGGACCAGGCGAACGCCGACTGGCCCTGCCGGGCGCTCCACGGCGAGAAGTGGTCGGAACACATCGCGGCGTCGAAACCGGCGCGTTCGGCGGCGACCACGGCGGCGAGGAGCTCGGCGGGCGGGATCTGCTCGTGCGAGGCATGGATGCCGTAGTCCGTCATGCCGCAGGTCGTACCCAGGCCGGCCCGGGGACAACCACCGCGCACCCGGACGGCTTAGCCTGAGGCCGTGACCCGACCGGTGACCGGCAAGACCACCGCGCCCCTCTACCTCGACTGCGACACCGGCGTCGACGATGCCCTGGCCCTCGCCCTGCTGCTCGCCCGGCGCGGGACCGTGCCGGCGGGCATCGGCACGGTCAGCGGCAACACGGCCGCCGGCCAGGCCGCCCGCAACACCCTGGACCTGCTCGCCCTGGCCGGCCACGACGACATTCCCGTCGCTGTCGGCGCGCACCATCCGCTGGCCGGCACCTTCGGCGGCGGCGCGGGCCGGGTGCACGGCGGCAACGGCATCGGCGGGATCGAGCTGCCCGCCGCCACCCGGCCGCCCCAGGGCGAGGACGCCGCCGAGCTGCTGCTCGGGCTGGCCCGCGAGCACGCCGGTGAGCTGCGGATCGTGGCGACCGGGCCGCTGACCAACCTGGCCCTGGCACTGCGCCGCGACCCGGAGCTGCCCGGCCTGGTCCGCGACGTCACCGTCATGGGCGGAGCGGTCCGGGTGCCGGGCAACGTGACCGGGCGGGCCGAGGCCAACATCGCCGGTGACCCCGCCGCGGCGACCGCCGTGTTCGACGCGGCCTGGCCGGTGACGGTGGTGCCGCTCGACGTCACCATGCGGCACCGCTTCGACGAGGCCGACCGGGCCGCGCTGGCGGCCGGCCCGCCGCTGGCGTCGGCGCTGGCCGCGATGCTGACCGGCTACTTCGACTACTACGAGCCGGTGCTGGGTGAGCGGCGGGTGCCGCTGCACGACCCGCTCGCCGCCGGTGTCGCCGTAGGCCTGCTGCACCCGGCGGACGCACCACTGGCCGGGCTGCGGGTCGAGCCGGACGGGCACCTCGTGGAGGACGACACCGCCGCGCGCCGGACCCGGGTGGTCCTCACCCTGACCGCCGACGCCGCACCGGTCATTCCCCGGACGATCCTCCGGACCCCTGGCGACTGAGGGCACCGCGGTGGCGGACAGCGCCGATATGCTGCTGGCGTCGTCCCACCGCCTCGGAGGGTCCGCATGACCGATCCGCATCTGGCCCCGCACTGGGAGTCGTCCGCGCTGGTCACCATCGACATGCAGCGGGACTTCCTGTCCGGGCGGCCGTACGGGCTGGCCGGCACCACGGAGATCATCCCGTCGCTGCGCTCGCTGATCGACGCCTTCCGGGCCGCGCCTCGGCCGATCGTCCACATCGTCCGGCTCTACCAGGGTGACGACGTCGACCGGGTGCGGCGCACACTCATCGACGGCGGCGGCCGGCTCGCCCGGCCCGGCACCGACGGCCGGCTGCTCGCGCCCGGCCTGCTGCCCGGCGACGCCCCCGACCTGGACGACAAGCTGCTGCTCGACGGGCGGGCGCAGGAGCTCGGCCCCGACGAGTACGCCCTGTTCAAGCCGCGCTGGGGCGCGTTCTACCGCACCCCGCTGGACGAGCTGCTGCGCGAGCGCGGCATCGACACCGTGGTCTTCGCCGGCTGCAACCTGCCCAACTGCCCGCGGGCCAGCATGATCGAGGCCAGCGAGCGCGACTACCGGGTCGTGCTGGCCACCGACGCCATCTCCCAGGCCACCGAGCAGAGCTTCCGGGAGATCGCGGGAATCGGTGTCGTGCTCGCGCCGACCGCGGAGATCGTCGCCCAGGTCACCACGCCGGCCTGACCGCCCCCGGAGGGAATACCATGCGAGCCGTTCTGGCGGAGCTGTCGATCCCCCGGTATCTGGCCACCGCGGCGGCCGGGGCGCTGCCCGGACGCCTCGGCGGTGACGCCGGCCGGGGTGCGGCCGGCCTGCTCAGCCTGCGCAAGGACCTGCCGGTGCCGGTGCTGCCCCGCGCCCCCGGCTGGGTGCTGCTGCGCCCGGAGCTGTCCGGCATCTGCGGCAGCGACACGGCCGTCGCGCACGCCAAGTCGTCGCTGGTGCTCAGCGCCTACTACACCGCGCGCCGGCAGATCCTCGGGCACGAGATCGTCGCCGTGGTCGATGCGGCCGGGCCGGGGGTCACGGCGGTGTCGGCGGGTGACCGGGTCGTCGTGGACCCGGTGCTGTCCTGCGTGCACCGCGGTTTCGCGCTGTGCCGGTCGTGCCGGGAGGGCTTCCCGTACGTGTGCGAACGCTTCGATGAGCCCGGTGTGTCCGGCTGCCGGTCACCCACCCAGGGCTTCGACGCGGCGCTGGGCGGGGGCTGGGGCGAGTACGTCGCCGCGCACGAGAGTCAGCTGCATCGGGTCGGGGCGCTGCCGTCGTACCGTGCGGTTCTGGCCGAGCCCGCGTCCGTCGCCCTGCACGCGGCGCTGCACTGGCAGCGCCGCGGCGACCGCGCGGTGGTCATCGGCCCGGGGACCATCGGCCTGCTGGTCACGGCGGCCCTGCGCCGGCTGCACCCGGATCTGGACATCACCGTGGTCGGCCCGGGTGAGTTCAGCCGGGCGGCGGCGGTGCGCACGGGAGCCAGCCGGGCGCTGGAGCCGGGACCTCAGGTGATCGATTCCCTCGCCCGCGTGCACGGCGGCCGCGTCGTCCGGCCGCGGCTGACCCGGACCCCGATCCTGGAGCAGGGCGTGGACGTGGTGTTCGACTGTGTGGGCCGCACCGGGACGATCGACCTCGCCCTGCACCTGCTGCGGCCGACCGGCGTGCTGGTGCTGGTGGGCGGGGCCGGCCGGCAGCGGGTCGACTGGTCGCTGGTCTGGAACCGTCAGCTCACCGTGCAGGGCACCGTGAACTCGGGTCCGGAGCCGGCCCTGGCCGGGCGGACGACGATGGCCGAGGTGGTGGAGTGGCTCGCCGACCCGGCCTTCCCGGTGGACGCGCTGGTGACGCACACCTTCGCCCTGGACGACTGGCGGCTCGCGCTGCGGACCGCGTCGGCCGCGGCCCGGGCCCGCGCCGTCAAGGTCACCCTGCGGCCGGATCCCGAGGTCCCGCTGGTGCCGGGTCCCGGGCCAGCTCGGTCAGGAACGTGACCAGCGCCTTCCGGTACGGGCCCACCGAGCGCAGGTCGGCGTACTCGGCGGGGCCGTGCTGGCCGTCGCCGCCGGGGCCGAAGATCACCGCGTCGATGCCGCGGGCGGAGTAGAACCGGCCGTCGGCGGCGCCGTGCTTGCGCAGCAGCTCTCCCGGGTAGCCGGCCGAGCTCGCCGCCGCCCGCAGCAGGGTGACCTCGCGGCTGTGCGGGTCAGCGTGGTGCGGCGCACCGAGGCTGTCCACGGTGACCGGCACACCGCTGACGGACCGCAGCAGTGCGGCGATCTCGTCACCCGTGCGGCCGGCGAGGTCGGTGTCCTGCGGCGGAAACCGGATGTCGAGCCAGGCGGTGGCCTCGGCCGGCACCTGGTTGACGGCGCGGTTCGTGGTCTCGATCCGGGCCACGTTGACCGTCGTGCGCCACTGCTCGTCCGGGGGCACCGGCCAGCGGCGCAGCACGGCGTCGACCGCACCGGTCAGGGTGAGCAGAGCGTTGTCGCCGAGCCACGGGTAGGCGGCGTGGGCCGCGGTGCCGGTGGCGTGCAGCCGTACCTGGAGGATGCCCTTGGAATCGGTGACCACGCGCAGGCCGCTCTGCTCGCCGATGAGCACGAAGCCGGCGGTGACGCCGGCGGCGAGCTGGTGGGCGGTGCCGTCGAAGCCGCCGACCTCCTCGTCGGTGACCAGTTGCAGACCCAGCGGGTACGGCAGCGACGGCGCCAGCGAGCGGAACACCTCGGCCAGCACCAGGGCGGCCACCTTCATGTCCTGCGCGCCGCGGCCGTAGAGCCGGTCGCCGTCCCGCCGGGCCGCATAGCTCTCGGCGGGCACGACGTCGAGGTGGGCGTTGAGCAGCACCCGGAAGTCGGGACGCGGCCCGGGCACGTGCACCAGGGCGCTGGGCTTGCCCCGCGAGGTGAAGCGCTCCACCGTGAAGCCGGGCCCGACGACGTCGAGCACGAGCTCCAGCGCGTGGTGCAGTGCCTCGGGCCGGTCCGCGGTGGAGGGCACGGCGATCAGCTCGGCGGCGCGGGCCGGCAGGTCCATGTCCCGACCCTATCGAGTTAATCGGTTGCGGCCGGGCCGGGCGGCGGATAGAACTGGCGGCCGGACCGACGAAGGAAGGAGGGCTGAGCCATGTACGCCACGCACATCGCGCCCACGTCCTCCCGGGGCCACCAGCCGAGCTGATCCCGGCGGGACAGGGCGTCTCCAGAGACGAGAATGCCTTGACCCTGCACCACCACGACCTGACCCTGCGCCCGATCACCGGGCCCGACGAGCTGGACCTGTTCACCACCTTCCCGTACGTCCTCAACGGCGAGCTGGCCGAGGACCTGGAAGCCGGCCGCCGCCACCCGCGGTGGCTGTGGCTCGCCCTGCGCGGCGAGCGCGTCGTCGCCCGGGCCGCCTGGTGGTCTCGCCCCGGCGCGGAGCACCCGTTCCTGATGGACATCCTCGACCTCGACGGTGACCCCGGCGACGCCGTCGAGCTCGTCCGGACGGCACTGTCCACGGTGGTCGCTCCGGGCGACACTCCGCCCGACTACCTGCGGTACGTCCCGGGCGACTGGCGCGAGCAGCCCGAGGTCCGCCGCGGCGTCGAGGAGCGGATGGGCGTGCTGGAACGCCTCGGCGCCAAGCTCTTCGTCGAGCGGCTGCGCCTGGAGTGGAAGCCCGGCACGCCGGTGCCGGAGCCGGCCGGGCGTCTCACGTTCCGTCCGGTGCGCGAGGCCGAGGAGCTCATCGCTCTGATGACGCGGGTGCTGGAGGGCACGCTGGACGCGCACAGCCTCGACGATCTGAGCCGGATGAGCGCCCGGGAGGCCGCCGAGGAGCAGTACCGCGACGAGCTGGAAGGTTACGCCAGCCCGCACGAGTGGTGGCGGGTGGCGACCCTGCCCGGCGGGGAGCCGGTCGGCTTCGTGATCCCGGCACACAACGGCTACAACCCGATCATCGCCTACCTCGGGGTGGTGCCGGAGCACCGGGGCCACGGTTACATCGACGAGATACTGGCCGCGGGCACACGGCTGCTGGCCGGTGCGGGCGTACCCCGGATCCGGGCCTCCACCGACGTGGGCAACCAGCCGATGGCCCGGGCCTTCGCCCGGGCCGGCTACGTCGCATTCGAGCGTCAGCTCGACATGACCTGGCGCTGATCGGGGGCGCGCCGGGCCGTTACGGGCCCGGCGCGTGATCAGCCGGCCTTAGACTCGCCGGTCATGGGACTTCTCACCTTCAGCCTCAACGTCACCCTGGACGGTTGCGTCGACCACCAGGAGGGGATCGCCGACGACGAGACGCACGCCTTCTTCACCCGCCTGATGGACGAGAGCGGAGCCATGCTGTGGGGGCGCGTCACCTACGAGTTGATGGAGAGCGCCTGGCCGGCCATCGCCCGCGGCGACCAGGAGGCGCCGCCGGCCCTGCGCGAGTGGGCGGCCAAGCTGGAGGCCAAACCCAAGTTCGTGGTGTCGTCGACCCGCACGGACTTCCCGTGGACCAACAGCCACCACATCGCCGGCGACCTGCGTGAGGGCGTGCAGAAGCTCAAGGACGAGACCCCGGCGGGGGTCCTGCTCGGCAGCGGCAAGCTCGCGACCGAGCTCGACCGGCTGGACCTGATCGACGAATACCGGCTGCTCCTCCAGCCCAGGATCACCGGCCACGGCCCGACGCTGTACCAGGGCGGGCTGCCCGGCACGCGCCGGCTCGAGCTGGTCTCGGCGGCGCCGCTGAGCAACGGCGTGGTCGCCATGCACTACCGCCGCGCGCGCTGAATCACCGAGGTCGCCTTCAGCCCGGGGTGCCGGCGGTGGCCACGCCGGCGAACGGGATGCTCGTCGCCGCGGTGCTGCCGTCGCCGTCCGGGTGCCGCCAGAGGCCGCGGCGGCGCAGCTCCGGCAGGACGCCCTCGCCGAACCAGTACGCCTCCTCCAGATGCGGGTAGCCGGACAGGATGAACTCGGTG
This sequence comes from Actinoplanes sp. NPDC004185, assembly GCF_053603475.1. Taxonomy (NCBI): domain Bacteria; kingdom Bacillati; phylum Actinomycetota; class Actinomycetes; order Micromonosporales; family Micromonosporaceae; genus Actinoplanes; species Actinoplanes sp. NPDC004185. The sequence goes on along the minus strand of NZ_JBSGFR010000035.1, from coordinate 34,069 downwards.
ATGCCGAGGCCGGCGTACTCGGCGATCCGGTCGGCGATCTCGGTGTGGCTGCCGACCAGGGCTGTGCCGGCGCCGCCGCGGACCAGGCCGACGCCCGCCCACAGGTTCGGCGAGACGACCAGGCCGTCGCGGCTGCCGCCGTGCAGGTCGAGCATCCGCCGCTGACCCTCGGACTCGCTGCGCCGCAGTCCCGCCTGCACCGCCTCGATGTCGGCCGGCGAGACGCCCTGCAGCAGCCGGTCTGCCTCGGCCCAGGCGGCCCCGGCCGTATCGCGGGCGATGACGTGCAGCCGGATGCCGAAACGCAGCGCCGGGTTCAGGCTGCGGATCCACGCGATCTTCTCCGCCACCTGGGCCGGCGGCTCGCCCCAGGTGAGGTAGACGTCGGTGTGCCGGGCGGCGACCGGGCCGGCCGCGGCCGACGAGCCGCCGAAGTAGATCTCCGGCGCCGGGTCGGGCAGGCGGCTCAGCCGGGCGCCCTCGACGCGCAGGTGCTCGCCGACGTGGTCGACGGTCTCGCCGCGCCACAGGGCCTTGATGATGCCGAGGAACTCGTCGGTGCGGGCGTACCGGGCGTCCTTGTCGAGGAAGTCGCCGTAGCCGCGCTGCTCCCTGGACTCGCCGCCGGTGACCACGTTGAGCAGCAGCCGGTTGCCGGACAGCCGCTGGAACGTGGAGGCCATCTGGGCGGCGAGGGTCGGCGAGATCAGCCCGGGCCGGAACGCGACCAGGAACTTGAGCCGCTCGGTCACCTCGGTGAGCATCGCGGTGGCCAGCCAGGCGTCCTCGCACCAGGCGCCGGTCGGGGTGAGCGCACCGGCGAAGCCGAGCTGCTCGGCGCTGCGGGCGATCTGCCCGAGATAACCGATGGTCAGCGGCCGGACCCCGCCGGCCGCGCCGACCGGGACACCGTGCCCGCCGCCGACGATGTCGCGGCTGTCGCCGTTGGTGGGCAGGAACCAGTGGAAGTCGAGCGACGTCATGGGCCCAGGGTACCCACATCTCCTATCGGCTAGATAGAGTGAGGCCATGCATAGACGGAGCACTATCGCCGCCCTGCTGGCCCTGACCGTTTCCGTGGCGCTCGGCGGATGCGCCGACGACGACGCCGGCACCAGCCCGGCCGGCACCGGCCCCCTGCGGATCGGCTACCAGCGGTTCGGTGGGCTGAGCCTGGTCAAGGCCCGGGCCGCCGCCCCGGACGCGCAGTGGTCGCTGTTCGAGAGCGGCCCGGCGGTCACCGAGGCGCTCAAGGCCGGCGCCATCGACATCGGCCAGACCGGCGAGGCCCCGCCGATCTTCGCGGCCGCCGCGAAGATCCCCTTCACCATCGTCGGCACCAGCGCCCCCATCCCCCGGGGCGAAGCCGTCCTGGTCAAGCGAGCCAGGGGCTACCGGAGCTTCGCCGATCTGCGGGGCAGGACGGTCGCTTTGAACAAGGGCTCGAACGTGCACTGGCTGCTGGTCAAGCTCCTGGAGGCCAACAAGATGACCCTGGCCGACATCAACGTCAAGTACCTCAAGCCCGCCGAGGGGCGGCCCGCGTTCGACAACGACCAGGTCGACGCGTGGATCATCTGGGACCCGTACTTCGCGCTGGCCGAGCAGCCCGGGGTGCAGGTGCTGGCCGACGCCACCGGGCTGGCCAACAACCGCGAGTACATCCTGGTCCACCCGGACGCGGTCAGGAACAAGGCGCCGCTGATCCGGACGTTCCTGGACACGTACCAGAAGACCACGACCTGGGGCATCGCCCACCCGGAGGAACGCGCCACGGTGCTGGCGCCGGAGCTGAAGATCGACGAGGCGGTGACCGCCCGGGCCCTGGCCCGTGCGGCCCAGCCGCTGGCCCCGCTGACCCCGGAGGTCGGCACCGAGCTGCAGAGCATCGCGGACGGCTTCACCGAGCTCAAGCTGATCCCGGGCCGGGTCGACATGAAGGCCCGCATCGACGACCAGTTCACCGCGGAGCTGCAATGACCGCCGTCGCCACGGCGCCGGAGGTGACGGTCCGCCCGCGCCAGGTCAGGAGGACCCGGCGGCTGCGCTGGCAGCGCATCGTCAGCCCGGTGGCGATCCTGCTGCTGTGGGAGGCGCTGTCGCGCGGCGGCGTGCTGTCACCGGACAAGCTGCCCGCCCCGAGCACCGTGCTGCGCGCCGGCTGGCGCCTCACCGCCGACGGCACACTGGGCGCCCACCTGCTGGACTCGCTGACCCGCGCCGGCATCGGGCTGGTCATCGGCGGGGTGCTCGCGCTGGCGCTGGGCGCGACGGCCGGACTGCTGCGCCTGGGCGACGACGCCATCGACCCGCCCGTGCAGATGGCCCGGATGCTGCCGCACCTGGCCCTGGTGCCGCTGCTGATCATCTGGGTCGGCATCGGCGAGTCGATGAAGATCACCCTGGTCGCGCTGGGCGTGTTCTTCCCGCTCTACTTCAACACGTACGCCGGCATCCGCGACATCGACGAACGCCTGGTCGAGGCGGCCCGGACCTGCGGACTGGGCACCTGGGCCCGGCTGCGGCACGTGATCCTGCCCGGCGCCCTGCCGTCGCTGTTCCTCGGCCTGCGGCTGGCCATCGGCGCGGCCTGGCTGAGCCTGGTGGTCGGCGAGCAGACCAACACCCAGAACGGCATCGGCTTCCTGATGATGGAGGCCCGCGAGTTCAGCCAGACCGACGTCGTGGTCCTGGGGCTTTTCGTGTACGCGGCCCTGGGCCTGCTGTCGGACCTGCTGCTACGGGCCGCGGAGAGGAGGGCTCTGGCATGGCGGCGCGGGCTGCGAGCGGCATGACGGACTGCACCGAACCAAGAGATGCGGGCGTCGCGGACGGCCGCGACGGTGAGGGCCAGGAGGGCATGCCGAAGGTGGGCACAGCATGACCCCGGTGGTACGGGCGCAAGGCGTGCACCGGGCGTTCGGCGCGGCGGTCGTCCTCGACGGCGTGGACCTGTCCATCGCCCCCGGCGAGGTGGTGGCCCTGCTCGGCGGCAGCGGCTCGGGCAAGAGCACCCTGCTGCGCATCCTGGCCGGCCTCGACCCGGACGCGACCGGCACGGTGACCGTCCCCCGCGAGCACGCGGTCGTCTTCCAGGAGCATCGCCTGCTGCCCTGGAAACGGGTGGCCGGCAACGTCGGCCTGGGCGTGACCGGTGGTGACGTCGCGGCCCGGACGGCGGCGGCGCTGGCCGAGGTGGGCCTGGCCGACCGGGGCCACAGCTGGCCGGCGGAACTGTCCGGCGGACAGTCCCAGCGGGTGGCGTTCGCCCGCGCGCTGGTCCGGGAGCCACGGGTGCTGCTGCTCGACGAACCGTTCGGCGCATTGGACGCGCTGACCCGGCTCAAGATGCAGGACCTGTTCGGCCGGCTGCGGGCCCGGCACGGCTTCGCCGCCCTGCTGGTCACCCACGACGTCGACGAGGCGCTGCTGCTGGCCGACCGGGCCCTCGTGCTCGACGGAGGGAAGATCGCCGAGGATCTGGTGATCCCGCTGGAGCGCCCGCGGGCGCCGGACGACCCGGGCTTCGGCCCGCTACGGCGCCGGCTGCTGGACCGGCTGGGGGTGCCCCTCACCCATGGATAGCATCAGGTTGACCAAGGCGCTCGGCTACACCGTCGGCGACCTGCTCCTGATCTCCGCCGAAGCGTTCGACGCGCGGGTCGTCAGCACCACGCCCCACCGTCTGCTCATCGACTGGCCATGGCAGGAGCCCGACCCCGAGTCGGACAACCCCTGGGACGGCACCGTGGGTTTCCCTTACGCCTCCGAGGCGCACGGCTGGCTCAACACGCCCTGGCGATTGGAGCCCGACGCTTCTGAACTCCAAGCTGGTGACCCTTGCTTCGTCGGCATCCCACCGACTGAGGTGCGGATCACCTCCATCGAGAGGTTCGAGCCACCCGCCGACGTCGGATTCCTCCCCCGGCCGGAATACGCGCTCGAGGTGGTCCCTGTCGACGCGCTCGAGGACGAAGAAGCGGGCTACGTCCTCTACCTCAACAGTCGGGAGCCGATCCACATCGAAGTTCTGGCCGACCCCGCCTAGCCGGCGGCATGCACCAGTACTAACGGAAGTCCGGCAGCCGCGGCGGGGGCGCCCGGCCGGGTCGGGCCGGACGCTCCGCAGCCGTCTCAGGTGTCCCGGCGGGGGCCCGCGTGCCGCACCCGGTGCACGGGCCGGCCGCCGCGGAACTCGTCACCCCAGCGGGATGTCTTCGGCCGGGAGCGGAACGCCGGCCCCCGCCAGTCCGGGCGCCAGCCGGCCGTCAGCGCCCGGTCGATGCTCTCGGCGACCGCCGACGGGGACACGGGCGGACCGGCCGGTGCGGAGCGGTCCGGCAGCGTGACCATCAGCAGGGCGCCGTGGCCGGTGGCCTGCTCCACCACGAAGGGCAGCAGGGTCCAGCTGTCGCCCCGGTGGTAGGCCGCCCGCCGCCGCACCGTCCAGCGGTACGCCGTTCCGCCGACCTCGATCGGCCGGGATCCCCGTGCCACCGTCATCGCTCACCCTCCCGTAGCCGCATGGTCAGAAGCCCGACCCTACCCACGCCCGTCCCCCCGGCGCCGCTGCATTTCCGCCCGCTCATCGATGACGCTCACGACCGGCGGCACCGCCGTAGGGTTAGCCCTACCCCGGATCCGGGGGACCACCGCAACGCTATTCGCGGGCCGTCGCCATACGTTCGAGCAGTGACGATGACGACGACCCCCACCCCCACCACGACCGCGGTCGCCCTGCGTGGCGTGAGCCGCGGCTACGGCCGTGGCGCCACCGCCGTCCGGGCTGTCGACGACGTCGACGTCGAGTTCCGGCGCGGCACCTGGACCGCCGTGATGGGCCCCTCCGGCTCCGGCAAGTCCACCCTGCTGCACCTGGCCGCCGGCCTGGAACGCGCGGACAGCGGCCGGGTCCTGCTCGGTGACACCGACATCACCGCCGCGAGTGACAACGAGCTGACCGCCCTGCGCCGGACCCGGATCGGGTTCGTCTTCCAGAGCTTCAACCTGATCGGCTCGCTGAGCGCCGAGCAGAACGTGGCCCTGCCGCTGCGCCTGGCCCGCCGCCGCCCGGGACGCGCCCAGGTCCGCCAGGCCCTCGACGACGTCGGGCTGGGCGACCGGGCCCGGCACCGCCCGCGTGAGCTCTCCGGCGGCCAGCAGCAGCGGGTGGCGATCGCCCGGGCCATGGTCACCGCGCCCGAGGTGCTCTTCGCCGACGAGCCGACCGGGGCGCTGGACTCGACGGCCGCCCGTACCGTGCTGGATCTGTTGCGGGCCATGGCCGACCGGGGTCAGAGCATCGTGATGGTGACCCACGACCCGGCCGCCGCCGCCCGCGCCGACGGCGTGCTGTTCCTGCGGGACGGCCGGCTGGTCGACCACCTCGCCGGTGCGAGCGCCCGCGAGGTCGCCGACCGCCTCGTCGCCCTGGAGCGCTGACATGCTGCGGATGAGTTTCTCCGGACTGGCCGAACGCTGGCAACTGTTCGTCGGCGCGACCCTGTCGGTGTGCCTGGGCGTCGCGCTGGTGCAGTCCTCGCTGCTGCTGCTGATCTCGGCGGCCACCCTGGACCCGCCGGCCGGCCTGTCCCCGGCCGAGCGGCTGCACTTCAGCGACAGCGCCGAGGCGTCGGTGGCGCTGCTCGGCGTGACGCTGGGCTTCTCGACGTTCCTGGCCGTGTTCATCATCAGTTCCACGTTCGCCTTCACCGTGGCCCAGCGCCGCCGTGACCTGGCGCTGCTGCGGCTGGTCGGCGGCGGTCGCCGGCACGTGCGCCGGCTGCTCATGGGCGAGGCGCTGCTGCTCGGTCTGGTCGGGACCGCCACCGGCGTACCGGCCGGGGTGGCCGTGATGGCCCTGCAGACCCGGCTGCTGGTCGGCTTCGGGTTCGTGCCGGACGGCTTCACCGGGCAGTGGCGGACCTGGATCCTCGGCGCCTCCGCCGGGGTCGGCCTGGGCCTGGCGCTGGCCGGGGTGCTGGTCGCCGCCCGGCGGGCCGCCCGGGTCCGCCCGCTGGACGCGCTGCGCGATCCCGACGCGGGCCGGGTGATGACCGCCGGGCGCTGGCTGGCCGGGCTGTTCTTCACCGCCGGAGCGGTGGCTCTGATCATCCTGGCCCCGGTGGGCGGGGCGGGCGGCGGTCAGGCCCTGACGATGAACGTGTCGCTGTGCGCGGCGGTCGCCCTGTCGCTCCTGGCCCCGGTGCTGGTCCCGGCGGTCGCCCGGCTGATCCCGGCCGCCGGGGTGACCGGCATGCTGGCCCGGGCCAATCTGCGCGACGAGGTCCGGCGCAGTGCGGCCACCGCGGCCCCGCTCATCGTGCTGATCGGTGTCGTCTTCGGGCAGGTCGGGGCGTCCGCCTCGTTCGCCGCCGCCGGCGTGGCCGAGCAGCGCCGCGGCACAGCCGCCGACCTGGTGGTCGAGACCACCGGTCCGGGCTTCCCGGTCGTGCCCGGGGTGGCGTCCGCTTCTGCGGAGACCGAGGCCCAGGTCCGCCTCACCACGGGTCAGGGCGACATGGCCGACACCGTCACCGCGGCCGCCCTGGTCGTCGATCCGGCCGCCTTCCAGCGGGCCCACCCGGGCAGCGGCCCCCTGCGGGCGTTGCACGGCAACGCCGTGGCCGGCGGCCCGGGCCGGGTGGGCTTCTCCCGGGGCGACACCGTCGCCGTCGACTTCGCCGGCACCGACCGCTCTTTGCCGGTCGTCGCCGAGGTGCCGGTCACGATCGGCGGCGGAGCGGACCTGCTGGTGCCCGTCGGCCTGCTCCCGGCGGACCAGCTCGCCGGGGCGCCGACCCGGACGTTCGTCACTCTCGCGCCCGGCGCCGACACCGCCCGGGTCACCGCGGCACTGTCCGAAGTGGGCACCGTGACCGGGGTGGAGGAGTGGCTCCGGGCCGACGCCGAGGCCCGGACCAGTACGAGCGACAACATCATGCTGATCGTGCTCGGCCTCGGCGGCCTGTACGCGCTGATCGGGGTGGTCAACGCGGTCGTGATCGCCGCGGCCGCCCGGGGCCGGGAGTTCGCCGCGGCCCGGGCGACCGGCCTGACCCGCCCCCAGGTGCTGCGCGCGGCGCTGCTGGAGTCGTCGGCGGTCACCATGATCGGCGTCTTCCTGGGCGCGCTGGCCGCGGCCGGCACCTACGTCGCGGCGCTGGCCACGACCTCGGCGGTGACCGGCATCGCGACCCTGGACCTGCCGTGGACGCTGATGGCGGTGCTGGCGGTGGTGGCGTTCGTGGTCACCGGGCTGACCAGCCTGCTGACCTCGTGGTCGGCGACCCGGGCGGCGCCGGTCTCCCTGCTGGGCGCCCGCGAGTAGGACTCAGCGCCGGCCGGCCACGCAGAAGCGGTTGCCCTCCGGGTCGGCGAGCACCACGTACGGCGGCGCGCCCGGCTCGAGCTCCTCCGGGTGGTACGGCCACTCCACGCGCTGCGCACCGAGGGCGAGGAGACGGGCGACCTCCTCGTCCAGACCGCAGTCGCCGGCGTCCAGGTCGAAGTGGATCCGCGGTTGCTCCCGGACCGGAGTCTCACTCAGGTCCATGGCGATCGCCGCGCCCGGGACGCCGGCCGGCGGCTCGATGACGATCCAGTCGTCACCCGGGTAGCGCGGCGGGCGCCGGACATAGCCGAGCGCCTCGCTCCAGAAGGCGCCGGCCCGGTCGGCGTCGTGCACGCCCAGCGAGATCTGTCCGAGCACCGCCATCAGGGATGGGTGACCACGAGGACCGGGCGGGACGCCTTCTCGATCAGCTGCAGGGGGACGCTGCCGAGGAGCCGTTCCGCCAGCGCCGGCCGGGAGCTGGCCCCGACCACGATCACGTCGGCCTGCTGCTGCGCCGCGAACTCGATGATGCGTTCCAGCGGGCGGCCGGGCAGCACCGTGCCCTGCGCCTCGACGCCCACGTCGGCCAGCCGCCGGATCGCCGTGTCGACCGCCTCGCGCGCACCTTGGACGAACACGCTGCGCGGCGCCGGGGAGAACCGTTCCAGCTCGACCTCGTCGACCGCCACCACGGCGACCGTGGCGTCGGTCTGTTTGGCCAGCCGGGCCACCGCGTCGGTGATCCAGGGCTGGTCGGCGTCGGGCTTGGCAGCCAGCACGATGTGCATGTCGTCCTCCGGCAGGTGGGATCACGTGCGTCGATCCTCACCCGAGCGCCGCGCCGGAACAAGCCTCAGCGGCGGCGCGTTGGCCGCTGATCGCTTACCGTGAGGCCAGGCATGTCGATGTGGAGGTACGCGGCTATGGCGGACGCGGGAACACGGGACAGCACGGAAGCACGCGAACAACCCACTCTCAACCGGGTCATCGGCCCCTGGCTCCTGCTGCTCTTCGTCGTCGGGGACATCCTCGGCACCGGGGTCTACGCCCTCACCGGCAAGGTCGCGGGCGAGGTCGGCGGGGCGGTCTGGCTGCCGTTCCTCATCGCGTTCGTGGTCGCGCTGCTGACCGCGTTCAGCTATCTGGAGCTGGTGACCAAGTATCCGCGCGCGGCCGGCGCGGCGCTGTACACCCACAAGGCGTTCGGCATCCACTTCTTCACCTTCATGGTCACCTTCGCGGTGATGTGCTCGGGTCTGACCTCGGCGTCCAGCGCGTCGAAGGCGTTCGCCGGCAACTTCGCCGAGGCGTTCGACCTGTCGCTGGGCGAGGGACTGGGACTGACCGCGGTGGCGGTCGCCTTCATGACCCTGATCGCCCTGGTCAACTTCCGCGGCGTCGGCGAGAGCGTCAAGGCCAACGTCGTGCTGACCTGCGTCGAGCTGACCGGCCTGCTGATCGTCATCGCCATCGGCGCGTGGGCGCTCGGCGGCGGCAACGGCGACCTGTCGAGGCTGGTGCAGTTCGACTCGCCGCCCGGCGAGCACGCGTTCTTCTCGGTCACGGCGGCCACCGCATTGGCCTTCTTCGCGATGGTCGGCTTCGAGGACTCGGTCAACATGGCCGAGGAGACCAAGGATCCGGTACGGATCTTCCCCAAGGTCATGCTGACCGGGCTGTGCATCACCGGGGCGATCTACGTCCTGGTGGCGATCTCCGCCGTGGCGCTGGTCTCCCCGGCCGACCTCAACGAGGGTGACGCGCCGCTGCTCAAGGTGGTCGAGGCCGGCGCGCCCGCGTTCCCGCTGACCGTCTTCGCCTTCATCACCATGTTCGCGGTGGCCAACTCGGCGCTGATCAACATGCTGATGGCCAGCCGGCTGCTGTACGGCATGGCCAACGAGCGGGTGCTGCCCAAGGTGCTCGGCAAGGTGCACCGCACCCGGCGTACGCCGTGGGTCGGCATCGTCTTCACCACCCTGATCGCCTTCGGGCTGATCTGGTTCGCCGACCTGACCGCCCTCGGTGGCACCACCGCCCTGCTGCTGCTCTGCGTCTTCACCGTGGTGAACGTCGCGGTGCTGGTGCTGCGCCGCGACAAGGTGGAGCACAAGCACTTCAAGGCCCCGACGATCATCCCGGTCATCGGGGCGATCAGCTGCGCCTACCTGGCCAGCCCGCTCTCCGGCCGGGCGAGCGCCGACTACAAGGTGGCCGGGGTGCTGCTGATCATCGGCGTCGTGCTGTGGGCGATCACCTACGCGACCAACCGCTTCATCCTGCACCAGGACACCACCATCGACCCGGCCAAGCTGGAGAAGTAGCGGGTCAGCCCAGCCGGCGTACCGGTGAGGTGCCGTACTGCCGGGCCATGGCCTCCTTGAGGCCGCCCGGCAGGGCCTTGGCCGCGCGCTCGGTGCGCATCACGACGTGCTGCGCGGCGGCGTCGCGCTCCCAGGCGGCCAGGCATTGCTCCGGTACGAGGTTCGCCGCCGCCACGATGCCCCCGGCCGCGCCCAGCCAGCTCGCGTAGCCCAGCAGCGCCGAGGCCCCGCTGTAGACGGCGAGGTCCCCGCCGAGGCTGAGCTCGTGCCCGAGGCGGACCGGGTCACCGCTGGAGTCCTTGATCCCGGCCAGGCCCAGCTCGCCGAGGGCCTCGACCGGCACCGGGCCGCCCGCGACGCCCGGATAGTGGTAGGCCAGCACCGGCACCGCGCCGGCGGCCTCCACCACGGGCGCGAAATAGCTGCCGAGGGCCCCGCCCAGCCGCGGTGGCGCGACCAGCAAACCGTCCGCGCCGGCGTCGATCGCCGCGGTGACCCGGGCGGCGGCGGGCTGCCACCACTCCCCGGAGGCGCCGGCGATGACCGGCACCCCGGGGCAGGCCGCGCGGACGGCCGCGACCAGGTCCACCCGTTCGGCGTTGGAGAGGGTGGCGGCCTCACCGGTGCTGCCGTTCACCAGCACCGCCCGGATCCCGGCGTCCACGAGCCGGGCGGCGTGCTCGGCGGTGCCTTTGGCGTCGACCGCGGCATCGGCGTCGAACAGGGTGACCAGGGCGACGGCGGGCCCGGTCCAGAGCGGCTCAGTCATGCCTCCACCCTCCCCGACTCACGGCCCGGCGGCCACCCGAACTCCGCTCAACCCAGGTGGAACACGGCCCAGGTGCGGAAGTCCGTCGTGGGCAGGCCGTACGCGTGGGCCTGCTCGGGACGGGCCGGGCTGCCCACGACCTCGGTCCACTCCTGCATCGGCACCATCATGGCCGGCAGCCCCCGCGCCACCGCCTCGTCGGCGGTCAGCACCGGCGCCGGGACCGGGCGCCCGAGCACCTCGGTCAGGGTGGCGGCGACCTCGGTCATCGTCAGGCGCTCACCGGCCAGGTCGAGGTCGACGCCGTGCCAGCGGGCCGGATCGGCGAAGGCGGCCGCGGCGGCGGTGCCGATGTCGTCGACGGCCACCCAGCTCAGCTTCGTGTCCGGCCCGAACGTGGTGACGAAGCCGTCCTGCGCCCAGTTGCCGAACATGAAGGACCAGCCGAGCAGGTTCTCCATGAACGTGGCGGGCTTGAGGACGGTCCAGGAGGCGAAACCGGCCGTACGCACAGCCTCGTCGATCGCGGCCTTGCTCTCCCAGTAGTGGGTGTTCCAGCGGCCCTCGTCCCAGCCCGGGGCGCTGCGGGCGAACTCCCCTGCGCCGGCCACCGACGTGTGCACGAACTGCGGCACCCCGGCCGTCAGGGCCGCCGCGACCAGATTCCGGCCGCGCACCACCTCGGCGTCCGAGCCCAGATCGGTGATGTCGGGGGTCTGCACCGAGAAGACGCCGCGGGCGCCGGTCGCCGCGGGCACCAGCGTGCCGGGCTCGTCGAGGTCGCCCACGACCAGTTCGGCGCCGAGCGTCTCGAGCGCCTCGGCCGCTTCGGCCTGCGGATTCCGCACGAGGGCCCGGACGGCGACACCCCCGGCGAGCAAGGCCCGCGCGACAGCCCCACCCTGCTTGCCGGTGCCTCCGATGACCAGAACAGGGGCCATGACATGTCCTTCCGCAAAAACGGGGCGGTCCCCCGTTTATCGTTCGCTACGATACGGAGGGGCACCCCATTTCACAACCACCTGGTCGGGACGGTGAGCATGCGACCCAGACGCGCGGACGCCCGGCGCAACTTCGACCAGCTGGTGGCCGCGGCCGCCACGGCGTTCGCCCGCGACGGGGCCGACGCCTCCCTGGAGGAGATCGCCCGGCAGGCCGGCGTCGGCTCCGCCACGCTGCACCGGCACTTCCCGTCCCGGCAGGCCCTGCTCAACGCGGTCTTCCACGGCCGGGTGGAGACCCTGTGCCAGCAGGCCCACGAGCTCGCCGAGGGCGCGGATCCCGGCCCCGCGCTGACCATCTGGCTGCGCGCGCTCGGCGCCTACGTCGCCTCGACGCGCGGGCTGGCCTCGTCACTGGTGCCGAGCACCGACAACGAATGCCACCGCATGATCGTGCAGGCCGGCGACGAGCTGGTCCTCCGGGCCCGCGCGGCGGGCGCGGTGCGCCCGGAGGTGTCGATCGACGACCTGCTGACCCTGGTGACCGCCATCTCGATGGCCGTCGAGCACCGCCCGGGCGAGCATGGCAGCGAGGCGGAACGCCTGCTCGGCCTGGCCATCGACGGCATTCACCCCCGCTCCCCCGCGTAAGTGGCGGCCTTCCCACCTGTTTCGCGGGGGCGTGGTCAGTCGGCGAACAGGATCTGTCGCAGGACGCGGCCCAGGTGGCGGACCAGGTCGTCGGCCGGCATCTGGGCCAGGGCGCCGGTGGGAGCGATGTACCGGACGACGGTGATGCCGATCAGCTGGGCGCCGAGCATCGCCACCCGGGCCGGGACGTCGTCCACCGTGTCACCCAGCACCTGGCCGTACGCCTCGACGCTGTTGGTGGTCATCGCCTCCAGCAGTCCCGCCGTCACGTTCCGGTCGGAGGCGATGCTGCGCAGCAGCACGACCAGGGGGTCGCCGGCCGCGTTGTGCTCCATGCGCTCGACGAAGGCGTGTGCCACCCGTTCAGGCAGTGTCTCGCGGTCGCCGGCAATCGTCTGATCGAGCTCACGGTGACCCGGCACCGCAGCGAGGAACAGCTGCTCCTTGGTGCCGAACTGCCGCAGCACCAGGCCGTGGGTCACTCCGGCCCGGGCGGCGATGTCGCGCACGGTGGCGCGGGCGAAGCCTCTCTCCCCGAAGCACTCGCGGGCGGCGCCGAGAATGTCGAGGCGGTGTCCCTCGGGGTCGCGGCGGTGCGTGCGGCGGCTCACACCGCCTAAATTACCACGTGGTCATTAACGCGGTTACGGTGTTGCTGACCACGTGGTCACCAAGCTGAGGAGACACGCTCATGGGTACGTCAGTCGTCATCGGTGGCACCGCCGGCCTCGGCCGGTTCATCGCCGGGCGCCACGCCGGCCGCGGCGACACGGTGGTCATCGCCGGGCGTGACGCGGGTAAGGCCGAGGCGGCCGCGCGGGAGCTGGGTGGGAACGTCAGTGGCATCGCCGTCGACCTCGCCCGGCCGCAGACCATCGCCGACTCACTGAAGGCCGTCGAGGGCGTCGACCGTCTGGTGATCACCGCCGCTTTCCAGAAGCCCAGCACGCTGAAGGACTTCGACGTCGAGGAGGCTGTGGTCGCGGTGACCACCAAGCTCGTCGGATACACCGAGACGATCCGGGTCCTGCGGGACCGGTTCACCCCGTCCGCCTCGGTGGTGCTCTTCGGAGGTCTGGCCAAGGAGCGCCCCTACCCGGGCTCCACCATGATCACCACCTTCAACAGCGCGATCACCGGCCTGATCAAGACCCTGGCCCTGGAGATCGCCCCGCACCGCATCAACGCCCTGCACCCCGCCTTGGTCGTCGACAGTCCGCGCTGGTCGGGCACCGACCTGAGCCCCATGGCGGCCCGGACCCCGATCGGCCGTCTCATCACGATGCAGGAGGTCGCGGACGCCGTCGACTTCCTGCTCGACAACGGCGCCATGAACGCCCATGACCTGTTCGTGGACGGCGGCGTGCTCGCGCAAGCGTGAGCGGATCACCGGTACGGCCGGGTCCTCCGCACGACGGCTCAGCCCCGCGTCGGGGCTGAGCCGCGCGAGGTCAGTCGGTGGTCACCAGGTTCTTGCCGCTGGCCCCGTCGAAGACCTGGATCTTCGACGTGTCGTACCAGAGCCGGGCGGTTTTGCCGCGCTGGACGTTCGCCGCCGCGTCCAGCCGGGCCGTCACGTCGACGCCACCGCTGTGCAGGTCGTTGCCGGTGTCCTTGGCCAGGTCCTCCAGGTCCTTGGACCGGGCCTGGTCGCCCTTCATGGTGAAGTAGGCGTAGACGTCCGAGCCCATCGCCTCGACGATGTCGATCGGCGCGTCGAAGGTGGCGCCCGGCTTGTCGCCGACCAGGGAGGCCTCCTCGAAGTGCTCCGGGCGGATGCCGACGATCACCTCCCGCTCGCCGGTCGAGCCGTTGAGCGCCTGCCGGACCTGGTCGGGCAGTTTCGCCTCGCCCAGCGCCGTCACCACGCCGTCCGGGCGCAGCCGGCCCGGGAAGAAGTTCATCGACGGGCTGCCGATGAAGCCGGCCACGAACAGGTTCGCCGGGTGGGCGTACAGGTGGGCCGGTGAGCCGACCTGCTGGACCACGCCGCTGCGCATGACCACGACGCGGTCGCCCAGGGTCATCGCCTCGGTCTGGTCGTGGGTGACATACAGGGTGGTCGTGCCCAGGCTCTTCTGGATCCGGGAGATCTGGGTGCGCATCTGCACCCGCAGCTTGGCGTCCAGGTTGGACAGTGGCTCGTCCATCAGGAACGCCTTGGGCGACCGGACGATGGCCCGGCCCATCGCCACCCGCTGGCGCTGGCCGCCGGAGAGGTTGGCCGGCTTGCGGTCCAGGTGCTGGGTCAGCTCCAGCATCTCGGCCGCCTGCTCCACCTTCTTGCGGATGCTCGCCTTGTCCATCCCGGCCAGCCGCAGCGGGAAGCCCATGTTGTCGCCGACGGTCATGTGCGGGTAGAGCGCGTAGGACTGGAACACCATGGCGATGTCGCGGTCCTTGGGGGCTTTGTCGTTGACCACCTGACCGTCGATGATCAGCTTGCCGGCGGTGATGTCCTCCAGGCCGGCCACCATGTTCAGCGTGGTCGACTTCCCGCACCCGGACGGGCCGACCAGGATGATGAACTCGCCGTCGGCGATCTCGAGGTTGAAGTCGTCCACGGCCAGGGCGCCGTCGGGGTAACGCTTGACCACATGGTCCAGAACGATCTCGGCCACGTCAGCTCCTCGGTGTATCGATACGTGGGATGGGTCAGCCCTTGACGGCGCCCGAGGTCAGCCCCGCGACGATCCGCCGCTGGAAGACCAGCACGAAGATCACGATGGGGATGGTGATGACCACGGCGGCGGCCGCGATCGGTCCGGTCGGCTTCTCGAACGTGGTGGCGCCGGTGAAGTAGCTCATCGCCGCCGGGACGGTCCGCGCGTTCGAGGTCGAGGTGAGCGAGAGGGCGAACAGGAAGTCGTTCCAGCACGAGATGAAGACCAGGATGGCCGTGGTGAAGATGCCGGGCATGGCCAGCGGGGTGATCACCCGGCGGAAGGCCTGGTACGGCGTCGCCCCGTCCATCTTCGCGGCCTTCTCCAGGTCCCAGGGGATCTCCCGGAAGAAGGCCGACAGCGTGTAGATCGCCAGCGGGAGCGCGAAGGCGATGTACGGGATGATCAGCCCGGGCCAGGTGTCGAACAGCCCGACCGCCGTCTCAATCTTGAACAGCGGCGTGACCAGGGCGATCTGCGGGAACATCGACACCAGCAGCGCCATCGCCACGATCGTCCGCTTGCCCGGGAAGTCGAGCCGGGCGATGGCGTACGCGGCCATCGTGCCGAAGGCGATGGCGATCAGGGTGGCGATGATGCAGATCCCGATCGAGTTGGCCAGGGCCCGCAGGAAGTCCGGGTTGTTGAAGATCGCGGAGTAGCTGTCGTTGCTCGGCGAGGTCGGGATGTAGTTGCCGTCGTTGAGGGTCGCGTCGTCCTTCAGGGACAGCGACACGATCCAGAGCACCGGGACGAACGCGTACAGCAGGACGATCGCGTTGACACCCCACCACATCAGCTTGCGGTTCGTGGTCTCCGGCTGCATGACTACCGCCTCCCCTCAGCGTCGGATCCGGGCGCGGCCGCCCCGAAGAACTTGATGAACGCGAACGCGATGATCCCGGTGGTGATGAAGATCAGCACCGACATCGCCGACCCGATGCCGAGGTTGAGCCCCCGGATCAGGTTGCTGTACGCGACCATCGACACCGAGCTGGTCTTGTTGGACCCGCTGGTGAGGATGAAGATGTTGTCGAACACCCGGAACGCGTCCAGGGTGCGGAACAGCAGGGCGACCAGGATGGCCGGCTTGATCAGCGGCACGGTCACCAGCCAGAAGCGTTTCCACGCGCTCGCGCCGTCCATCGAGGCGGCCTTGAGCAGGTCCTCGGGCACCAGCGCCAGGCCGGCCATGAGCAGCAGCGCCATGAACGGGACCGTCTTCCAGACCTCGGCCAGGATGATGATCCCGATCGACGGCCAGAACTCGGTCAGCGGCGCCGAGTTCTCCGGGGCCAGCCAGCCCAGGCCCTGGGTCCAGGCGAAGCGCCAGGAGAACGCGGCCACCACGGTGACGATCGCGTACGGCACCAGCGCCGAGGTGCGCACCAGCCCCCGTCCGACGATCGTGCGGTGCATGACGATCGCGAGCAGCATGCCGAGGATCAGCTCGAGGGTGGCCCCGACGACGGTGATCAGCATGGTGACGCCGAACGCGGTCCACCAGATCGGGCTGGACAGCACGGTGACGTAGTTGTCGAACCAGATGAACTCGTTGGCGTCGGGCTGGCGCAGGTCGGCCTTGTTCAGCGACAGCCAGAAGGCGTAGATGATCGGGTAGGCGGCCACCGCGAGCATGATCACCACGGCCGGGCCGACCAGCATCAGCCCCAGTTTGCGCTCGGCCCGTTTGGCGTCGGTGTGGCGCTGACGGGCGATCTCGGTGGTGCCGTCGTCCATGCGGTCCTCGGCCGCCTGAGCGGCCGCCGCGGTCGGTGTAGCGGTCATGGGACGATCCCCTTGCCCTCGATCGCGTCCTTGATGGAGTCGCGCAGCTCGTCCGCCGCCTTCTGCGGGTTGATGCTCTGCGGCGGCGACAGCGTGGTGGATACGAGCGTCGAGATGTTCTGGTACACCGGCGACACCGGGCGGGGCACGGCGGCCTCCAGCTCGGACCGCATGACGTCGGCCATCGGGTACGCCTTCTTGAACTCGGGGAGCTCGAAGACGGTGGCGAGTGCCGGCACGTCACCGGCGTCGAGAGCGGCGCTCAGCGCGTTCTTCTCGTTGCGCAGGCACATGGCCGCTTCGAACGACTCCTCCGGATGCTTGCTGTAGGTGCTGATGGCGTAGTTCATCCCGCCCAGGGTCACCTTGGGCGGCCCGCCGTTGACCGACGGGTAGGGCGCGAAACCGAGGTCGTCGACCAGGCCGGGGTTGGCCTCGCGCATGGCGCTGAGCACGTACGGCCAGTTGAGCGAGAAGGCGGACCGTTCGGCCTGCAGGTCCGCGAAGACCTCCGGCTCCTGGGCGTTGGACAGCGACGCGCTGGTGACCCCCGAGGTGGCGAGCTTGCGCAGCAGGGTCAGCGCCTGCACGGTCTTGTCGTCGATGGTGGGCTGGGAGCTGTCCTCGTTGACCAGCGTGCCGCCGTACGCGGTGATCAGGTTGTTGACGTTGACCACGTAGCCCTCGTACTGGGCCGCGGTGAGCCCGATCTCGTGCGGCTTGCCCTGGGCCTTGAGCTGCTGGGCCATCGCGATCATCTCGTCGAAGGTCTTGGGCGGGGTGGGCACCAGCGACTTGCGGTACCACAGCAGCTGCACGTTGGTCGTGCGCGGTACGCCGTAGAGTTTGTCCTTCCAGGTCGCCGTGTCGATCGGCGGCTGGAGGGTGTCCTTGGTGGCCTGGGCCTTCTGCTCCCCGGTCAGTTCCCGGATCCACTTGGCCTCGGCGAACTCCGCGGTCCAGGTGACGTCCATGCCGAGCAGGTCCATGCCGTCGTCCTTGGCGGCGAGCCGCCGGACGAACTGGTCGCGCTGGCCGTCGGCGTCGCTGGGGAGCAGATTGCCGACGATGGTGTAACGGCCGGCCGCCTGTTTGTTGCAGTCGGCGAGAATCTTGTCGAAGCCGGTGCCGCTGGCTCCGCCGTAGAGGTTGACCACCGTGCCCTCAGGACCGCTGGAACAGGCCGCGAGTGCGGCGAAGAGGGCCGTCACCCCGATCATCGCGGCCCACCGTGACGGCCGCCGGGGCGTCGTCGGTCGTGGAATCATCATCGATCCTCCGTCCGGGCCAACCGCCGGCTCAAAGTGGCCCAGCTCACAGCCCTGACCCCGACATTGCCAGATATCGCTGGCAGGCGCGAGGGGAGGAGAGCAATCTTCTGTAACAAGGTGTTCATGGACGGTGACAACGTGGCAGCACGCCCGAAACGCGGCGGTGGGGCGGGATTTGCCCGCCCCACCGGCCCGATGTCCGACCTTTACGGCAGATGCAGCTCGCAGGTCGCCCCGTCGGCGGCGACCTCGGCCACCACGTCACCGGCACGCACCCGCCACGTCGCCGCCGCCCCGCTACGGACGACCCGCACGGTGCCGCCCGACCGGGTCACCTCGAAGGTCGTCGCCGGCTCCCCCGCCGGGCCCGGCACGGTCGTCGTCCGGGTGCCCTCGGCCAGCTCGTAGAGCTGCAGCGTGATGCCGTCGCGGTAGTCGTAGTCCGGCCGGTCCGTGCGGGCCCCGATCGCCAGCACCGAGTCCGGGCGCACCAGCAGCGGCACGCTGGCGAAACCGTGCGTCTCGTGCACCCAGCCGGGCCCCTCGACGATCTCCCCGGTGCCGAACCGGGTCCAGCGCCCGGCCGGCACGTAGTACGACGTGTCCCCACTCTCGCTGAACACCGGCGCGACCAGCAGGTTGTCGCCGAGCAGGTACTGCCGGTCGAGGTGCGTGACGGCCGGATCGTCGGGAAAGCCGAAGACCATCGGCCGCATCACCGGCAGGCCCTCGCGGTGCGCGCGCCCGGCCGCTTCGAACAGGTACGGCATCAGCGACAACTTCAGCCGGGTGAACGAGCGCAGCACGTCGACGGCCTCCTCGTCGAACAGCCACGGCACCCGGTACGTCTGGTTGCCGTGCAGCCGGCTGTGCGAGGAGAGCAGCCCGAACGGGATCCAGCGCTTGAACACCGCCGGGTCCGGCAGCCCCTCGAAGCCGCCGATGTCGTGGCTCCAGAAGCCGAAGCCCGACGCCGCCAGGGACAGCCCGCCGCGCAGGCTCTCCGCCATCGACTCGTACGTGGAGGAGTTGTCGCCGCCCCAGTGCACCGGGAACTGCTGGCCGCCGACGGTCGCGGAGCGCGCGTACACCACGGCTTCGCCCTCGCCGCGGTGCTCGCGGAGCACGTCGAAGACCACCCGGTTGTAGAGCTGGGTGTAGTAGTTGTGCATCCGCTCGGGGTCCGAGCCGTCGTGCCAGACCACGTCGAGCGGGATGCGCTCGCCGAAGTCGGACTTGAACGCGTCGACGCCCATCTCCAGCAAGGCCCGCAGCTTGCCGGCGTACCACTCGCAGGCGTCCGGGTTGGTGAAGTCGACCAGCGCCATCCCGGCCTGCCAGCGATCCCACTGCCACACGTCGCCGTCGGGCTTGCGCACCAGATAGCCGGCCGCCATACCTTCGGCGAACAGCGACGAGCGCTGCGCGATGTACGGGTTGATCCACACGCAGGTCCGCAGTCCCCGGTCGGAGAGCCGCTTGAGCATGCCCGGCGGGTCGGGGAAGATCCGCGCGTCCCACTCGAAGTCGCACCAGCTGAACTCGCGCATCCAGAACGTGTCGAAGTGGAAGACGCTCAGCGGCAGGTCCCGCTCGGCCATCCCGTCGACGAAGCTGGTCACCGTCTCCTCGTCGTAGCTGGTGGTGAACGAGGTGGTCAGCCACAGCCCGAAGGACCAGGGCGGCGGCAGCGCCGGGCGGCCGGTCAGCGCGGTGTACTTGCGCAGGATGTCGGCCGGGGTGGGTCCGTAGATGACCAGATAGGACAGTGACTGCCCGGCCACGCTGAACTGGGTGCGCGAGACCAGCTCGGAGCCGACCTCGAAGGACACCTTGCCGGGGTGGTCGACCAGCACGCCGTAGCCGCGGTTGGTCAGGTAGAACGGCACGTTCTTGTACGCCTGCTCGCTGCTGGTGCCGCCGTCCTCGTTCCAGATGTCGACGGTCTGGCCGTTCTTGACCAGCGGGCCGAAGCGCTCGCCGAGCCCGTAGACGGCCTCCCCCACGCCCAGGTCGAGCTGCTCGTGCACGTAGTGCTCGCCGTCGGCGGTGTCGACCACCCCCATGCCCTTCCAGCCGCTGCCGGTCAGCCGCCGGCCTTCGGCCAGGAAGTCCAGCCGCCACGCGTCGCCGTCGGCGAACCGGGCGGTGAGCGCGCCCGAGGTGAGCTCGGTGCCGTCCACCCGCGCCACGAAATCCGGGTCGGCGGCGATCGCGAAGTCCGGCTTGCGCGGCCGGGCGCCGGCGAAGTGGCCGATCGACACCCGGATCACGTCGGGCGCCGGCGCCGAGCAGGTCACCGTGATGATCGGGGCGTCCAGGGTGTCCCCGCGTCCCTGTACCCGCTTGGCGGTGGCGAAGGCGGTCAGCGTGCCGGCGCCGGCCGCCGTGTCCTGCAGCTGCGCCGGGTGCAGCACCGTCAGCCCGTCCCGCTTACGCCAGTAGCCGTCAGTGAATTTCATACACGGTGTCCTTACTTGAGGGCGCCGGCGGTGATGCCGCGGGTGAGCGTGCGCTGGAAGATGAGGAAGAACAGCATCGCGGGCAGGATGCCGATCAGCGCCGAGGCGCTGGTGGTCGTGGCGTCCATCTGCCGGTCGCCCTGCAGCACGCCGAGCGCGACCGGGACGGTCTGGTTGGCGTTGGAGATCAGGAAGACCAGCGGCAGGAAGAACTCGTTCCAGGTCCAGATGAAGAAGAACGTGAACAGCACCGCCAGCGTCGGCTTGCTGACCGGCATGACCACCCGCCACAGCGTGCGGAAGCGGCCCGCCCCGTCGACCGCGGCCGCGTCGAGCAGCTCGGTCGGGAACTCGGCGTAGACCGAGGAGAGCAGGTACGTGCCGAACGCGCTCTGGATCACCGTGAAGATGATGATGATCGACAACAGGCTGTCGTACAGGTGCAGGCTCTTGGACAGGTAGTACAGCGGGTAGACCAGCACCTCCTGCGGCAGCAGGTTGGCGACCAGGAAGAAGACCAGGAACCAGACCCGGCCCCGGACCCGGCCGATGCCCAGCGCGTACGCGTTGAGGACCGACAGGATCACGGCCAGCACCGACACGACGGCGCTGGTGATGAAGCTGTTGAGCAGCTTGCGGCTGAAGTCCACCCGCTGCCAGAAGTCGACGATGCCGTCCCAGTGCAGCGACTTCGGGATGGACAGCGGCCCGTTGCTCGCGTAGTCGGCCGGACTCTTGACCGCGTTGAGCGCGACGACCAGCAGCGGCGCCACGACGAGCAGCAGCAGGACGATCAGCACGCCCAGCACGATGTAGCGGGCCGGGTACCGCCGCCGGTTGACCCCCGCCTGCGCGGGGGCCGCCTGCTTCTCGGGTGCGGTGGCGAGAGCGGTCATGTCAGGCTCCCTTGCGCTGGTCACGGGTCTGCAGGCGGAGGAACACGAACGCCAGCACGACGATGAGCACGGTCAGCACGGTGGAGATCGCCGAGCCGTAGCCGACCTGGGCCTTCTGGAAGAAGTTCTGCCAGGCGAAGTACGACGGCACCAACGTCGCGTTGCTCGGCCCGCCCCGGGTCAGCACGAAGATCTGCCCGAAGATCTTCAGCGCGGCGATGGTGGTGGTCACCAGCACCACGTAGAACTCCGGCTTGATCAGGTAGACGGTGATGTGCCGGAAGCGCTGCCACCAGCCGGCCCCGTCCAGGTCGGCCGCCTCGTACAGTTCGGGGTCGATGCGCTGCAGGCCGGACATGAACATGACGACCGGGTAGCCGAGCTGGAACCAGACCATCACCGCCATCACGCTGTAGAGCGCGTACTTCGGGTCGCCGAGCCAGTTGCGGCTCAGCGAGGAGAGCCCGGCGGAGTCCAGGACCCGGTTCAGGGCGCCGTAGCTCGGGTGCAGGATCCAGCCCCAGACGATGCCGGTCACCGCGACCGGCAGCACCTGCGGCAGGTAGAACCCGGAGCGGAAGACGCTGGCCCAGCGCGGCCCGAAGATCTTGGCGATGTAGTCGAACAGCACCGCCGCCAGCAGCAGGCCGAGCAGGGTGGGGATCACCGCCATGGCGATGATCAGCAGCAGGATGTGCCCGAACGAGGCCCAGAACCGCTCGTCGTGGAACAGCCGGGTGTAGTTCTCGAAGCCCACCCACACCGGATCGCCGATGCCCGACCAGCGGGTGAAGCTGATGCCGACGGTCATCACCAGGGGCACCACGATCACCGCGAGGGAGGCCAGCACCCCCGGGACGAGGTACCAACCGAACCCGGCGGTGTGCCGGCCTCCCTGCCGGCTCATTTGCCCAGGTCGGTCAGGTTGTCCTGGTACGGCTTGGCGACCTCGTCGAGCATCTGCTGCGGGGTCTTCGAGCCGTTGATCAGCCCCTGCACGCCGCCGACCATGACGTCGTAGTAGCCGGGGGCGGGCCAGTCCGGGTAGAACGCCAGCCCGTCACCGGAGGAGATCTTGGCGAAGTTGTCGATGAGTTCCTTGTTCTTCGCGTCGGTGATCCCCGCGGTGTCGGCCGCGACCGGGACGCCACCGTTGTTGCCGAGCAGGTTCTGCACCTCGGGCTGCATGGTGATGTCGATGAAGTCGTACGCCAGGCTCTTGGCCTTGCTCTTGGTCGGCACCACCCACAGGTTGCCGCTGGAGCCCGGGTGCAGCGTGTTGCCGGGGAACAGGAACGTGCCCCACTGGAAGTTCTTGATCTCCGAGGCGAAGCGGCCGTACCACCAGCTTCCCGAGATCATGATCGGGAACTTGCCCTGCGTGAAGGCGACGCCCATGTCCTCGGCCTTGATGCCGGCCGAGTTCTTGGCGATGTAGCCCTTCTTGACCCAGTCGGCGAAGGTCTGCGCGCCGAAGGTGAGCTCCGGGCCCTGGAAGTTGACCTTGTTCTTGTAGAGCTGGTAGTCGTCCACGAAGGCCCGGTCGGCCTTGGACAGCGCCAGCTCGTAGAAGATCTGCTGGGCGGGATACTCGGCGCCGCCGACCGACAGCGGCGTGACCTTGGCCTTGACGAAGGTGTCCATCGCGGCCTCGAACTCGGCGAGCGTGGTCGGCACGGCGACCTTGTGCTTGGTGAACAGGTCCTTGTTGTAGTAGACCATCACGTACTCGCCGTAGTTGGGCACGCCGAACGTCTTGCCGCTGCCCATGATGCCGTCACCGTCGTACTTGGTGGTGGTCTGCAGGCTCGGGCTCAGCTTCTTGTCCCACCCCCGCTTCTGCGACTCCTCGGTGAGGTCGGTGAGCAGGCCCTGCTTGGACAGCAGGCCGGCGGTGGCGTTGCCCTTGTTGTACTCGAGGATGTCCGGGGCGCTGTCGGAGTTGAGGATCATCCCGGCGTTCTGCTGGATCTGCTCGAAGCTCTTCTCCTCGAACTTCACCTCGACGCCGGGGTGGCTCGCCTTGAACAGCTCGATCGCCTTGGCCCAGGCGACGCCCATGGCGCTGGTGGGGCCCTCGTAGTGCCACAGAGTCAAAGTTTTGGCGTCGGCGCCCTCGTCACTGGAGCCGGAATCACTGCACGCGGTAAGGCCGAGGGACGCCGCCAGTAGCAGCGCGCCCGCGGCGAGGCTCATACGGGATCTGACCATGCCGTCCTCCCAGGGGAAACCGTGTTCGTCGAAGCGCTTCGACAAACGGTCGTCGAAGCGCTTCGACGAAGGGGCTTGGGCAGACGCTAGGGAACGGCTCACCCAGATGTCAACAGTGTGACGGCGAGATTTCCTCAGCCGCGGGAAGAGCAGCTGTCCCGCTCGACGATGGTCGGCGCCAGCAACCGGGTGCCCGGCGTACGGCGGCCGTCCAGCAGGTTCATCGCCGTCTCCACGGCCAGCGTCCCGACGTCGTGGGCGGGGATGTCGGCCGAGGTCAGGCGCACCGGCAGGCTCACCGCGACGTCGCGCGGGCACACCGCGACGATGGACAGGTCCTCAGGCACCCGGCGGCCGCTGGCGCGCAGCTCCTCCAGCAGCGGCACCAGCGCCTCCTCGTTGTGGACCACCAGCGCCGACACCTCCGGCAGCTCGGCGTCGATCTCGGCGAGGCACTCCCGTACCCCCGCTGCGCCCGGCCCGCAGGGATGCGCGACGGTGTCCAGCCCCAGCTCGGCGGCAGCGTCGGTGAAGCCGGTGAGGAACCGTGAGGCGTACGTGGTGCCGCGCTCGTACACCGCCGGGGACGGGCCGACGAGCGCGATCCTGCGGTGCCCGTGCCCGGCCAGGTGCCGCAGGCACTCGGCGGCGGTGGCCGCGAAGTCCAGGTCGACGCAGGCGATGCCGGCCGCGTCGTCGGGCAGCCCGATCAGCACCGAGGGCTGCTTGAGCCGGCCCAGCGCCGGGATGCGGACGTCGTCGCGCTCGACGTCCATCACGATCAACGCGTCGACCATGGTGGCGCCGGCCACGCGTTCCAGGCCCGCCGTGCCCTCGTCCTTCGTCAGCAGCAGCACGTCGTGGTTGTAGGTGCGCGCCGCGGTCACCACCGCCGTCACGAACTGCATGATGACCGGCACGCTGACGTCCACCCGCAACGGCACCACCAGGGCCAGCACACTGGTGCGGCTGCTGGCCAGGGCGCGGGCCCCGGCGTGCGGGTGGTAACCCAGCTCGGCGATGGCCGCCTTGACCCGGGCCTGGGTCTCGGCGGAGATCGGCCGGCGCCCGCTGAGCACGTACGAGACCGTGCTCATCGAGACACCCGCCGCGCGGGCGACGTCGCTGATCGTCGGCATCGCCCTCCCCGTTCTGCTCGCTGTCGGCCTGCCGATCCTACTGACCGTCACCACCGGCACCCCGGCACCGCCGCGCCGGGGTGCCGGTGATCACCCGGCGGCCCGGAAGGTGGCCAGCCGTACCCCGTCGCCGAGGACCAGATACACGTCGTGCCGGCCACGGAGCCGGTCCAGCCGCGCGGTGACCGTGGCATAGGTGTACTTGTCGCCGGTGCTCGCCACGGTGGCCGTACCCAGCAACCGGCCGGTCGGTGAGCCGAGCCGGACCTCGACGGTGCCGGGACCCGGGGTCGCCTTGGCCACCCGCGCGGTGAAGGCTGTACCGAGCCGCGAGTCCTTGAACGCGATCCAGTCGCCGGCCTGCGCGGCCCCCACGGCGGTGCCGCGCGCTTTGCTCTCGTCGACGAGCCGTGCGCCGCCGTACGCGTCGAAGCTCTCCGCCCGGGTGGTGCGGGTCAGGTCCCGGGCCGGGATGGTCTCGCCGCGCACCCGCAGCGAACCACGCTGCCGGATGTCCGCCGACGAGGAGCCGGCGAGCAGGTCGTGGACCGACGACTCGAGCACCCAGCGGCCCCGGGTGACGTCCCAGTGGGCGAGGTCGGCGAGCTTGAAACTCAGCGTGACGGTCTTCGTCGCGCCGGGCGCGAGGCTGACCCGCTGGAACGCCCGCAGCTGCTTGACCGGCAGCTTGTCCCGGGAGGTGCGCTGGTGGCTGTAGAGCTGCACGACCTCGTCCCCGGCACGGCTGCCGGTGTTGGTCACGTCCACCCGCACGGTCACCCTGCCGCCGGCGGTGCGGGTGCGCAGCGGTGAGTAGCGGAACTTCGTGTACGACAGGCCGTGGCCGAACGCGTAGAGCGGCCGCTGCTGGCTGTACAGATAGGTCTGCTCCGAGGCGATGATGTCGTAGTTCAGCAGGTCGGCCGGGAGCTGGTCGTCCGAGCGGGGCCAGGTCTGGGTGACCCGCCCGGCCGGGTTGACGTCGCCGAAGAGGACGTCGGCGACGGCGTGGCCGGTCTCGGCGCCGGCGTGGGTGGTCCACAGGATCGCCGGTACGTGCGCCTGCTCCCAGCTGATCGAGTCGGGATAGCTGGTCTGCAGCACCACCGTCGTCCGCGGATTCGCCTCGAGCACCGCCTCGACCAGCGCGTGCTGGCTCGCGCCCAGCGCGGTCGTCGTGCGGTCGTGCGCCTCGCGCCCGTTGATGAACGGGTTGCTGCCGACCACGACCACCGCGGCGTCGGCACCGGTCACGGCGGCCACCGCCTCGTCCACGCCGTTGCTGATCACCTCGCGGGTGAAGTGCGCGGCGCCCGCGGCGGTGGCGGAACCGAGCGCCAGCTTGCCGTCCGCGCCCACCGTGACGTACGTGTTCGCGCCGAACCAGCTCTCCTTGGTCTCATAGCCCGCGTAGTGCAGCACGTAACTGCCGTCGCCCTGTCGCTCGAGCTTGAACTGCTGCTGCACGAACCAGCCGTTGGGCTGCTCGTCGCGGGTCAGCAGCGGCCCCCAGTTGTAGCCGAGGTACCGGCCGTTGGCGACGTTGCGCAGCGTGGCGACGCCCTGGCCCCAGTCGACCGTGTCGAATTGCGCGGCGGTGCTCGCACCGGCGCCGGTGGCGGTGACCGCGTCGGCGTCGGTGGTGCCGGTGGCGGTCACGTACCGGCCGGTGGTGGTGTCCTTGAGGGCGATCCGGTCGGCGCCGTCGCTGGTGGTCACGCTCCGGGCGCGCTCGCGGATGCCGTCGAGGGTGGTGACCTCGTAGGGCAGCTTGCCGCCGTACCAGTCGGTGTAGAGGGTGTCGGCCAGGGGGCCGACCACGGCGACCGTGCCGCCGGGCCGCAGCGGCAGCGCGCCGCGGGAGTTCTTGAGCAGCACCGCGGCCTTGCCGGCGGTCTCGCGGG
Organism: Actinoplanes sp. NPDC004185; assembly: GCF_053603475.1. Classification (NCBI taxonomy): domain Bacteria; kingdom Bacillati; phylum Actinomycetota; class Actinomycetes; order Micromonosporales; family Micromonosporaceae; genus Actinoplanes; species Actinoplanes sp. NPDC004185. The sequence goes on along the minus strand of NZ_JBSGFR010000035.1, from coordinate 7,714 downwards.
CCAGGGCGCGGTGGGCCGGGCTGTCGATGACGGCGGGGGTGATCGACGCGTACGGGCCGCCGTCCGGATCGAACTCGCCGAGCCGGAAGCGGATGCTCAGCGCGTGCCCGGCCGCCTCATCGACATCGTCCCCGGTCAGCAGTCCCTGGGCCAGGGCTTCCTTGATGGCGGTCACGGTCGGCCCGCCGTTGCCGTCGTCCACGGTGAAGCTGTCCAGCCCGGCCGTGAGCACGGCGGCGTCCGCCTCGGGCTGGGTGGCGAAGTAGGCCTGCGAGCGGGTCAGGTTGTCCGGCGCGCCCGCGTCAGTGACGTTGAACAGCGGCCGGTCGCTCCAGCCGCGGACCACGCCGGAGAAATCGGGGTCCACAGTGGCCGGACGGCCGTTGACCAGGTTGTAGGACGCCATCACCCCGGTCGCGGCGCCGGCTTGCAGCGGGATCCGGTACGCCGGGCGCTCGTACTCGTTGAGCACCCGCTGCGGCACGTTCGACGACGTCACATCGCGCCCGGCCTCGTTGTTGTAGGCCGCGTAGTGCTTGAGGGTGGGCGCGGTCCGCAGGTGGTCCGGGTCGTCGCCCTGCAGCCCCCGCCCGTACGCGGTGGCGACCGCGCCGGTCAGCAGCGGGTCCTCGGAGTAGCCCTCCTCGTTGCGGCCCCAGCGCGGGTCGCGCAGCGGGTTCACCACCGGCGCCCACACGTTGAGCCCGAACACCCGCGGGTTCTGGGCGTGGTAGCCGCGGGCCTCGTCGCCGACCACGGCACCGACCCGGCGCAGCAGGGCCGGGTCCCAGGTGCTGGCCAGGCCGACGGCCTGCGGGAAGGCGGTGCCCTGGGCGGTCACCACCGCGCCGCCGGCGTCGATGTCGTTGGACCAGGCCACCCCGTGCAGCGCCTCGGTACCGGTCTTGAACATCTTGATGCCCAGCCGCGGGACGGCCGGCTGGTACTGGTGCAGCAGTGCGATCTTCTCGTCCAGGGTGAGCCGGCCGAGCAGGTCGCCGACCCGGGCGTCGAGCGCCAGGTGCGGATCCCGGAACGGGTAGGACGGCTCGGCGGCGGCCGCGGCGGGCACCGCCGGCAGCGTGAGCACAGCGAGCGCGACGACGGCGAGCGCGCGCCGCAGGGGCCTGTTACGCATGTCTGTCCCTCCTGGCGGAGCCGGTCACGGCTCATCGAAGCGCTTCGACGATGGCCCGGGGGTCACCGATGGGTAATGACGAGGATGAATACCGACCATAGATGCCGGACCGGAGCGGGGCAACCACCCGCCGTCACCGGCTCCCTAGTGGAGCGTGCCCCGCACGGCCCAGGCCCGGGCGGTCAGCCGGATCGAGCCGTCCTGCTCCACCGGCAGGCGGGAACGCAGCAGCTCCCGCAGAGCCGTGCGCTGCTGCTCGGTCAGCGACGCCACGTAACCGGGAGCGGAGCCCTGCCCGCCCAGGAACGGCCGCCAGAAGTCGGTGAAGTCCGCGAACACCGTCGGCACCTCGATCGCCCTGGTGGTGACCGCGTCGAAGCCCGCGCCGGACCACAGCTCAGCGAGCGGCCCGGGCGAGCAGAGCGAGGAGCGGCGGCCCTCGTCGAACCGCACAGAGCCGGGATCGAGCGTGGCGGCGGCGTCCCAGAAGTGCCGCATCATCGCCATGCCGTCGCCGTAGTCCCACACGTACGCGGCGGCCACTCCCCCGCCCGCGGTGACCCGGGCGAACTCGGCGGCGGCCCGGGCCGGCTCGGGCACGAAGTTGAGACAGAGCCCGCTGACCACGACGTCGAAGCGGCTGTCCGGCACCGGCAGCGCACAGGCGTCACCGGCGGCGAACCCGGTCCGCGGACCACCGGCGCGGGCGCGGGCGTCGGCCAGGAAGCCCGGCGAGCGGTCGACGCCGGTGACCCGGTCCGGTGCGGTGGCGAGTGCGGCCCTGGTCAGGGCGCCCGGTCCGCAGCCGACGTCGAGCCAGGACCGGCCGGCAGGCACGGCGAGCCAGGAGACGAACTCGCGGGCGACCGGACGACTCCACCGGCCGACGTACGCCTCGTACGCGTCGCCGACCTCCCACACCTCGTGACCCATGGCGACGACCTTACGACCGGCCCGCCCGCACGTCGCGCACCGGTTGCCGGGCGCCGGAATCCCGATAAAGTTCATCCCCGATGCAGGTCAGCCGGGGAGAGCACCAGGAGCGTAGGCGTGCCCTCAGCGGGCCGGCCCTGCGGGAGCTGCTGCCCTGGCTACCGACACTGCTGGGGGTCTGCGCGCTGATCGCGCTGCTGATCATCGCCGCGACCCGCTTCACCTCCTCGCCCGAGGTCCGGGCCGTGCCGCCGGCGCCGCCGTTCCTCCCCGTGCCGGCCCAGCCCGCGGAGACGCTGACCCCGGCCACGCCGCTCCCGGACCCGCCGTCCGCACCGGCGTCAGGCCCGCCGAGCGCCCGCCCCGGCTCGCAGATGCGACCGGCGACGGCCACCACCTCGCCGCGGCCTGTCCGCAGCTCGAGCCGGGCCACCACCGCCCCGGCGCCCGCCCGGGGCCCGGTGAGCGGGCGGTACCGGGTGGTCGACTCGTACGACAACGCGTTCATCGGCGAAGTGCTGGTGGCCAACTCGTCCGGGCGCGACAGCGACTGGCGGGTCGAGCTGCGGTTCCCGCCGGCCGTCGGCGACCTGATCACCTCCTGGGTCGAGTCGGCACCGCAGGCGACGCTGCGTCGTTCGGGTGACAGCTTCATCTGGGCCTCCGGCGTGCCGGTGCCCGCCCGCGGACAGGTCGCGCTGCGGTTCCACTTCTCCCGCTCCGGCTCCGGCAACCTGCCCTCGGCCTGCACCGTCAACGGTCTGGGCTGCACCGGCCTGGGGTGACCCCGATCTCATCGCGGCCCCGGGTGCATCCACCCCCGGGTCCGGCACCGAAGTCTGGTCATGGCCCCCACTCTGTCCTCGGCATTGCGGCAAGTGCGCCAGGCTCCGCGCCTCGTGGAAGTGCTCGGTGACGGCGTCCGCGCCGCCGCCGCGGTGAGCGGGCCCGGCACCATCGGTCTGCTCCGGGAGGCGATCACCGGTCCCGATGAGCTCACCGCGGTGGCCGCCGTGCACGCGCTGGGCGCGGTGGACGACGACGCCGCGGGCTCGTTCCTGTCGCAGCTGCTCACTCACCCCCGGGGATTCCTGCGCGAGCACGCCTCGTGGGCCCTCATGGCGCAGCCGCCGCGCACCGACGCGATGGACCCGCTCGTGGCCGCCGTGGCGGCGGGCGGCTTCGCCGGGATGCTGGCCCAGCGGACCCTCGCCCGGTGGGACGCCACCGGTGGTCTCCGCGAGGTCGCCGCCCTGCTGGTGGCGCTGGCCGGCGAGCGGGACACACCGGCCCGTACCCGGCTGGTGGAGACGCTCGGACTGCTGCGCGGGGAGCACGCCGGGCGAGTGGTCGCGGAGATCGCGCTCGACCTCACCGAGCCGCTCCCGGTCCGGGTCGCCGCCACGGCTGCGCTCGGTGACCGCCAAGGTGATCTGACGGCGGCGCGGGCCGTCGGCGAGCTGCTCGCGTCGGGCGGCGAGCTCGGCGCGGTGGCCCGGCTCGCGGCCTTCGACCTGGGACTGATGCCGGCCGGGGCCGGGAGCGTACCGGAGGACGGCCTGACCGTCGCCCAGCTGTTCCTGCACGCCGACCTGGACCGGCAGCTCAGCCGGGCCGGCGCCGGCGACAACGGGGGCATCGCCACGCTGCTGGTCCGCCTGGGCGACGCCCTGGCGGCCGAGCCCGGCATCGCCCGGGCCCTGACCCTCTCCCGGGGCTCCGCGACCGCCGCCTTCGACGCGCTGCGGCCCGGCCCCGGCCACCAGCTCGCGGCCGTACCGCTGCTCAGCCCGGCCGTCGGCGCCGCGGCGGCCTGGCCCGCCTGGGTCGCGGCCCGCCGGGGCATCCGCCGGCTGCTGCGCGCCCACCGGGTCGATCTGCTGCACCTGCGGATGGCCGACGTCGGCAGCCTGGCAGCGGCCGAGGCGGCCACCGAGCTCGGCATCCCGGTCGTGTTCACGCTGGCCCCGGACCCGCACGGCGCGATCGACGCGCTGGACCGCAGCGGCGCCCTGGACCGGGCCGGCTTCGGGGCGATGGACGAACGCGAGCACTTCTGGTTCCGGTCCCGCCTGGTCCGGCGCCTGACCGCCGACGCGGCCCACGTCGTGCTCTTCCCCCGGCCGCAAGTCCGTGACGACCTGCGCCGCCTGGTCGGCATCGACGTCAGCGCCGAGCCGGACCGCTACACGGTCGTGCCCGAGGGCATCGACCTCGCCGTCATCGAGGCCGCCGAGACGGCGGCGGAGCCGGCCGAGCTCGCGGCCCTGGTCGCGGCACTCCCGCCGCACCGGCAGGGGCTGCCGCTGGTGCTCAGCGTCGGGCGCCTGCACCGGGTCAAGGGCATGGCGACCCTGGTACGCGCCTGGGCCGGCCACCGCGACCTGTGGCAACGCAGCAACCTGGTCCTGGTCGGCGGCGACCTGGGCGACCCGTCGCCGGACGAGCGCGAGCAACTCGACCAGATCGCCGAGCTGGTGGCCGGCAGTCCCGCCGCGGACGGCCTGCTGCTGCCCGGCCACCGCCCCAACGACGAGGTCGCTCGCTGGCTGGCGCTGGCCCGGTCGGGCGGATCCCCGGCGATCGGCCCCGGCGGCGTGTACGTGTGCGCCAGTCTCAAGGAGGAGTTCGGCCTGGCCCTGCTCGAGGCGCTCGCCGCGGGCCTGGTGGTGGTCGGACCGGACGCCGGCGGACCACCCACCTACATCGAGAACGGGCACACCGGTCTGCTCGTCGACACCAGCAACCCGGACGAACTCGCCGCGGCCGTGGCCGCCGGGCTTGATCTTGCGGCCGGCCCGGGCCAGGCTGCGCGGGTGGACCGGGCCCGGGAACGGATCCGGGCCGGCTTCACGGTCAGTGCGATGGCCGCCGCTCTGCGCACGATCTACACCGCTGTGACCAAGGAGGTCGACAAGCCGTGACGCTGCTGGTGATCAGCCCGGACTACGCCTCACACCTGCTGCCGCTGGTCACCCTGGCCACCGCGTGGCGCGACGCCGGCGAGCGGGTGGTGGTCGCGACCGGCCCGGCGACCGCGCCGATCGTGCGGGCGGCCGGCTTCGCATGGACCGACCTGCCGCTGGGCCGCGGCTCCAACCCCGGCGTCATCCGGGCCGAGCAGCAGCCCGCCGGCGAGGACGAGGCGCTGCGCGGCTTCTTCGCCGCGACCCGGCGCGGCCTGGTCGACACGCTGCTCTTCCAGGCCCGGGCCCGGCGCGCGGACCTGCTCTGGGATCCGGTGGGCCGCGCGTACGCGGTCCGCGAGGCGGTCGCCGCGGTACGCCCGGACCACGTCATCGTGGACCACCTCGCGTTCAGCGCCCGCCTCGCCCTGTCGGCCGACCGGGTGCCGCACGCCGACGTGGTCCTCGGGCACCCGTCGGCCCTGCCGGTCGGCGGCGAGGTCTACGGCTTCCCGACGGACTGGCCGGCCGCGTTCACCCCGGCGCCCGCCGAGCTGGCCGAGCTGCACAAGGCCTGCCGTGACGTCCGGGCCGCGTTCACCGCCGAGTGGAACGTGGCGCTGCGCAGCCTGTCCCGGACCGCGCCCCTGGTGTCCGACGCGCTCGCCGAGCACGGCGACCGGCTGCTGTTCAACTATCCGGAAGCGCTGCACGACCCGGCCCGTACCGCGCTGCTGCCCGCGCACGTCTTCCTCGGCTCCGCGGTGCGGACCGAGACCGCGCCCGACGACATCCGCGCCTGGCTGGACGCGGACGACCGGCCCGTGGTCTACGTCAGCTTCGGCAGCTTCCTGTCGGCCCGCGGCGACGTGCTGTCCACCGTGCTGACGGCGCTGCGCTCTCTGGACGTACGGGTGGCGGTGGCGACCGGCTCGGCCCGGGATCTGCCGGAGCCCGGTCCGGACTGGCTGGTCCGCGACTACCTGCCGCAGACGGCTCTGCTGGCCCGGGCCGCGCTGGCGGTGACCCACGGTGGCAACAACAGCGTCACCGAAGCGCTGACCTTCGGCGTACCGATGCTCGTGCTGCCGTTCTCGACCGACCAGTTCGCCGGGGCCGCGGCCATCGAGCGCGGCGGGGCCGGCGTGGCCCTGGACCCGAACGCGGCGTCGGCCGCCGACGTGATCGACGCCGTCCGGGACGTCCTGGCCGGCACTGCGCCGGAGGTCGCCGCGAAGCTGGGCGTGCAGCTGCGCACGACTCCCGGGGCGGTCTCGGCCCGCCGGGCGCTCTGCTGATCCCCCTGGTCGTCCCGGCCCGGCATCGCCGTCAGGACAGGACTTCGTCCCACTCGCGGATCTCGTAGGAGCGGACCACGCCCTCCAGGACGAACGGGTCGCCGGCCACGAAGGCCTCGGCGGACTCGCGGGTCGGGAAGATGGCCATCGACCCCTGGTTCACCGGGTCACCGAAGGTGCCGACCATGAGGATGTCGCCGCGGTCGTGGAACTGCCCGATCCGGCTCTGGTGCGCCGGGAAATGCAGCGGCGCCTTCTCCATGACGTCCTCGGCCGGGGTGTAGAACAGCACGAACTTCACGACGCCAACTCCTTGATCCGGGCTACGTTCGTCTCGACTAACCGTAAGCTACGACTTACGGATCCTCCGCGCAAGTCCCTCTTCGCCCGCGATGCAGGTCACAGCTCCACGGCCGTCGATGGGATTACGATGAGGCTCAAGTGACACGTTCAGCGCGCTCCGGGGTCGGTGCAATTCCGAACCGGCGGTGACAGTCCGCGACCCGACCGCAGCCGGCGGCCGGTTGACCCGGTGAAACTCCGGGACCGACGGTGAAAGTCCGGATGGGAGGCGGCGCGCGGACGGTACGGCTCTCCGCGTGCGCGGTCCTCCCCGGCGTGCACCTCTGTCTTCCGGAGGTGCAGACGGTGCACTGGCTCGATCAACTGCTCACCGCGTTCTACGACGCCAAGTGGCAGGTCACCGACACCCAGGCCATCTACTGGCGAGAGATGGTCGGCAACGCCTTCGGCCTCGGCTCAGCCCTGTTCGGCCTGCGCCGCAACTGGTGGGCCTGGCCGGTCGGCATCGTCGGCAACGTGCTGCTGTTCACGGTCTTCCTGGGCCAGGCCCTCGGCAACGACCAGGGCACGCCACTGTACGGCCAGGCGTCCCGGCAGGTCTTCTTCATCATCACGAGCGTGTACGGCTGGTGGCTCTGGCGGCACAACAGGCACTCGGCGGGCGGGGCTGCGGTCGTACCGCACTGGGCTTCCAGCCGGCAGCGGGCCCTCTTCATTCCCGTTGCGCTGGGAGCGGTCGTGCTGTGCTTCTACGCCTTCCGGGCGATCGGGGCGGGGTTCCCGGTGCCCTGGTGGTATTACCTGGCCGACTCATGGATCTTCGTCGGGTCGATCCTGGCTACTTATGCGATGGCTCGGGGCTGGGTCGATTTCTGGCTGTGCTGGATCGCGGTCGATCTCGTCGGGGTGCCGGAGTTGCTGCATTTCGGGTACTACCCCTCGGCGATTCTCTACGCCGTTTATGCGGGGTTCGTGATCTGGGGCTTTGTGGTTTGGCTGCGTATTTCTCGTCGGGAGGAGCCTCCTCGGGTTGATTCTCCTGCCATGGAGACGGTCGCCTGAGTCGTCTTTCTTGCGGTGGACGGTTGGGGGCCGGGGTGACCAAGATCGGCTTGAGGAGCAGCTATGCCGTTCTT
>NZ_JBSGFR010000034.1:0-102759 GCF_053603475.1 Actinoplanes sp. NPDC004185 | reverse complement strand
GCGGGCCGGGGTGTTGCGGTGGAGCCGGCGGCGGGCCGGCGTGCGCGCGTCGAGCAGGCGGCGGAGTATCCGCCGGCGAAGAAGAGCAGCCCCAGCGTCTGCAGCAGCCACGTCGCCGGCGCCGCCCCGGGCATCGCGGCCAGCGGGCTCGCGGTCGTCACGCCGTCCGGACCCGGGACCAGACCGGTGACCAGCCAATGCCCGGCGACCACCCCGACGATCGCGTACGCCCGGACCGCGTCGATGGTCCGGTCCCGCGGCGCCGCGCTCATGCCGCACCCGCCGTCGCGGAGTGCGAGGCGGCGGGGTGCAGCACGACGGAAGCCACCGCGGTCAGCGTCGCCGAGCCCGGGCACAGATACCCGTCGTGGCCGCTCACCCCGGCGGTCGGCAACGGCAGCGCGCCGAATGCGGGCGACGAGGGCCGCCGGCCGTGACCCAGGTGGCCCACCCGCAGCTGCGGTATCCGCCGGATCCAGTCGGTGTCCGCGAGCGCCGACCACACCCGGGCCCCGCCCAGTCCGGCCGCCGTGTTCGTGCCCATGCCCGGTGCGCCCAGCGCGACGACGTCGGCGACGCGCGGCAGGTGCGGCGCGGCCAGGCCCACGACCAGCGCGCCGTAGCTGTGGCCGATGAGTGTCACCGCGGCCCGGGCCGGCAGCGCCTGCACGAAGGCGGTCAGCTCCTCGGCGCCGGCCCGGGCGCGCAGATCGCGGGCCGAGTCCAGGGACAGTCCTTCCGGCGGGTCGTAGCCGAGCCAGGCGACGACGGCGACCCTTGTGCCGGGCGCGGTGGCCTTCAGTTCCGCGTACAGCGCGCGGGCCTGGACGGCCGGTGCTCGGCGGGAGACGCCACCCAGGCCGCGGTCGAAGTCGCGCAGCCGGGTGTCGACGCCGGGGACGAGCACCGCGATCCGTTCCGCGCTCGCCAGATCGCCGAGCACCTCGACGGCCCGTCCGTCGCCGCGCGGGTCGAGGGTGAGGAACTGGCGGCCCGAGCGGGCCCACGACGCGTACGGCTCGCCGGCCTGGACGGGTGCGGGGTCCGGCGGTGCCGCCTGCAGCGGCAGGGCCAGGGTCAACAGCAGGAGAGTCAGGGAGATCCGCATGACCTGCACCCTGCGGCGGTGGCCCGGTCCCGGGCGTCACCCCACGGAGCGCACTGCGAGGCCCTACCGGGGTGCTACTCGCCGGCGGCGATCAGACCTGACTCGTACGCGAGGACGACCGCCTGGGCCCGGTCGCGCAGGGTGAGCTTGGCCAGGATGCGGCCCACGTGGGTCTTCACGGTCTGCTCCGCGACCACGAGCTCCGCCGCTATCTCCTGGTTGGACCGGCCGCGGGCGATCAGCCGCAGCACGTCGGTCTCGCGCGGCGTCAGACCGGTCAGCGCCGTGGGCCGCGGTGGCCGGGCCTGGGGCCGGGCCGCGAACTCGGCGATGAGCCGGCGGGTCACTGAGGGCGCCAGCAGGGCCTCACCGGCCGCGACGACCCGGACGGCGTGCACGAGATCCGCCGCGGGGGCGTCCTTGAGCAGGAAGCCGCTGGCCCCGGCGCGCAGGGCCTCGTACACGTAGTCGTCGAGATCGAAGGTGGTCAGGATCAGCACCCGGACCGACGCGCCCGGGGTCAGCAGCCGGCGGGTCGCCTCCAGGCCGTCCATGACCGGCATGCGGACGTCCATGAGCACCACGTCCGGGTCGAGCCGGCGGGCTGCCGCGACCGCCGCGGCGCCGTCCGGGGCGCTGCCGACCACGAGCAGGTCGGGCTGGGCGGCCAGCAGCGCGCCGAAACCCTCGCGGACCATGGCCTGGTCGTCGGCGATCAGGACCCGGATCATTCAGACCTCCGTCAGGGGCAGCCGGGCCGCGACCCGGTAGCCGCCGTCCGGCCCGGGGCCGGCCTCGAGTGTGCCGCCGAGCAGGGCGGACCGTTCGCGCATCCCGACCAGCCCGTGCCCGGGACCGTCGGCCGCGGCGGTCGGCGCCGCGCCCGGGTCGTTGCCGACCTCCACCCACAGGGCGTCGGCGGTGCCGCGGACCGAGACCCGCACCGGGCCGCCGGGCGCGTGCCGGGCCGCGTTGGCCAGGGCTTCCTGGACGATCCTGTACGCCGCCAGCCCGACCGCCTCCGGCACCTCCGCGACGTCGTCCTCGGCCAGGGTGACCTCGACCCCGGCCCGCTGAGCGGTCTCCACCAGCGCCGCCACGTCGGACAGCCCGGGCTGCGGCGTGCGCAACGACTCGTCGGTCTCCGCGCGCAGCACGCCGAGCAGCCGCCGCATGTCGCCCAGCGCCTCCCGGGCGCCCGCCGCGATGGTGCCGAACTCGGCCAGGGCCGGCGCCGGCAGGCCGGTGATCCGGTACGGCGCGGTTTCCGCCTGGACGGCGATCATCGACATGTGGTGGGCCACCACGTCGTGCATCTCCCGGGCGATCCGGGCGCGTTCCTCCAGCACCGCCCGCCGGGCCTGCTCCAGCTCGGTCAGCTCGGCCTGCCGGCTCAGCTCGGCGCGGCTGCGCCGGCGCCGGGACACCAGGTCACCGGCGAGGCCCATCGCCACCAGGAGCATGACGACACTCCACACGTTGTCGCGCGGGGCGAACGCCACCACCGGCACGAGGGTCAGCGCGGTCACCAGGGCGATGACGGCGGACTCCTCGTGGCGCACCAGCGCGGCCAGCACGAACAGGAAGCCGAAGATCTGCACCGGCGACCAGGGCCACGGCTCCTGCGGGGTGGCGCCGAGGATGCCCAGGAACAGCAGGGGATAGGCCAGGCGCCAGGCCAGCAGCGGGCGGCGTACGGCGACCACCACCGGCAGCACCGCCCAGAGCGCCAGGGCGCCGGCGACGAACCGGTGGAGGTCACGGTGGTCGAGCAGGTAGGTGGCGTTCACCACGGCCAGGCCGACCAGGGCGAGCAGGGCCACCGGGACGCCGTACAGCCGGATCCAGGGCCGGCGCGGGGTCCGGGCCGGCGGCTGCCGGCGGTCCGGGCCCAGCAGCACGCGGCGCAGGGGACCGGTCAGTTCCATCCCGGCAGGCTACGGTGACCGGCCCCGGCCCGTCGTGCCCCTGCGGGATGATCTCTGTGTCGTCCTCAGGTATGACAAAGGGGTGGGCTTCGTCCTACCAGCAGGTAACGCCTAGTCTGCGAGCGGTCTGTTCCTCGAGCGAAGGAGTACGCGTGGCCCGCACCGTGTTGGTGACCGGAGGTAACCGCGGCATCGGCCTGGCCATCGCGCGGGCCTTCGCCGAGCAGGGCGACCGGGTCGCCGTCACGCACCGTGGCAGCGGCGCGCCCGAGGGGCTGTTCGGGGTCCAGTGCGACATCACCGACTCGGCCGCCGTCGACGCCGCCTTCACCACCGTGGAGCAGGAGCTGGGCCCGGTCGAGGTGGTGGTGGCCAACGCCGGCATCACCGACGACACGCTGCTGCTGCGGATGAGCGAGGAGCAGTTCAGCCGGGTGCTGGACACCAACCTCACCGGCTCGTTCCGGGTGGCCAAGCGGGCCAGCAGCAAGATGCTGCGGGCCAAGTGGGGCCGGATCATCTTCATCTCCTCGGTCGTCGGCCTGTACGGCGGGCCGGGCCAGGTCAACTACGCGGCCAGCAAGGCCGGGCTGGTCGGCATGGCCCGCTCGATCACCCGTGAGCTGGGCAGCCGTAACATCACGGCGAACGTGGTCGCGCCGGGCTTCATCGACACCGAGATGACCGACGTGCTGTCCGAGTCGCGCAAGGCGGAGATCCTCAAGGCGATCCCCGCCGGACGGCTCGCGGCGCCGGGAGAGGTCGCGCAGGCGGTGACCTTCCTCGCCGGCGACGGCGCGGCGTACATCTCGGGCGCGGTCATCCCGGTCGACGGCGGCCTCGGCATGGGTCACTGAGTTCACCCGCGGCGGAAAACCCAGGTCAAGGGCCACTGAGCTCACCCCGCTCTGCGAAACGGAGAAAACGAAGTGTCTGGACTGCTCGCCGGCAAGCGGCTGCTCATCACCGGCATCATCACCGACGCGTCGATCGCGTTCTCGGTGGCGAAGATCGCCCAGGAGAACGGCGCGACGGTCGTGCTGACCGGCTTCGGCCGCATGTCGCTGGTGGAGCGGATCGCCAAGCGCCTGCCCGAGCCGGCACCGGTCATCGAGCTGGACGTGACCAGCCCGGAGCAGCTCGCCGGCATCGCCGACAAGGTGCGTGAGCACGTCGACGGGCTCGACGGCGTCGTCCACTCGATCGGGTTCGCGCCGCAGAGCTGCCTGGGTGGCGGCTTCCTGGACGCCCCGTGGGAGGACGTCGCCACGGCGCTGCAGGTGTCGACGTACTCCTACAAGTCGCTGGCCACCGCCTGCCTGCCGCTGATGGGCCCGGGTGGCAGCATCGTCGGCCTGACCTTCGACGCGACCAAGGCGTGGCCGGTCTACGACTGGATGGGCGTGGCCAAGGCGGGCCTGGAGTCGGCCTCCCGCTACCTCGCCCTGCACCTGGGCAAGCAGGGCATCCGCAGCAACCTGGTGTCGGCCGGGCCGCTGCGCACGATGGCCGCCAAGTCGATCCCGGGCTTCGAGCAGTTCGAGGAGGCCTGGGCCGAACGCGCGCCGCTGGGCTGGGACCTGAGCGACCAGGAGCCGGCCGCGCGGGCGGTCTGTGCCCTGCTGTCCGACTGGTTCCCGGCCACTACGGGCGAGATCGTGCACGTCGACGGCGGGTACCACGCGCTCGGCGCCTGAGCAGGGGGCGGGGGTGGCTGTGGGCCACCCCGCCGGGCGAGGGAGTATGGAGCGGTGGCGTACGACGCGTTCCTTCTGCTGTCCTTCGGTGGCCCCGAGCACTCCGACGATGTGATGCCGTTCCTGCGCAACGTGACGCGCGGGCGGGGCATCCCCGAGGAACGTCTGGCCGAGGTGGCCGAGCACTACTACCACTTCGGCGGGGTCTCGCCGATCAACCAGCAGTGCCGTGACCTGCTCGCGGCGGTGACGGCGGACTTCCGCGCGCACGGCATCACGCTGCCGACGTACTGGGGCAACCGCAACTGGCAGCCGATGCTGGCCGACACCATGGCGCAGATGCGCGACGACGGCATCACGTCGGCGCTCGGCTTCGCCACCAGCGCGTACGGCGGCTACTCCTCCTGCAAGCAGTACTGGGAGGACATCGCCCAGGCCCGCGCGAAGGTCGGCCCGGGCGCGCCGGCCGTGGCCAAGCTGCGCCAGTTCCACGACCACCCGGGCTTCGTCGCGCCGCACGCCGACGCGGTCACCACCGCCCTGGCCCAGCTCGACCCGGCCCGCCGGGCCAGCACCCGGCTGGTCTTCACCGCCCACTCCATCCCGGCGTCGATGGCCAGGACCGCCGGTCCCGACGGCGGCCGCTACGAGGCCCAGCTGCACGAGACCGCCGCGCTGGTGCACGCCGCCGCCGCGCCGGACCTGCCCTGGGACCTGGTCTGGCAGAGCCGGTCCGGCCCGCCGCAGGTGCCCTGGCTGGAGCCGGACATCAACGACCACCTGACCGCGCTGGCCGCGAAGGACGTCACCGACGTGGTGGTCAGCCCGATCGGCTTCGTCTCGGACCACCTGGAAGTGCTCTGGGACCTGGACAACGAGGCCCGGGACACCGCCGCTGAGCTCGGCCTGGGCTACGCCCGCGCGGCCACTCCCGGCACCGACCCCCGGTTCGTCACGATGGTCCGTGAGCTGGTCGAGGAGCGGACCAACGGTGTCGCCCGGGAACGGCTCGGTACGCTGCCGGTCTGGGACCAGTGCCCGGCCGACTGCTGCCCGCCCCCGCAACGCCGAGGACTGTCATGACCGCCTGCACCGAACCTCGCCGAGCGTTCGTTGCCGACGGCCGTGACGGTGAGGGCCAGAAGGGCATGACGAAGGGAAGCACGGCATGACCGAGCGCAAGGCTGTCGAGAGCTGGCTCACCGACATGGACGGGGTCCTCGTCCACGAGGGCGAGCCGGTCCCGGGTGCGCCCGAGTTCGTCAACCGGATGAAGGAGTCCGGCAAGCCCTTCCTCATCCTCACCAACAACTCCATCTACACCCCTCGTGACCTGCAGGCCCGGCTGGCCCGGATGGGGTTCGACGTGCCCGAGCAGTCGATCTGGACGGCGGCGCTGGCCACCGCGCAGTTCCTGGCCGACCAGCGCCCGGGCGGCACGGCATACGTGATCGGCGAGGCCGGCCTGACCACGGCGATGCACGCCGTCGGTTACGTGCTGACCGACTACGCGCCGGACTACGTGGTGCTCGGCGAGACCCGCACGTACAGCTTCGAGGCGATCACCAAGGCGGTCCGCCTGATCAACGACGGTGCCCGGTTCATCTGCACCAATCCGGACCCGACCGGGCCGTCGAACGAGGGCGCCCTGCCGGCGGCCGGCTCGGTGGCCGCGATGATCTCCAAGGCGACCGGCGTCGACCCGTACTTCGTGGGCAAGCCGAACCCGATGATGATGCGCTCGGCGCTGAACGTGATCGGCGGGCACAGCGAGAGCACGGCGATGATCGGCGACCGGATGGACACCGATGTGCTGTGCGGCCTGGAGGCGGGGCTGGAGACGATCCTGGTGCTGACCGGGATCAGCACGCGGGCGGAGAGCGAGCGCTATCCGTACCGGCCGTCGCGGATCGTGGACAGCGTCGCCGATCTGATCGCCGAGATCTGAGGCTGGGCGCACGGCACGGCCGCTCCCGCGTACGGGAGCGGCCGCGGCCGGCGATCAGCAGGCCGTGGAAGACCGCATCCGGTAGGCCACGATCTTGACGATGCCGCTGGTGACGGCGTGGTTGCCGGCCGTCCAGTCGCTGCCGGCCCGGATCCACTTGCCCTGCGACTCGTTCCACGTCCACCGCTGGGCGCAGTAGCCCGAGCCGATGTAGACGCCGCCGGCGTGCGGCCAGCCGAGGCTGGTGGTGTACGCCCCGGACGGCAGGACCTCGTCGTATCCCGAGGAGCGGTAGTCGTAGAGCACGCCGATGCCGACACTGCTGCCGTTCAGGATGGCTTTGGCTGTGCTGGCCGCCTGCGCGGGCGCGGCGCCGGTCAGGGCGGCTGTGACCGCCAGCAGGGCGGCGATGATGATCTTTCGCATGGGTACGTCCTTGGGGTCGGTGGTGGGCGGTCAGCAGTGGTACGGGTAGATCTGCACGTAGTAGTTGCCGGCCAGCCGGAACCGGTTGGGTCCTCGGAAGTCACCGCCGGCCCGGTTCCAGGTGCCGGGCTCGCCGGTGGCTGAGGTGTACCGCTGGGCGCAGTAGCCGGAGCCGATGTAGACGCCGCCGGCGTGATCCCAGTCGAAGCTGACGTCGGTCCAGGCGCCCGAGGCCAGGATCCGGTCGTAGTTGGACCCGGTCGTCCGCCAGCTCTGCAGCACGCCGATGCCGACCGATCCCGAGTTGTAGATGCCGTAGACGCTGGTCGGGGCGGCCTGCGCGGGGGTCGCGCCGCTCAGGAGGAGCGGGATGGCCAGGGCCGCGGCGACAGCGGCGCCGACGAGACGTTTCACGAACACAGAGAGCTCCTCACGGTGGAAGGTTCCGGGCGCCCTCCATGCTGGACAGTCGGATCGCCGGGTGGAACGTCCATCTGTTCCTGACCAGCGCGTTTCTGTCCCCCGCAGACAGATAAGGGGCTGCTGGCACAATGAACGCCGTCGATTCCCGGGGGAGGACGTCCGTGCCGGAACCGCTGGCGCCATGGTGGAAAGAAGCTCACGACGCCGCTCGGCTGCTGGCCTCGAGCCTCGAGGCGGCAGCCGCGAACGCGACCCGCGACGGCGTGTACGCCCCGCCGCCGGGATCGCCACCGCCACGCCGCCGGCGCCGGCCGGGGTCCCTGCGCCACTTGGCCGAGGTGATCCGCACCGGGCGCCTGGCTCCCGGCGTCTCGGTGGACAAGGACATCGTCGCGGGCGTCCTCGCCGGAGACCTGCGCTACCTCACCCAACCGGTCCTCGTCACCGCGGTCGCGCGGGCGGCCCACCTCATCGCGCGGGTGCCCTTCGACGAGGCCGACGCCGAGCGGCTCACCGTCGCCTGCGCCCATGTCGGCGCTCTCGTGGAGGCCGCGGAGGAGGCCGACCGGCGGGCGCCGAGCCTGCTGCCCGCCTCGCGCGGTGCCGGCATCCCGCAGCGTGCCGAGCCGGCCCGGACCGCCGACGATCCGGAGCTCCGCGACGAGCCGGTCATCATCGACGCCACCTTCACCACCCGCCGTCCGGGGCGCCGCCGGGTCGTGCTGGCCGGCGTCGTCCTGCTGGTCCTGGCGCTCGCCGCGGCCGGGCTGGTCGTCGCCAACCGCGCCGACGAGCCGGCCGGGGAGGCCGCCTGCCGCGCGGACACCGTCGCCGACGACGTCATCGTCGACACACCCCGGTTCTTCGACGACGACCTCGCCACCCGGCTGAGCCCCACGCTGGACTTCGACCAGATGAACGGCTCGGCCCGCTACGCCCGCCACCAGGGCCGCACGTACTACTGGGGCCGGGCCGGCTCGGACGACCACGACCCGCACTCCGGCGGCGCCCGCATCCGCTGGCGGGCCGGGGACGGGCAGTGGCACAACTGCCCGGCGCCGCTGGCGGTGACCGAGCGGGGCTACGTGCACACCCCGGCGGTGGCCACCACCATCGGCGGGCAGCCGGTCACCGTGCAGACCTGCCTGTGGCGCGACACGCCCCGCCGGGAGAACTGCACCCCGGAAATCCGGAACGGCTGACCGGATCTAGGCCTGCGCCCACTGTGGCTCGCCGGCGGTACGGCGGGTCATGACGCGCTCGCGCGGATCCGGGTTGTGGGGATAGGGCTGGCTCTCATCGGTGGGCCGGAAGCCGTGCCGTCGGTAGAGGCGCTCAGCGGTCTCATTGTCAGGCCGCTTCGTCGTGGTCCCTCTCCTTGGCCGGCGAGGAGGCGAAGGCGAGGCGGCGCACCCGGGCCGAAATCCGACTCGGGCGGTGCTGGGCTTCCGCGGCCGGGCTGGGCACAATGCGGGCATGGTTTTGACTGTCGGTAGTGGACCTGTTCACGTTCTGGCGTTGCACGGCTGGTTCGGCTCGGCCCGGGGGTGGGGTGGCCTGCCCGAGCTGATCGACGGCTCGCGCTTCACGTACGCCTTCCCCGAGCTGCGTGGCTACGGCGAGCGCCGGGACGTCCCGGGCGCGTACACGATCGCGGAGGCCGCCGCCGATGTGCTGGCGGTGGCCGACGAGCTCGGCTGGGACCGGTTCTCGCTGGTCGGGCACTCGATGGGCGGCATCGTGGCGCAGCGGGTGCTGGCCGACGCGCCGGACCGGGTCGAGCGGCTGGTCGGCGTCAGCCCGGTGCCCGCGAGTGGCGTGCCCTTCGACGAGCAGGGCTGGGCGCTGTTCAGCGGGGCCGCCGAGTCGCCGGCCAACCGGCGGGCCATCATCGATCTCACCACCGGCAACCGGCTCGCGGGCAGCTGGCTGGACCGGATGGTGCGGGCCTCGCTGGACGGCTCCGACGCCAAGGCTTTCGCCGCGTACCTGCCGGCCTGGGCGCGGACCGACTTCAGCGCCGAGATCGCCGGCAGTCCGGTGCCGGTGCTGGTGATCGCCGGCGAGCACGACCCGGCTCTGGGCGAGGCGGCGATGCGGGGGACCTGGCTGGCCCACTACCCGAACGCCCGGCTGGAGGTGCTGGCCAACGCCGGGCACTACGCCATGGACGAGACCCCGGTGCGCCTGGTCACGCTGCTGGACGCATTCCTGTCAGCAGAGCGGTGAGCACCCGGGTCAGCCGCGGGCCGACCTCGACGACGGCGTGCGCCAG
The DNA here is from genome assembly GCF_053603475.1 of Actinoplanes sp. NPDC004185. Taxonomy (NCBI): domain Bacteria; kingdom Bacillati; phylum Actinomycetota; class Actinomycetes; order Micromonosporales; family Micromonosporaceae; genus Actinoplanes; species Actinoplanes sp. NPDC004185. The sequence goes on along the minus strand of NZ_JBSGFR010000034.1, from coordinate 92,954 downwards.
CCGCGGGTCCTCGCGGTAGAGGGCACTGACCTCGGGGCCGGGCGTGGCCATCTGCCACAGCGCCCCGGCCATGCTGGTCGCCGTCGCGATGACGTCGACGCTCTGCTCCTCGGTGAGCCCGAGCAGCGGGTGCAGCTCCGCGCGGATCGCCTCCACCTCGGTGAGGGTGACGAGCTTGAACGCGCGCACTGACTCGAGGGACACGTTGCGCTCCAGGTTGAGCGGGGCCTGGGCGAGCAGGTCGCAGAACATCGGCCGCTCCACCAGGCTGCCGGTCAGCACGCCGGCCACCGCGGCGGGCTGGGGCGGGCACTCCCGCAACGTCGCGCACAACGCCGGCGACCAGTCCCGCCAGCCGGCCGCGGTGAGCTTGAGGAAGATCTGCTCGCGGGTCTCGAAATAGCGCAGCAGGGCGGACTTGTGCATGCCCACCGCCTCGGCGATGTCGGTGAGCGTCACCTGGCGGATGCCGTGCCGGGCGCCGAGCTCGGTCGCGGCGGCCAGGATGGCCGCCTCGCGCTGCTCCTTGGCGGCGGTGGAGCGGGCTCGCTGGAATGAGGTGCTCATCACTGGCCAATCTTAACGCAACCGTGTTTTGTTAAAGCCATGACGCAGACATGGTTCATCACCGGATCCTCCCGCGGACTCGGCCGCGCCCTCGTCGTGGCCGCCCTGGAAGCCGGCGACCAGGTGGTCGCCACCGCCCGCCGGCCCGAGCAGCTGGCCGACCTCACCGACAAGTACGGCGACCGCATCCTCACCCTGCCCCTCGACGTCACCGACGCCGCTCAGGTGGACGCGGCCGTCGCCGCGGCGATCGCCCGCTACGGCCGCCTCGACGTGGTCGTCAACAACGCCGGCTACGCCAACGTGGCGCCCATCGAGACCGGCACCGAGGCCGACTTCCGCACCCAGTTCGAGACCAACTTCTGGGGTGTCTACCACGTCTCCCGGGCGGTCATCGCGCCGCTGCGGGCCCAGGGCGGCGGCACGGTCGTGCAGTTCTCCTCGATCGGCGGCCGGGTCGGCGGCTCGCCCGGCATCGCCAGCTACCAGGCGGCCAAGTTCGCCGTCGACGGCTTCAGCCGGGTGCTCGCCGCCGAGACCGCGCCGTTCGGCATCAAGGTGCTGGTCGTCGAGCCCAGCGGCTTCGCCACCGACTGGGCCGGTTCCTCGATGTCCGTCGACACCATCCCGGCCGGCTACGACGCCACCATCGGGGCCATGCACCGCCGGGTCCGGGCCGGTGCGAGTGGCGCGGCCGGCGATCCCGACCGGGCCGCGGAGATCATCGTGCGGACGGTCAAGAGCGGCGACGCCCCCACCCACCTGCCGCTCGGGGTGAACGCGAGCGAGATGGCGCTGGACTACTCCCGGCGCCAGATCGAGGAGGCGACCGCCTGGCAGGGCGTGAGCCGGTCGGCGGATTTCGGTCAGCCGTACCCGGCGGAGCTGCCGGCCACCCGCGGCTGACGCCGGCCGGTCGTGACGAGGCCCGGGGATATGGCCAATCCCCGGGCCTCTGTTTGCCACCGAATTGCACACACCGGCACTTTTAAGAGCAGGCATCATTCTCACAACAACGGGTTTTGCCTTTAAACTACCGCCGCTCGGAGCGCGGCGGACCGGACTTGAACCGGCATCCGCTGTCCTCGTCCCTGCCCGGTCGATCCGGTGATCGGTGGAGAATGCTGACATTGGAGCGAGAATCTGAGCTTCTGACCGGCTGCCTCTGCCAGTTGGGCTACCCTCGCGTGCTGGTGCGGGGGGCGGGACTCGAACCCGCACCGGGACCGGTGTGATCAGTTTCAGCCTCAGCTGTCAGCTTCACGCCGGAAACTCCGGCGCACCCCCGCGCTCCCACGGGGGAATCAAGGGCGGCTACCCGAACAGATAGCCGAAAACCGCCGCGCCGACCCGCTGGTCGGTCACCTCGGTGTTGTTGGCCTCCTCGCGCGCAAACTTGACCGCGGTCTGCAGTGTCAGCACGCGTTCGAGAATCTCGTTGACCCGCTTGGCCGGCAGCGCGCCCGAGAACTTCACCGTGGTCCAGTAGCCGACGGTGACATCCTCGTAGTACACCTCGACCTGCGCCGGATGCTTGTCGGTGGCCTCGGCCTTGACGTGGTTGCGCGGCACCTTCTTGGTGCGGTTGGTCCGCACCGGCTCGGTGCGCCAGCTGTCCGTGGAGTCGTCGCGCACCCAGGACTCGGCGGCGTCGAGCACCGGCAGCTTCTTGACGAACGTGTGCAGGTCGACGAGCTGCTTCTCCAGGAACAGCAGATACGTCACCGGCACCTGGGCGGCGATGGTCCGCCCGTCGACGACCACGTCGGCGCGCGCCACGCAGTTCGTCAGGTCCTTGGTCGCGGTGACGTCGAACAGCCGGGTCAGGGTGCCGGCGACGTCGCGCAGGATGTCCTCCGCCTTGATCTGCACCCGCGTCGACTCGGCGGGCAGCTGCTCGCCCTCCTCGTCCTTCGGCTGGTACGTCCGGGAGATGCCGGCGAGCGGTCCGGTCTTCTGCACGGCGTGGTGGGCGTCGCTCAGATCGGCGAACGCCTTGCTCTTGACGCCCTTCTCCACGGCGATGATCTGATTCAGCTTCGCCACGATGACCCCTTTCGGCGCCGGAAAGGTAGCACCGGGAGACCGGGCCCGCCGACCGGTTTCCGCCGGACCGCGTCTGGCAGGGTGGTCGCATGGCACTGTCATGGGACGAGTCCTACTTCGGGCAGCTGCGGGCCCTGGCCGGCAACGGCCGCACCCTGATCAGTGTCGGCTCCCGCTGCGTGCTGCGCGACGAGACCGGCCGGGTGCTGCTGGTCCGCCGGGCCGACAACGGGACCTGGGCGCTGCCCGCCGGGATGATGGAGCTCGGCGAGTCGCTGCGCGACTGCGCGGTGCGCGAGGTACGGGAGGAGACCGGCCTGGAGGTCCGCGAGCTCACCCCGTTCGCGGTCTACACCCGGTCCCCGGAGCGGGGTCCCGACATGTACGGGCACACGTACCAGCACATCACCATGACGGCGCGGATCGACGCGTACGAGGGGGAGCTGGTGCGGGCCACGGACGAGACCACGGACGCCGGCTGGTTCCCGCCCGGCGCGCTGCCCGAGCCGTTGCGTGAGGGTGTCCGGCGTACCCTGACCGACCTCGCGGCATTCGAGACTGCGGGCACCTTCACCTTGGAGTGACGACAGTGGGACTGTCCTGGGAAGAGTCGTACATCGGTGGCCTGCGCACGCTCGCGGGCGACGACCGCGTGCTGATCTCGATCGGCGCGCACGGCGTCGTCCGCGACCCGGACGGCCGGATCCTGCTGATCCAGCGCTCCGACGACCGCACCTGGGCCCTGCCCGGCGGCACGATGGAGCTGGGCGAGACCCTGCGCGAGTGCGCGGTCCGGGAGGTACGCGAGGAAGCCGGCCTGGTGGCGCGGGACGTCACCCCGTTCGGCCTCTACACCCGGGCCCGCGACTGGTACCCGAACCCGTACGGGCACAGCTACCAGTACATCTCCCTGATGTGCCGGGTCGACGGCTACGACGGCGAGCTGGAGCGGGTGACCGACGAGAGCGTGGACGCGGGCTGGTTCGCCCCGGAGGCGTTGCCGGAGGGCTCGGGCGGCCTGGTGATCCGGGCCCTGCACGACCTGGCGGCGTTCGAGACGAAGGGCACGTTCGCGCTGGACTGAGCCCGGCCGCTACATGCCCGCGGCGACCTGGGCGAAGTAGCGGTCGGCGACCTGCGTGTGCAGGTCGAAGCCCAGCGCCTGCGGGCTGTGCAGCACCTCCCGGCCCAGGGCCTCCTCGTTGGGCACCACGGGCGGCAGCTCGTCCTCCGAGGACAGCGCCGGGAGCAGGCCGAAGATCAACAGGGTGCCGTCCGGGGCGCTGATCGTGTCGTACAGGCGTACCGTCCCGGGGTCGGTCTGGAGGCCGGCCTCCTCGCGCAGCTCGCGCGACGCCGCCTGCTGCCAGGTCTCGCCCGTCTCGATGAAGCCGCCCGGCAGGGCCAGGGTGTCGCGGGCCGGCGGGATGCCCCGGCGCACGACCAGCAGGCCGCCGCCGACCGGCTGCACCGCGACGGCGACCGGTTTCGGATTCAGGTAGCTGGTCTCGCCGCAGGCGCCGCAGCGGCGCGGCCAGGGCTGCTCCGGCACGAAGCGCGCCCCGCAGAAGGTGCAGTGCGCGTATCTGTCAGGCATGCAGCGGGGCGTTGCAGGCCGCGACCAGCGCCTGCCGGCAGGCCGTGGTCAGCGGGCGCAGCGCCGCGTCGCGCTGCTGCGCCTCGTAGCCGTTCACCGCGCCGCCGGGGGCGTTGTGCTCGGCCAGCGCCAGGACCTGGTCGAGGATGCTGGCCCGGGCGAACAGCCGCCGCGAGCGCGGGTCGAAGCCCGGCGGCAGCGTCGCGGTGCTCTCCGGGCGGCGCAGGGCCTGCAGCGCGCCGGCCAGCTCGGGGCGCCATTGCGCGACATCGAGCCGGGTCAGCTGGGTCGTGGCCTCGGTCAGCGCCGCGGTCAGCTCGATCTCGGCCTCGGCCGAGCCCATCTGGAACGTCGGCTTGAACGCCGGCACCGGGTAGAAGCGCCACAGCACGGTCTCGAACTCCACGCCCGAGCCGGAGGTGTGCCGGCGCAGCTCGGGCACCACCCCGAACGACGGCGTCACCACGGCCTCGCCGGCCAGCAGCGCCGCGCCGGTGAGCTCGCCCGGGCCGGGCAGCCCGCGCGGGTCGCCCGGGGCCGGCAGCACCAGCCGGATGTCGTCGGGGTGCAGCTTGGCGAACGCGGGCAGCGCGTTGCTCAGCGGCACGTCGGTCCACGTGCCGGGGGCATCGGCGACGAGGTGCTCCTCGTCGCCGGCGATCTCGTCGGCCAGCTCGTCGAACGGGACGAGGCCGGCCCGCCAGGCGCGTACCCAGGCCACGAACCGGGTGGACCGGCGGGCCGTGAGTGTCGCCGCATCTGCTGCGGGGGACATGCGAGCAAGGGTACGTGCCGTCCGCCTGGCTTGTCTCGGCCGGAGCGTCGGAAGCGGCGTGTCCGTCCGCAGGGTTTAACGTGCCTGACATGTATGGGGAGGATGTGCTGTCCGGCAACTGGCGGCGCCGCAAGGTGGTGCCCGAGGTGGACGCCGAGCCTGACCTGGTCGTCGAGGACGTCGACTCCGGCTTCTGCGGTGCGGTCGTCGGCTTCGAGCTGGGTGCCGTCGTGCTGGAGGACCGGCGTGGCAAGCGTCGCAATTTTCCGCTGGAGCCGGCCGCGTTCCTGCTGGAGGGCCAGGTCGTGACCCTGCGCCGGCCGGCGGCCCGGGCGGCGCCCCCGGCCCGGCAGCGCACGGCCTCCGGATCGGTCGCGGTCGCGGGGGTACGCGCCCAGGTCGCCAAGGCCAGCCGGATCTGGGTCGAGGGCGTGCACGACGCCGCCCTGGTCGAGCGGATCTGGGGCGACGACCTGCGCATCGAGGGCGTGGTGGTGGAACCGCTGGACGGCATCGACGACCTGGCCGGCGCGGTCCGGGAGTTCCGGCCGGCCCGTGGCCGCCGGGTCGGTGTGCTGGTCGACCACCTCGTCGCCGGGTCCAAGGAGAGCCGGATCGTGGCCGCGGTCACGGACCCCAACGTGCTCATCACCGGGCATCCGTACATCGACGTGTGGCAGGCGGTGAAGCCGGAGCGGGTCGGGCTGAAGGCGTGGCCGGTGATCCCGCCCGGGCAGCCGTGGAAGGAGGGCGTCTGCCGGGCCGTCGGCATCGCCGAGCCGTACGAGATGTGGCGGCGCATCCTCAGCAGCGTGAACAGCTACAAGGACGTGGAGACGCCACTGATCAACGCGATGGAACGGCTCATCGACTTCGTCACCGAGCCGAGCTGAGCAGGGCCTCGGCCAGCGCCGTACGCACGTTGAGCACGCTGCGGCCCCGCCGGTGCGCGACGACCAGCCCGGCCGCCCGCAGGACGCTCAGGTGCTGGGAGACCCCACCGGCGGTCATGCCGGTGCGCCGGGCCAGCTCGGTGGTGGAGCTGGGCGCGTCCAGCTCGAGCAGCAGCCGGGTGCGGCCCCGGCCCAGCACCGCGCCCAGCGCGTCCGTGCTCGGCCGGCGTGGCTCCCACAGCGTGGCGACGCCCCGGGCCGGGTAGGCCAGCTGCGGATCTCGCCGTCCAGCAGCAGCTGGATCCGGGGCCAGTCGGGGGCGACGGCGGTGTGCCAGAACGCCTTTATATCGGTGCACAGGCGGGCCAGGCCGGTGGCGGGGTCGGCGTACAGCTCGCGCACGGCGGGCGGGCGGTGGCCGTACAGGTCGAGGTGCTCACGGACCGCCGCGGCGGGCGTCGCCCGCAGCCGGGCGAGCTCCGCGCCCAGCTCGGGGGTCAGGCCCGCGGGCGGGGGCGTCAGAAAATCCGGCAGGTACGCCGGTTCGCGCGGCACCAGCTCCCACAGCAGCGTTTCACGCGGCACGACGACCCGGCGCACCCAGGGCAGGTGGACCGCGTGGCTCCCCGGATCGCGCAGCACCCGGACCGCGGCGACGACCTCCCACAGGCAGGACACGGCGAAGCGGATGCGTGCCACGGCACCGGCCGACAGCCCGATCGCCACCATGCGGACCCCCGACGTTTCAGCTCCAGCTGAATCATTATCGCGGCCGGCCCGGCCCGCCGACACTGACCGCATGACCGACTTCCGTGACCGGCACGTGCCCGGCAGACCGCTGATCCTCGTCAACGCCTGGGACGCCGCGAGCGCCCGCCTGGTCGAGGCCGCCGGTGCGGCCGCCGTGGCCACCACCAGCGCCGGAGTGGCCTGGAGCCTGGGCGCGCCGGACGGCGACGCCCTGGACGCGTCCGCCGCCGTCGCGGCGGTCGCGCGGATCACCGCGGTGGTGTCGGTGCCGGTGACCGCCGACATCGAGAAGGGGTACGGCGACGTGGCGGAAACGGTACGGCGGATCCACGCCGCGGGTGCCGTGGGCGTCAACATCGAGGACGGCGCCACCGCCGAGCCCGACCGGATCGCCGCCGACGGGATCTTCGTGCCCGGGGTGACCGATCCGGCGACCGTCGCCGCCCTGGTCGACCGGATCGACGCCCCGGTCAACGTGATGGCCGGACCCGGCGCGCCCGGCCCGGCCGAGCTGGCCGCGCTCGGCGTGGCCCGGATCAGCCTGGGCTCGTCGGTCGCCCAGGCCGCGTACGGGCTGGTCGCCCGGGTGGCGGCGGCGGCCCTGGGCGACGGCGGCTACGGCGAGCTGACCGGCGCGGCCGACTACGGGACGCTCAACGCCCTGCTCACGCCAGGTGCATCGGGTCGCGGCTGAACACGAAGGTGGCGATGTCGAGCCGCTCGGCCGCGCCGTCCGGGCCGCGCAGCACGGTCAGCACCTCGCCGGTGTTCATGCCGGCCGTGCCCCGCCAGCGGTCCCGCGACTCCCGGACGAACCGCCACGGCTCCTTCTCCGGCGCGGTCACCTGTCGCATCACCAGAGCCGGGCCGTCGGCGAGCACCTCGTACTCGCGGCCCATCCACCACCAGCGGCCGCACACCTGGGCGACATCGGGATCGGCCGGGGGCGCGGGGCGCCACGGCTCGGCCGGCACCGGCTCGTGGTCCAGCACCGTGGTCAGCACCTCCAGGGCCAGCGCCCGGATGCTGGTGCCGCGCAGGCCGTACGAGTTGGCGAAGGCGATCACGCCGGTGCGGCTGGGCCGGTGCACGGCCAGCTGGGAGTTGTAGCCGGGCATCGAGCCGCCGTGGCCGACGTACACCCGCTCGCCGACGCGCATCAGCTCCGGGCCCAGGCCGTGCCCGGCGGTCCAGGTGTCGTCCTGCATGACCACCGGCGTGCACATCTCGTCGACGGTCTCCCGGCTCAGCACGGCCGGGGCGGGATCGGCCAGGAACGCCGCCCACTTGGCCATGTCGGTCACCGTCGACCAGAGCTGCCCGGCCGGGGCCATCGCGCCCGCGTCCAGCCGGGGCTCCTCGTGCAGGCTGTCGTCCAGCTCGTGCACGACGTAACCGCGGGCGTACGGCTCGACCGGCGCGTACGTGGTCCGCTTCATGCCCAGCGGGTCGAGCACCCGCTTGCCGACCAGGTCGGTCCAGGACTCCCCGGTGACGCGCTGCAGCACCGCACCGAGCAGCCCGTAGGCCAGGTTGGAGTAGTGGTAGGTCCGGAACGGCGGCCCGGCGACCTTGTCGGCCAGCTCGGCCAGCAACTGGTCGACGTCGCCGCCGGCGCTGCGCTCCCACCAGGGCCCGTCCGGCTCGCGTTGCAGGCCGGAGACGTGCCCGAGCAGCTGACGCAGCGTCAGCCCGCCCACCGAGGTGCCCGGCAGGTGCCGGTACAGCAGGTCGTCGAGGGCGAAGAAGCCCTCGTCGCGCAGCTGCATCACCATGGTGGCGGTCAGCGTCTTGGTGATCGAGCCGAGCCGGTACTGGGTCTTGGGGTCGGGCGGCGGGGTCTCCCCGGCGCCGGTGAAATGCAGCAGCGAGCGGTCGCGTACGACCGCCAGCGCCACGGACGGCGCGCGGCCCGCGGACTGCGCGCGGGCGACGATCCCGGTGACGCGTCGGCCGGTTTCCGGCAGCAGGGACACGGTGGGCCTCTCTCGGGCGGGGACGGTCCAAGGTTTAACTGAACGGCGCCGATCTGGCTACGGAAGAACCCGACGTGACGCGACGTCGCCGTGCGAGCGCGGACGTGTCACGATCTGGGTATGGAAAGCGTTCTCTGGATCGTCCTCGCCATCGCCCTCGCGATCGCCGAGGCCTTCACCGCGACTTTCCTCGTCATCTTCTTCGCCGTCGGCGCTCTCGCCGCGGCCGGTGCGGCGGCTCTCGGCGCCCCCGTGCTGCTGCAGGCCATCGTGTTCGCCATCGTCTCCGGTCTCTCCGTCGCCGCGATCCGGCCCATCATCATGCGGCACGCGAAATCCGCCTCGGAGACCGGCGACACGCCCTTCGGCATCGAGGCCATCGAGGGCTCGCAGGCGACGGTGCTCGAGGAGGTGACGGCCGACCACGGGCTCGTGAAGATCGACGGCGAGCTCTGGACGGCGCGCTCCTTCGACGGCGACGAGAAGTACGCGCCCGGCGACCGGGTCCGGGTCATCAAAGTGAAGGGCGCCACGGCGATCGTGTGGCGCGACGAACATCCGAATCTCTGAGCAGACGTCACACATACAAGAGAAAAGAGGACGCCATGGAAGTTGCTATCGGTGTACTCATCTTCGTGATCGCCCTTTTTGCGGTTATCACGCTGGTTCGGTCGGTCCGCATCGTCCCGCAGCAGCGGCACGATGTCGTGGAGCGGCTGGGTAAGTACAAGCGCACCCTGTCCCCGGGGCTCAACCTGCTGGTGCCGTTCATCGACACGGTCCGCACCAAGGTGGACATGCGGGAGAACGTCGTCAGCTTCCCGCCGCAGCCGGTGATCACCTCGGACAACCTGGTGGTCTCGATCGACACGGTGCTCTACTTCAAGGTCGTCGACCCGGTGCGGGCGACGTACGAGATCGCGAACTTCCTCCAGGCCATCGAGCAGCTGACCGTCACCACCCTGCGTAACGTCATCGGCTCGCTCGACCTGGAGCGGGCCCTGACCAGCCGCGAGGAGATCAACCGGCACCTGTCCGGAGTGCTCGACGAGACCACCGGCCGCTGGGGCGTCAAGGTCACCCGGGTCGAGATCAAGGCCATCGAGCCGCCGCCGAGCATCCGCGACTCCATGGAGAAGCAGATGCGCGCCGAGCGGGACCGCCGGGCCGCGATCCTGACCGCCGAGGGTGTCAAGCAGTCGCAGATCCTCACGGCCGAGGGTGACAAGCAGTCCGCGGTGCTGCGGGCCGACGGCGACCGGCAGGCCCGGATCCTGACCGCCGAGGGTCAGGCCAAGGCCATCCGGACGGTGTTCCACGCGATCCACGAGGCCAACCCGAGCCAGAAGGTGCTGGCCTACCAGTACCTGCAGGCCCTGCCGCAGATCGCCAACGGCTCGGCCAACAAGGTCTGGATCGTGCCGACCGAGCTGACCCGGGCCCTGGAGGGCATGGGCGGCGCGCTGGGCGGACTGGCCAACATGGTCGGCGACCTGCCGACGGGCAAGGTCGACGCGGCCGCGGTCGAACGGGAGGCCGCCGAGGCCGCCGAGGAGGCGGCCAAGGAGGCCGCCGCCGTGAACGCCCAGGTCCGTGCGGCCGAGGCGCAGGTCTCCGGCGACAACGGTCCGCGGGGCCTGCCGGCCCCGTCCACGATGCCGCCGTCGGCGGCGCTCGGCGGTGCCGACTACAACGGCGTGGGAGAGCCCGAACGCGCCTGAGGTCCGCCCCGGCGGTGCAAGATCGGAGCGAATAACGCAAAACCCCGCGCCTGTGCGCGGGGTTTTGCCATGCTGACCGAGGATTCCGACCGGTACCCCCGGGCCGCTCGGCTGTGAGCCCACCACGAGGCGGAGCCATGAGCCATGAGCATTAGTCAGAACCAGACTGCCAGTGGACGGCCGCTGCGAGTGGCGCCGGCCTGGGTCGGTGCCGCGGGGCCGGGTGCCGCCGCGGAGCATCACCTGCCGGTGCGCGAAGCCGTCTGGATCTGGTCGGTGCGCCGCTATTCGCGTGTCTCGCTCTGGGCCCTGCCGATCGGGGCGGCCCTCTACGGCTGGTCCACTCTGGGCATCTCCGCCGCGCCCGGACCGCTGCTGCTCAAGCTGGCGGCCGGTTGGTTCTGCGCCATCGCGATGATCGGCCTCGCCGGGCTGCTGGCCGGTTCCCGCACCCGCCGCTCGGCCGTCGCCGGGCTGCTCATCGCCATGGCCGGCTTCATCATGCTGCTGCCGCTGGCCGCGCTGCCGGCCGGCACCGGCCCGGACGGCATCGGCCTCAGCGCCGCCCAGGTGCACACCGCCTCGCTGGTCGCGGCGGCCGTGACCGGCACCGGCTGGCTGCTGCTGGGCTGGGCGGTCTTCCGCTCCAAGCTGGTCAACCCGGCCGACGGCGTGCTGCTGATGCTCGCGGCGGTGTCGATCGGTGCCGGTTCGCACGCGATGCGCCCGCTGCCCACCGTCGGAGCGCTGCTGCTGCTGGCCGCCGGCATGGGCCTGGCCTGGACCGGCTCCCGGCTCATCCCGCCGGCCTGATCCGTCGTACCCCGGTGGCATGCTCGGCTCGAAACCACGACGAGCCGGGGAGTGCACATGGGCAAGGTGGTCGCCGACATCTCGGTGTCGCTCGACGGATATGTGACCGGGCCGGACCCCGGCCCTGACAACGGCCTGGGCCTGGGCGGTGAGGGCCTGCACACCTGGGCCTTCAGCGCCGACCCGGTGGACCGCGAGGTGCTGGCGTCGGCCACCGACGCCACCGGCGCGGTGGTCATGGGCCGCCACCTGTTCGACGTCGTCGACGGCCCGCACGGCTGGAACGACGAGGTCGGCTACGGCGCGGGCCTGGCCGCGGTGCCGCCGGTCCTGGTGGTGACCCGCAGACCACCCGAAACGGTACGGCTGGCCGACCGGTTCACTTTCGTCGTGGACGGCGTGCGCAGCGCGATCAGCACGGCCCGCGCGATGGCCGAGGAACGCGACGTGGTGGTCATGGGCGGCGCCCAGGTCATCCGGGGTGCGCTGGCGGCCGACGCGGTCGACGAGCTGCGCCTGCACCTCTCACCCGTGCTGCTGGGCGGTGGCACGCCGCTGTTCGACGCCGGGGTCAGCCCGCGCACTCTGCGCCAGATCCACGTCCGGGTCTCGCCGCACGCCACCCACCTGACCTACCGGGTCGACTGACGGGCCCTCCCCGGACAGGGTGAACACCAGGCGAGCGCCCTGCTGGTAGGACGAGTCCAGGGTGATCTCACCGCCGTGATGCTCGACGATCTTCTTGCACATGGCCAGGCCGATGCCGGTGCCCGGGTAGCTGTCCCGCGGATGCAGCCGCTGGAAGATGACGAAGATCTTGCCGGCGAACTCGGGATCGATCCCGATGCCGTTGTCCTCGACGGCGAACGTCCAGACGCCGTCGTCGGCCCCGGCGGTGATGTGGATCAGTGGCGCCTGCCCCGGCCGGCGGAATTTGATCGCGTTCCCGATCAGGTTCTGCCAGAGCATGGTCAGGAGCGTGGCGTCGCCGGGGACGATGGGCAGGGTGGGCCGGACGACCCGGGCGCCGCACTCGGCGATGGCCAGAGCAAGGCTCTCCTCCGCCTGCGCGACGGTCTGATTCAGGTCGACCGGTTGGACGGCCTTGTGCACCCGGCCGATGCGGGAGAAGGCGAGCAGGTCGTTGATCAGGCTCTGCATGCGCGACGCGCCGTCGACCGCGAAGCCGATGTACTGCTGGGCCCGCTCGTCGAGCGCGCCGGCGTAGCGCCGCTGCAGCAGCTGACAGAACGAGGCGACCTTGCGGAGCGGCTCCTGCAGGTCGTGCGAGGCGACGTAGGCGAATTGTTCCAGGTCCGCGTTGGACCTCTGCAGTTCCCGTTGCTGCTGTTCGAGCTGTTCACGGGCGAGTTGGCTGGTGACCAGCCCGTCGACCAGGCGCCGCCGCATCGCCTCGACGTCCTGACCGAGCCGGGCCAGGTCGGCGGGGCCTGCGGGGGTGAGGTGGTGGTCGAAGTCTCCTCCGGCGACGCGTCGCACTGCCCGGCTCAGCTGGATCAGCGGCCGGAGCACCACCACGCGCAGCAGGACGGCGATCAGCACGAGGAAGGCGAGCAGGACGGCCGCGAGGAAGACGAAGACACCATTGCGGACCTGGCGTGACTGATCGAGGGCAGCCCGGCCGTCCTGCCTGATCTCGATCAGACGGCGGTCCAGGACGGCGACGCGGGCCCGGACTTCTTCGAAGGCGGTCCTGCTCTGCATCACCACCGTCATGGGCGCCGGCGCGGCGCTGTCCTGATGGCGGGCGATCAGCGGGTCGGCCACGGTGGTGCGCCATCGATGGGCCTGCTCCACGGCATCGGCCAGGTCGGCCAGCGCGCGCGGCTCGGTGCTCAACAGCTGCCGCATCCGGGCGACGGCCGCCTGCTCGGCGGCGATGCCCTGCTGATACGGCTCCAGAAACTGCCTTTGTCCACTCAACAGGTAGCCGCGGACGCCGATCTCCTGGTTGACCAGCGCCGCGCCGAACTCGACCACCGCGGTCCGCGCCGGGGACACCCGATCGCTCAGATGGTTCGAGACCGTCGCCGTGCGCGACAGTGCCTGCGCTCCGACGACCGCGCCGGCGAGCACCAGCACGACCATTGCCACCAGCACCGACGCGAACCATCGCTGGGTGGTCCAGCGCCGGCCGGGCGCTTGAGCGAGGGTCGCGCCGTCGTCGACGTCTGCCACGGCGGTCGGATTCACAGGCGCACGGTACGCGAGGCCCCGTCGTCGTGCCAGGGAGCAAGATCCTCCCGTCGCACCCCCGGCGCATCCGACAAGTTGCGTCGGTTGCTGCGTCGATTGATCGGCGGTATGGTCCGGAGAGTGTCTATGACGCCGCCCGGCGGGCAGCTCTCCGCGACGGACGAGTCGCCCGTGAACGAGGTCCTCAGCATCAGCGGAAGGACGACCATGAACGTGACAGCCGCCACCTCGATGACCGACATGCCCGAGGCCCCGACCGGCCCCGGCGGCCAGCGGGACGTCACCGACGCCGTGCAGCTGGTGCGGGCCATGGCCGTCCTGCCGGCGGACGATCCGGCCAAGGCCCGTCTCCGCGAGCGCGCCATCGAGGCGTGGCTGCCGCTGGCGCAGCATCTCGCCCACCGTTACTACGGCCGAGGCGAGCCCCAGGACGATCTGACGCAGACGGCGACGATCGGTCTGATCAAGGCGATCGACCGGTTCGACCCGGACCGGGGAGTCGACTTCGCCGGCTTCGCCATTCCCACCATTCTGGGCGAGATCAAGCGCCACTTCCGCGACCGCACCTGGTCCATCCGGGTGCCGCGGCGGCTGCAGGAGCTCCGGGCGGCTATCACGACGGCCAACAACACGCTCACCCACACCCTGGGTCGTTCACCGACGGTGGCGGACATCGCCGTCCACCTCGGGATCACCGAGGAATCGGTGTTGGAAGGGCTCGAGGGAGCCATGGCCTACAGCGCCACCAGCCTCGCCACTCCGATCGGCGCCGAGGGAGACCGGGAGCTGGGCGACACGCTCGGCGGCTATGACCACGATCTCGAACTCGTCGACATGCGCCTTGCCCTCGGGCCGGCCCTCGCGTCGCTCGACGCCCGGGATCAGAAGATCGTCGCTCTGCGGTTCTACGGCAACCTGACGCAGGCGCAGATCGCCGAGCAGCTCGGCATCTCGCAGATGCACGTCTCGAGGCTGCTCTCCCGGGCCCTTCTGACGCTCCGCGACCGGATCGACGCCGGCTGACGCGGTCCCCCGGAGAGCCCGCCGGCTCGATACAGGGCCTACAACCGGCGAAACCCCGGCGGGAGCCATGCCGCTCGGGCTGGCTCGACCCGCCGGGGCCGCTGGTCGATCAGGAGGCTCAGTGGTTGTGCGAGTCGGTACGCGGGTCGGTGTCGCTGCTGCGGCTGCCGGCCTTGGCCAGGCCGCGGCTGACCATGTAACCGATGGTGAGCAGAGTGATGTACCACCACGCCTTGTCGGCGGCGAAGATGTCTGTGCCGTCGTTGTTGGCGCGGTCGCCGACCACGTAGGAGGCGATCAGCACGCCCAGAACGGCGGCCACGTAGACGATCAGCTCGGTGGTCTTGAAGGAGGGCTTCGTCTCCTCGCCGTGCGTACGGGTGCGCGCAACGGTCTTGGTGTCATTGGTACCGCGGGTGGACGTCGTCATTGTGACCATTTCCTTAAGCTGTCAGCGTTGCTGTAGGGGGTACCGATGGCGTGATGCCGCCGGTGAACGTGGAGTGCCCCGGGCTCAGGAATTCACACAATAAGTTTTTCGAGCGGGTCCGGTTCGCGGTATCCGCGGGATACTTTTCCTGGTCAGGGCCGGTCACGTTTTGTGGGCCGGTGAATCGGTGCCGCGGTGATTCATTTCCCTTATTGACGTGCGGGTAAAACCGGCGGCCGGGGTGTGCCCCGGAATGGCCACCGCCAAACCACCGCGACCCCACCGACATTGGTCAGAGAAATCCCGGCAGCACGAAAGCAGTCACCGCGATGGCGAACAGGCAGGCGACGACGACAGTCTGACCGACTCGATAGCCGCAGTACTGGTCCGGTGCGGGCGTTGTTGTCTACCGCACTGCGGGAATGGCGGCGACGGCTGCGTGAGCGTCCGGCACCGTGATGGTGACCGTCCGGCCGGTGCGCAGGGTCAGCCGCAGGGCCGGCCCGGAGCGGACCGTGCAGGATGTGCGGCGCGGCGTCCACCAGAAGCCGTAGGCCACGGACCACGGCGACACGTCGATGACCTCGGCGCGGGTGATCTGCTCGATGCGATAGGTGCCGCGCGGCCAGCCGAAGACTCCGAAGCGGACGAAGACGCCGTTCGGTCCGGCCGCCGTCCGGACGCTTCCGGCCGTCAGCACGTTGACCAGTACGGCGGTGGCCGCGACGAGGAGCGGGACCGTCAGGCCGGGCCGGCTGCCGTCTCCGGCGTTGCCCAGGACGATCAGCGGCACCACCAGGGCGGCGCTCAGGATCACCATGGGCCAGTTGGTGACCCGTCCGGTGTAGAGGGAGAACGGGCCGGGCAGTGCGGATGCCGTCACGGGGCACCGTCCTTTCGGTGGGTCAGGTCAGCTGCTCGATGAGGCGGATCAGATCGTTGCGGCCGAGCCCGTGCCGGCGGGCCACCGCCACCAGTTCCTGGGCCGCCTCGGCGACCGGGGCCGGCTCGGTCATGGTCGACGCGACGCGCGCGCCCCGGCCCCGGCGGAACTCCAGCAGGCCGTCGTCCCGCAGCTGCCGGTACGCGGTCAGCACGGTGTTGCGATCCACGGACAGTGCCGACGCCAGCTCGGCCGCCGGTGGTAGCTGCTCACCCACCTTGAGCTCGCCCGAGGCCACGCCCTGGCGGACGCATCGGGCGATCTGGTGCTGCAGCAGCTCCCGCGACGAATGATCGATCAGCCACCTCATAGTGCTAGCATTATCAGCACCATTATTCGGGTGCGTCAAGCCGCTCGCGCACCCAGTCCAGCGTCGCCACACCTTGGGCCCGCTGGAAGTCGCGGACGGTCGGCAGGCCGGGCGGGTCCGGTTGGCGGGCGGCGTCGAGGAAGAAGCCCGCCATGCCGGCGAGGACCGCGGTCAGATCCTGCGGTGCGGCGCCGGAGGTGTGCTCGGCCAGTAACCGGTCCGCCGGCTGCCCGCCGTACAGCCGTACGTTGATCAGGAGCAGCACCGTGTCCACCCAGGCCGCGCCGCGGCAGGCCCAGGGCCAGTCGACCAGCGTGACCCGGCCGTCCGGGCCGAGCAGCAGGTTGTCGGCCCGCACGTCCAGGTGCACGAGCGTGTCCCCGGCGATCGCGGTCCGCGCCCGGTCGGCGAGCGCGCACAGCCGGTCGAGATTCTTCCCGGCCCAGGGATCGAGGCCGGCCGGCGGGTCGGCGGCGATCCGCTCCCAGCCGCCGAAGTCGTGGCCGAGGACCTCGGTGGCCGGCGGTACGTCGGTGACCGGCGACGGGGTCACCCGGCGAGCCAGATCCCGCAGCACGGCGAGTACGGTGGCCAGCTCACCGGCCTGCCACGGAGTGTGCGGATGCCGCCCGGGCACGTCCTCGAGGACGAGGGCGACCCACTCGCCGTCGTCGTAGGTGCCCAGCAGGCGCGGCGCTGCTATCTCCTTCGGCAGGCGTGCCGTGACGGCTGCCTCGCGGCGGTGCATGTCGACGCTGACCTGATTCTGGGCCGTGCCGACCGCTTTGACGAAGGCCCGGGTGCCGGCTGCGGTCCGTACCCGGTCGGCGGTGCCGGGGGAGAACCCACCCGGCTGCGACACGGCCTCCACCACGGGGGAGCCGAGCAGGTCCTCGATCGCCGCACGCACCTCGCCGGGAAGGTCCGTCCAGCCGATCCGTACGCCGGTTGCCTGGGTCGTCATGCCGGGATTGTGTCCGCCGGAGCGACCGTTCGGCGCCCCATTTATCCGGTCGCCGGGGCCGCCACGGGCGCCGGCCCGGTCACCGGCACCGGGCGGGGGATCCGCACGGCGCACAGCAGCGCCCCGAACAGGGCTGCCGCGAACACCAGCATGGCGATCGCGTACGACCGGGGGCTGGGCTGGCCCGACGCGTTCACCGACCAGGTCAGCACGGTGCCGCCGAGGGTGGCGCCCAGGCTGCCGCCGACCGTACGCATGACGGTGTTGACCGCCGCCGACACCCCGGTCCGCTCGGGTGGCACCGCCTCGACCACCAGGGCCCCGACGGCCGCGAACGCGAGCCCGACGCCCGCCCCCATCAGCAGGACAGCCAGGCACACCTGCGCGATGGTCCCGTGCAGCACCGCCAGCAGCAGGTACGCCGAACCGGCCGTGGCCGTGCCCACCGTGAGCGCTGCGCGTGGCCCGTGCCGCCGGACCAGCCGGCTCTGCAGGGGCATGACCAGCAGCGTGCCCAGCGCGGTCGGCAGCATCACCAGCCCGACCACGCTCGGGCTGGCCCCGAAACCGATCCCGCTGCTCGATGGCTGGGCCACGAGCAGCGGCACCAGCATCCACGAGCCGAACATGCCGACGCCGAGCAGCAGCGTCGCGGCGTTGGTGGCGCGGACCGTGGGCAGGGCCATGGTGCGCAGGTCGACCAGCGGGTGCCGGGCCCGGTGCTGCCGGACCAGCCACAGCGTCGCGACCGCGGGTGCGGCCAGGGCCGAACCCCACACCGGCGGGGCCGTCCAGCCGTACGAGCCGGAGAGGCTGATCGCCAGCAGGAGCAGGCCGAGCCAGGTGGCCAGCAGGACCGCGCCCGGCCAGTCGATCCCCCCGTCGTCGCGGCGGCGGATTCCGCGTGGGAGCAACGCCGCCACCGGGATCGCCGCCAGCACGGACACCAGCGCCGGGATGCCGAACAACCACCGGGACGACACCACGGTGAGCAGTGGCCCGGCGGCGACCGTGCCGGCAGCGCCGCCCACGCTCATCACAGTCGAGACGGCGACGAAGGCCCGGGGCCGGCGTACCGGTGGCACGTGGTCGCGTATCAGGGCGAAGCAGAGCGGGAAGACGGCCCCGCCGAGGCCCTGGACCGCCCGCCCGGCCACCATCAGGGCGAGCCCGTCGGCGAGCGCGGACAGCACCGAGCCGGCGCTCATCGCGGCGAGCGCGCCGAGCAGGACGCTGCGCTTGCCGTACAGGTCGGCGAGCCGGCCCAGCAGCGGGGTGGACACCGACGCGCTGAGCAGGAATCCGGTCAGGATCCACGCGGCGCCGGACGGGGTCGTGCCGAGCTCGTGCCGGAAGACGCCGAGCGCCGGGACGACCAGCGACTGCAGCACCGAGTAGGCGGCGGTGGCCAGGCAGAGCCCGGCGAGGACGGCGGCGACCCGGGCTTCCACCGGGCCGCCGCCGAGCCGTGGGCCTGCTGTCACGGCCGCGACGCCACGGCTGCCGGCGCCACGACGGTGTTGCGGTTGGCCGGGCGCGGCAGCCCGTAGTGCTCGCGCAGGGTCCGTCCGGTGTACTCGGTACGGAACCGGCCGCGTTCCTGCAGGATCGGTACCACCTCGTCGACGAACCGGGTCAGCGAGGACGGGAGCACCGGCGGCATGATGTTGAAGCCGTCGGCCGCGCCGTTGTCGTACCAGGACTCGATCTTGTCGGCGACCTGGTCGGCCGTACCGGTGAAGGTCAGGTGCCCGCGCCCGCCGCCCAGCCGGGCGATGATCTCGCGGACCGTGAGCCGCTCGCGGCGGCCGAGGTTGACCACCAGCGTGCGGCGGCTCTTCGCCCCCTCGATCTCCTCCTCGGCCGGCAGGTGCGCCGGCAGTTCCTGATCCAGGCGCAGCTCGCCGATGTCCACGCCGAGCAGCTCGGCCAGGCCGGGCAGCGCGAACTCGGCGCGGATCAGCCGGTTGAGCTCCGCGTCGAGCTCGCGGGCCTCGGCCTCGGTGGCGCCGATCAGCGGCACGATCCCCGGCAGGATCTTGATGTGGTAGGGGTCCCGGCCGTGCTCGGCCGCGCGCCGCTTGAGATCGTCGTAGAACTCCTGCGCATCCGCGAGCGTCTGGTGGGCGGTGAAGACCGCCTCGGCGTAGCGGGCGGCGAAGTTGCGGCCGTTGGCCGAGGAGCCGGCCTGCACCAGCAGCGGATGGCCCTGCGGGGTGCGCGGCACGTTGAGCGCGCCGGCCACCCGGAAGTGGGCGCCCACGTGGGCCGGCGGATAGATCCTGTCCTGGTCGCCCCACACCCCGCTCGCCTTGTCGGCGAGCACCACGTCGTCGTCCCAGGAGTCCCAGAGCTTGAGCGAGACGTCGACGAACTCGGCGGCCCGCTCGTAGCGCTCGCTGTGCGCCGGGAGCCGGTCCAGGTTGAAGTTGCGGGCGGCGTCGAGCCCGGCCGTGGTGACGATGTTCCAGCCGGCCCGGCCCCCGCTGACCAGGTCCAGCGAGGCGAACCGGCGGGCCAGGTTGTACGGCTCGTTGTAGGTGGTCGACGCCGTGGCGATCAGCCCGATCCGCTCGGTGGCCCCGGCGAGCGCGGTGAGCAGCACGGTCGGCTCCAGCGTGCCGGACGGGCGGCGCCCGACCTGGTCCCACAGCACCGGCCCGTCGGCGAGGAACAGGGAATCGAGCTTGCCGCGTTCGGCGATCCGGGCCAGGTTCTTGTAGTGCTCGACGTCGACATCGGCGCGCGGGTCGCTCTCGGGAAGCCGCCACGCGGCCTCGTGGTGCCCGACGCCCATCAGGAACGCGTTCAGGTGCAGCTGCCCGGGCCGGCTCATCGCGCTGCCTGCGGGGTGTAGTGGCTCGCCTCGTCGCCCTCGATGACGTAGCTGCTCGCGCCGTCCGCGCCCACCGGCACGGTCCCGGCGACGGTGACCCGGTGCAGCTTGCGGGGCAGGTCGCCGTAGTCGTCGGCGGCGTAGTGCTGGGTCGTGCGGTTGTCGAAGACCACGACGTCACCGACCGCCCAGTGATGGCGCAGCGTGTTCTCCGGCCGGGTCACGTAGGCCTGCAGCAGCCGCAGCAGATCCTTCGACTCGGTCCGGGACAGGCCGATGATCGTGTCGGCGAAACCGCCGATGAACAGGTTGGGGGTGCCCGACTCGGGATGGATGCGCACCACCGGGTGCGCGGTGCGGTACCGCTGGGCGGTGAAGACCTTGTGGTACGCCTCGACCTCCTCGGTACGGAACTGCGGGTGCTCGGCGTAGTCGTGGTCGTTGGTGTGCACGGCCCACAGCCGGTCGGCCAGCAGCCGCAGGTGTTCCGGCAGGTCGGTGTACGCGGCGGCGGTGTTGGCGAAGAGCGTGTCGCCCCCGTACGGCGGGATGACCAGGCTGCGCAGGGTCGTTGCTTTGGGCGGGGCGACAACGAACGTCACGTCGGTGTGCCACGAGTTGGCGCGGGCACCTTCCCCGCCCTGCACCGCGAGAATGTTGGCGTGTCCGTCGACCGAGGGGACGGTCGGGTGGGCGGTGGTCAGCGGCCCGAAGGTGCCGGCGAAACGCAGGTGGGCCTCGTCGTCGAGGTCCTGGCCACGGAAGATGAGCACCTTGTGCTCGACCAGCGCGCTGGTGAGCCGGGCCGCGAGTTCGGTGTCGATCGGCCGGGCGAGGTCCACGCCGATGACCTCGGCGCCGATCCGTCCGCCGATGCGGCGCACCTCGGTGGTGGTGGGAGCGATCGTCATGACGGTGCCTCCTAGCTGGTGGTGCGCCACGTGGAGAAGCGGCGCTCGGTGATGATCAGGACCTGGTTCACGACGAGGCCGATGGCGGAGATCGTGATGATTCCCGCGTACATGTCGGGCACGGCGAAGTTGTACTGGGCGTAGTTGATGAGGTAGCCGAGGCCGGCCTTGGCCCCGACCATCTCGGCGGCGATCAGGATCAGGATCGAGTAGGCGCCGGCCAGCCGGATCCCGGTGAAGATGGTCGGCACGGCGGCCGGCAGCACGACCTTCTGGAACAACCGCAGCGGACCGAGCCCCAGCGAGCGGGCCGACTTGATCAGCAACGGGTCGACGGTCCGCACGCCGCTGACCGTGTTCAGCAGGATCGGCCACGAGCAGGCGTAGAAGATGATCGCCACTTTGGACGTCTCACCCAGCCCGAGGATGAGAACGAACACCGGCAGCAGCGCCAGCGCGGCGGTGTTGCGGAACACCTCCAGTAGCGGCGTGAGCAGCGTCGCCGCCGGTTTGGACCAGCCGATCAGCAGACCCAGCGGGATGGCCGCCACGACGGCCAGGCCAAACCCGGCCAGCGAGCGACCCAGGCTGGCCTGGGCGTGGTCGATCAGCTCCCCGGACTGCACCAGCTGCCACCAGGCGACCAGCACGTCCGACAGCGGCGGCAGGAAGGTGGCGTCGACCAGCCCGAGCCGGGGGAAGACCTCCCAGACGGCGGCCAGGGCCGCCACGGCGACCACCCGGGTGCCGACCGCGCCGGCTCCGCGCAGAAAACGACGGATCCCGGGGTACGCGACCACAGGCGCCGGCCGGGCGACAGCTGCCGGCGCCGGCCGGGACTCGATGAGGCTAGACACTCGCGTTCTCCTTCTCGTGCAGGCCCAGCTCCTCGCGGCGGGCCTGGCGCACCTCGTCGCGCAGCAGAGTCCAGATCTCATGGCGGTAGCGGGCGAACTCGGGGTCGGAGCGCAGGTCCTCGGTGGCCGACCGGGCGGTGATGGGCACGTCCACGACCTGCTTGATCCGGCCGGGCCGGGACGTCATGACCGCCACCCGCTGTCCGAGGTAGACGGCCTCCTCGATGCCGTGGGTGATGAACACGACGGTCTTGCCGGTCTTCTCCCAGATCCGCAGCAGCTCGTCCTGCAGCCCGTCACGGGTCTGCGCGTCCAGCGCGGCGAACGGCTCGTCCATGAGCAGCACGTCCGGGTCGAAGGCGAGGCTGCGCGCGATCGCCACGCGCTGCTTCATGCCGCCGGAGAGCTCGTGCGGGTAGCGGTCGTGGAAGCCGGACAGCCCCACGAGGTCCAGGTATTCACGGGCCTGGGCGGCGCGTTCGCGGCGGGGCACGTGCTTGGCCTCGAGACCGAACTGGACGTTGCCCAGCGCGGTCCGCCAGGGCAGCAGGGCGTACTGCTGGAACACGACGCCGCGGTCCAGGCCCGGCCCGGTGACCGGCCGGTCGTCGACCAGGATCCGGCCGCTGGACGGGGTGGCCAGCCCACCGAGCAGGTCGAGCAGGGTGGACTTGCCGCAGCCGCTGGGCCCGACCAGGACCAGGAACTCACCGGCGCGGACGTCCAGGTTGATGTCCTGCAGGGCGGTGACGCTGGTGCCCCGGGCCTGGAAGACCTTGCCGACGTGGTCGAAGCGGATCTTCGGCGTGCTCATCGGGCACCGCCCGAGGCGACGTCGTTGTACTCGTTGGTGTAGATGTCGGCCGGCTTCAGGCTGTCGTCCTTGAGCTCGCCGATGCTGTCCAGCCACTCGATCCAGGTGCTGAAGTCGGCGTCGGTGATCGTGCCGCCCTTGCCGGCCACGCCGTAGCTCTTCCAGAACTTGAGCTGGCTGTCGTCCTCGTTACGGGCCCGCTTGGTCAGGATGGAACGGAAGCGGGCGATGACCGTGTCGCGCGGCTGGGTGCGGCTCCAGTCAATCGCCTTGGCCGTGCCGGTCACGAACGCGCGTACCGTGTCGGGGTTCTTCTTGAGGAAGTCGTTGCGCACCACGTAGCTGCCGCCGGTGAACGGCCCGAGCAGCTCGAAGTCGGTGTAGAGCGGGCGCAGCCCGCCGCGCTCCAGCGCCTTGTCCCGCAGCGCGCCGCTGAGCGAGGCGACGTCGATCTGGCCCTGCCGCAGCGACTGCTCGGTGTTGACCGGCGGCACGACGACCAGCTCGACCTGCTTGATCTCCGCGGGCGTCAGGCCGTTGCGCTTGAGGTAGGTCTTGGTGATCGCCTCGGCGTGCGCACCCAGCGTGTTGACGCCGATCTTCTTGCCGACCAGGTCCCGCGCGGTCCTGATCGGACTGTCCTCGGGCACGAAGAAGCCGTTGTAGCTGTCCTTGTCGGCGCCGTAGTAGCCGATGACCGCGGTGATCGGGGCCTTGGACGCCTTGAGCTTGACGATCGCGCCGTTGAAGGCGCCGCCGAAGTCGACGTCCCCGGTGGTCGCGGCCTGGATGTCCTGCGGACCGCTGATGGTGTTGCCGATCCACTTGAGCTTCACGTCGCCGAGATAGCCGAGATCCTCGGCCAGCTCCGCCGGGGTCACCTGGCCGACCCAGCCCTGGTAGCGCAGCTCCTTGGTCTGGGCGCCGCCACCACCGGCGGCGGCACTGCCGCAGGCGCTGAGCGCGGAGGTGGCCAGCAGTGCGCCGGCCAGCGCGGCAGCCACGGCGAATCTGGGTGTCTTCATGGGATCGCTCCTAGCGATGGGTGCGGGTCAGCGACCGGCCGGCGCAGGTCCGGTCGGTGAGGAGGGCAGGCGTCATCGCGCCACGTGCGTCAGCGCAGGTGGCGGTGTCAGGTGCTGATGGCGGCGGTCGGTCAGATAGCTGGGTAGCTGTGCGCGGCCGTCGGACTCAACAGGTGCAGGAGCACACCCGGAGGAAGTCGACGAAGCGGCGCCGCGTGAGACGCTTGCTCCGGTTCATGTGAGCAACGTAAATGTCCGGGCCGGTCGGCGTCAGCCACTTTGTGACTCAGGACACATACATTTCCCATAGGTTGGATGGGATATCTAAACCGGTGTGGCGGCGGTGCGGCCGAGCTCCCAGAAGGCGATGGCGGCGGCGGTCGCGACGTTCAGTGAGTCCACATTGTTGTGCATCGGGATGACGACGCGGACGTCGCTGGCCTCCAGCGCCTGGCGGGTGAGCCCGGGACCCTCGGCGCCCAGCAACAGCGCGGGCCGTTCCCGCTGGGCGGCGGTGAGGTGCTGCAGCGCCACGGCGTCGGGCGCCGGCGTCATTGCGAGCAGGGTGAAACCGGCGGCCCGGACGGCGGCGAGGGTCTGCGGCCAGTCGTCGGCTTTCGCGTACGGGATGGCGAAGACCTCGCCCATGCTGACCCGCACGGCCCGCCGGTACAGCGGGTCCGCGCAGGTGGGGGAGAGCACCACCGCGTCGATGCCGAGCGCCGCCGCGCTGCGGAAGAGCGCGCCGAGATTCGTGTGGGTGTTCAGCCCCTCCAGCACGGCCAGCCGACGCGCCCCGGCAAGAAGCTGGTCCAGCGGCGTCAGCGCCCGCCGGTGGAAGGACGCCAGGATGCCCCGGTGGACGTGGAAGCCGGTGACCGACTCCAGCACGTGCGGGGCGGCCGCGTAGAGCGGCGCGTCGGCGGGCAGCTCACCGAGCTGGTCGACCCGCTTCTCGTCGACCAGGGCGGACCGCAGCCGGTACCCGGCCCGCAGCGCACGGTGGATCACCAGTTCGCCCTCGGCGATGAAGAGCCCGTTGGGCGGCTCCCACTTGGTCCGCAGCTCGACATCGGTCAGCGCCCGGTAGTCGGCGATCCGCGGGTCGTCGGGGTCGGTGATGCTCAGTGCTGGCACAACCGGCATTCTGCCTGCCGTCGCCGGGCCACCCACGACCGACCGGTACGCGGCAGGATGGGGGGATGTTCGTCGATTCGCTGGAGACCCTGCGCAAGCGCCGCAGTGCCAAGTGGCGCACGTACCCCGATGATGTTCTGCCGATGGGCGTCGCCGAGATGGACTGCTCGCTGGCCCCGGCCGTGACCGCCGCCCTGCGGGCGGCCGTCGACGCTTCCGACACCGGCTACTCGGCGGCGGAGCCGGAGCTCGGCGAGGCGGTCGCCGGCTTCGCGGCCCGGCGCTGGGGGTGGCAGGTGGACCCGGCCGCGGTCACCGCGGTCACCGACGTGGGCGTCGGCGCGGTCGAGCTGCTGCGGATGCTCACCCGCCCGGGCGACACCGTGGCGATCAGCCCGCCGGTCTACCCGCCGTTCTTCGACTGGCCGCCGGAGGCCGGCGTGCACCTGCGGGAGGTGCCGCTCACCGCCGGATACCGCTTGGACCTGCCGGCCATCGAGGCGGCCTTCGCCGCCCACCCCGCGGTCTATATCCTGTGCAATCCGCACAATCCGGTCGGCCGCGTGCACACCCACGACGAGCTCGCGGCCCTGGTCCGGCTGGCCCGACTGTACGGCGTGACGATCATCAGCGACGAGATCCACTCCCCGCTGGTGCTGCCGGGCGCCGACTTCACGCCCGCCCTGACCGTCCCCGGCGCGGGGGAGGTCACGGTGAGCCTGGTGTCGGCGAGCAAGGCCTTCAACCTGACCGGCCTCAAATGCGCTGCCATCGTGACCGCGGGCCCGGCCATGGCGGCCCTGGTCAAGCGCCTCCCACCGGACATCCGCTGGCGTACGGGCCACTTCGGCGTGGTGGCCACGGTGGCGGCCTTCACCGAGGGCGACGCCTGGCTGGACAACGTGCTCACCGAACTGGCCGCCCGCCGCACCGAACTGGGTGAGCAGCTCCGCACCCGCCTCCCGATGATCAACTGGATCCCGCCGGAAGCGACTTACCTGGCCTGGCTGGATTGCCGAGCGCTGGGCGACGACAACGAACCCCGGGAGCTGTTCCTGTCCCGCGCCCGGGTAGGCCTCGAACCAGGCACCCGCTTCGGCGCCCGCGGCGCAGGCTTCGTTCGGCTGAACTTCGGCACAAACGCGGATATCCTCAACGAGGCGACCGCACGTATGGCGAGCGCCACCGACAGGTAGCGGCGGCGGCCCGGACGCTGCGGCAGTACGGTTGTACTGTTCGCGTTGTTCTGCCGTCGGGGGTGTGCTGGTGTCGTCCGGTCCCGGGTCCGACCCTCATATGCTGGCGCTGCTGCGAGCCATCCGGCTCCGGCTCGCCGCACCGGACGCGGCTGCCGCGGGGGCGGCTGATGCGACGGCTGCTCTGGGTGGTGCGGAGGCCGAGGAATCGCCCGCCGCCGAGCCGGTCCATCCCGACTGGATGATGCATCCCGACTGGCCGGCTGCGTCGCCTCCAGGTCAGGGCTCTCCGCCCGCGCAGGCGCCTTCTTTCGCCAGCGAGAGTCAGGCGGGGCCGGTTGGTGCTTTGCCTCCGGCGAATCCACCTGGGCTGCCTGCGGCGGGTCTGCCCGGCCTGCCTACGGCGGATCCCTCCGGGCTGCCTGCGGCTGATTTGACCGGCCTGTCTGCGGCGAGCTCGCCGGACCTGCCTGCGGCGCATCCCCTGCGGGACATTTCGGCCGGCGGAGTGCCGCGCGTGGAACGGGAGACGGCCGGGAACGACGGCCGGTCCTGGCAAGCGAGTGTCGGGCCGATGCCTCGTGGGCCGCGGCCGCCCTATCAAGCGCCTTCCCCGCCCGGCACCGTTCCCTCGTCACCGGGTGGCCCGACTCCTTCCGCGCCTCCGCCCGGGACCGGGTCCGGGCCCGGCTATGTAGTTCCGGATGCCGGCGGGTCTGTGCCGCTTCCGGGGAGTGACTCCGGCGAACCGGTAGTTCCCGGGAGCGTCGACTCGCCCGGATGGGCTCCCGGCCGGTCCGGCACGACGCCGGTGCCGGGCGGTGTGCCGATGCGGCCGGGCTCGGTGCCGGCCGTGCCCGACCTCGACGACTTCCTGCCGGATTCCGGCGCAGGCGACGGTGGACGGGTGCTGCCGAATCCGATCGGATCGGGATCGTCCGGCTCCGGCTTCCCGCTTCTGCGTGGCGGCAATCGGGCCCTTCCGTCGGCGTTCAGCACGACTCCGGTGCCCGGCGCGACGCCGCTGCCCGGCGCGGTGCCTGCGCCAGGCGGCGGCGCGGGATCCACTCCGGGAACATCCGGCGAGGGCACGACCCCCGGTGCGGGAACCGGAGTCGGCTCGGGCGGGGCCCCGGGCGCCGGTTCCGGCTCGGGAGCGGGTTCTGGTTCAGGAGGAGGGCCGGGTTCCGGTTCGGGGACGGCCTCGGGCGCGGGTCCGCGCCCAGGAACGACCCCGGGCGCCGGTCCTGGTTCCGGCACAGGGGCGGGTGCCGGGTGGAGGTCGGCTGCCGGCGCGGGCCGAGCCTTCGGTGCAGGCATGGCCCCGGGAGGCCTCGGCACATCGCCGGTTCCCGGCGCGTCTGCTCCCGGCGGGTCCACCCCCGGCGCGACCGTTCCCGGAGGCGTAGCCCCGGGGAGCGGACTCCCTGGCGGGGCGACCCCCGGTGCGGCGGTGCCTGGTGGGGCTGTGCCTGGTGGGGCGGTGCCTGGTGGGGCGGTCCCGGGTGGAACGGTCCCGGGTGGGGCGGTGCCTGGTGGGGCGGTCCCGGGTGGGGCGGTGCCTGGCGGGGCGGTCCCGGGCGGAGCGAGTCCTGGCGGGGCAACCCCGGGCGGCGCGGTTCCGGGTGGAGCGAGTCCTGGCGGGGCGGTCGCTGGCGGCGCGTTTCCGGGTGGAGCGGTTCCGGGCGGAGCGATCCCTGGCGGAACGATCCCTGGCGGAGCGGTCCCGGGCGGAGCGGTCCCGGGCGGAGCGGTCCCG
This sequence comes from Actinoplanes sp. NPDC004185, assembly GCF_053603475.1. Classification (NCBI taxonomy): domain Bacteria; kingdom Bacillati; phylum Actinomycetota; class Actinomycetes; order Micromonosporales; family Micromonosporaceae; genus Actinoplanes; species Actinoplanes sp. NPDC004185. The sequence continues at coordinate 65,394 of NZ_JBSGFR010000034.1, read as the reverse complement.
GGCGGCGCCGGTCCTGGTGGCGCCGGTCCTGGTGGCGGGATTCCAGTCGGCAATGGCCTGGTGCCCGGCGGCACCATCCCCGGCCGCCTTGTCCCCCCGACCAGCTCAGGCGGCGGCCAAGGCCCCGCCCAACCCCCCACCCCAGCCGCAGACACCACGCCCGGCACGTCCATCGTCCCCGCGGTTCCTCCCGGCGCCGTCGTTCCCACCCGGCCCGGTGCCGTCACCCCGCCCGTGCGGGGCGGGCTGCGTCCCGGGGCCACCACCCCGTACCCGCCGGGGGCTGGGCCTTGGGCCGGCGGCGTACCGCTCATCCCGGCCACCGGGTCGTCGACCGAGCCCATCAGTGGCATTCCCGGCATCGGCGGCCCGCGGCCGGCCGGGCCGCAGTGGCCCGGGGATCCGGTTCAGGCCGTGGGTTCCTTCGGACCGGTACGCATGCCCGGCATCGTCCCGCCCGTCGGCGCCCGTCCTGCCCTCCCCGCCGACGGTATGGATCCCGCCGATGACGCCGCCCTGCGGGAGATGGCGCGGCTGCTCGGCAACAGCTTGTCGCTGGCCGGCGGGCCTGAGGAGGTCGCCGAGCGGTTGCGGGCTGCTCTGGCGCAGGCCCAGCCCGCGTTGTTCGCCAAACTGCCCGGTGGGCCGGCCGTTCAGGTCGCGCAGCTCGCCGACGCCTTGACCTGGCTGGTGCATCACCTGGACCAGCCGCCGGTGCTGGTCGCCGCGTGTGGCCGGCTCGGTGCCTCGCTGGCCGAGTGCGGAGTCCTGCCTCAGCAGTTGCAGCTGGCCGGGGCCGCGCTGGCCGAGGCGATGCGGGCGGGCATGGCCCCCGGTGGCTGGCGGCAGGATTTCGACCAGGCCTGGCGGTCGACGTGGCAGCACGCGTACGAGTGGATCGCCCACGGGATGGCTGCCGCCGCCTATCAGCCGACCGTGTGGACCGCGGTCGTGGTCGGGCACGAGCGGCGCCGTGACGACCTGGCCGTGTTGTGGTTGCGACCGTATCTGCCCATGCCCTACCGGCCCGGTCAGTACGCCCGGATCGAGCTGCCCGACCAGCCTGGCGTGTGGCGGCCGTATTCGCTGGCCGGGAACCCGCGCCGGGACACCATCGTCGAGCTGCATGTGCGGGCCAAGAGCCACAACGGGATCAGCGGCGCGCTGGTCTACCGGACGGCCATCGGCGACACCGTGCGGATCGCTCGGGCCGAGGGGGAGATGGGGCTGCCCGAGTCCGGCCGGGATCTGCTGATGATCGCCGGGGACACCGGGGTCGTGCCGCTCAAGGCCCTGCTCACCGAGCTGGCCGCGTCCGGCGATCCGCGGTCGGCGGTGCTCTTCTGGGGCGTGCGCAGCCTGAGCGAGCTGTACGACATCGACGACCTCACCGACATCGCCCGGGCCTGCCGCCGGGCCACCGTGATCCCGGTGATCTCCGAGGGGGAGGCCGGACCGTTCCCGAGCGGCCTGGTCACCGACGCGGTCGCCGCCTACGGCGAATGGTCGGCCCACGAGGTGTATCTGGCCGGGCCACCGCTGATGCTGGCCGCGACGAGCCTGGCCCTGCAGGCGCTGGGCGTGGCCCCCGACCGCATCCACCACGACAAGCCGGACTGACCGGCGAGCCGGTCAGGCGAGGGCGGCAGCCAGGATCTTGGCGTAGGCCGGCGGCACGAAGGTCGGCCCGCCCGGCGTCAGCACCTCGTCCCGGGAGGCCGCCGCCCACGCCTCAGCCGGCACCGCCGCCCGCAGCGCCGTGATCACCGGTGCGTCCGCCCACTGCGGGTCGTCGCCCAGCATCGTCAGCGCCACCAGCGATTCCTCCACCTCGCCGACGCATTCGAACGGCTTGTGCGCGTCGATGCCCAGCAGTTCCAGGTAGCCCGGCACCTGCGCCGGGTCGGCGAAGAGGTCCCGGCCGAAGATGTGGGTCAGCCGGGCCCGGGACATCGACGGCGCCATGGCCAGCGCCACGAAGCGGCACTTGGGGCAGTCGCCGCACCAGCGGGCCGTCGGGTCGTGCAGCTTGAACGCCTTGTTGCAGCTCGTCACCACGTCGTCGTACGCGGTGTACCGGGCGAAGAGCTGGGCGATGTGCAGCTCCGACAGTGAGCGCAGCAGCGAGAAGTACGGCTCGGTCAGGCCGGTGTGGGCCGTGACCGCCGCCCGCAGCAGGCCCTCGGCGACCACGCCCTTGGACCACTGATGGTTGATCTCGTGACCGTTCCAGATCAGGTTGGGGTCGGAGGCCGAGCGTTCGTTGGACATCACCACCGGGCCCAGCCCGTGCAGGGCCGCGGTCGCGATCGCGATCAGGGAGTTGATCGCGGTCACCGGGATGTGGCCGTTGAGGGCCCCGGCCTTGTTGAGCGCGAACAGCCGCGGGTCGAGCTGGCGGCGGGCGGCCAGGGCGGTCAGGCCGGAGGCGGCGTTCACGTTGACGATCACCGGGTTGGGGTTGACCGAGAACGGCACCGGGTCCAGCCCGGCGGCCCGCAGGATCTCCAGGGTGACGATGGAGTCCTTGCCTCCGCCCACGGCCGACAGCGGCCGGCCGTCCGCGTTGTCGATGGGAGGGGCCGGGGGAGCCGACGAAGCCGGCGAGGTGACCGACAGCTGGAGCACGTGCGGGAGCTTGTTGACGTAGGCGTACTCCCCGAGACCGTGCGTGTAGACGGCCGTGAAGAACGCGGTGACCGCGGCCGGCACGGCGACCGGCGCCTCGATCCGGGCCGGCGCGCCGACCTTGTAGTAGCTCACGCCGGCCACGACGTGCAGCAGGTCGAGCACCTTGAAGAAGTGGGCCGGCGGCTCGCCCCCGCCGAGCGGGAAGGTGATGGTCTCGGTGAACTCCAGCGGGTCCGGGCCGTCGAGCAGGTAGTCGAACTCCGCGACCCCCGTCGCCGCATCGAACCTGTATGCGGGGAACCGCATGACCTCGTACTGCGCACGCACCCGGCACTCCCAACGTAGGACCAGCGAGCCATACTAGTGCGACTCGACCGAGGGAGACGATTGTGCGCCTGGCAGACCTGCGCGGCCGTTCCGTTGCCGTCTGGGGGACCGGCCGGGAGGGCCGGGCCGCCGTCACGGCCGTCGCCGCCCACGGTCCCTCGCGCCTGATCGCGGTGGACGACAGCGCCAACTTCCTCTCGGTGCCGTGGGAGGGCGAGCTGGCCGCGCTGGCCCCGCTGGCCGGTGGTGATCACGCCCAGGCCGCGCTGATGGCCGCCGACGTGGTGGTGCGTTCGCCGGGCGTGCCGCAGACCCATCCCTGGATGGCCGATCTGCGGGCCCGGGGTGTCACCGTGACCGGTGGCAGCGCCCTGTGGATGGCCGATCACGCCAACCGCACCATCGGGGTGACCGGCAGCAAGGGCAAGAGCACCACGGCCAGCCTGATCAGTCACCTGCTGGCGGCGGTGGGCCGGCCCACCGTCTTCGGCGGCAACATCGGCGTGCCGCTGCTCGACCTGCCTCCGGCCGAGCAGTACGTTCTGGAGCTCTCCAGCTACCAGTGCAGTGACCTGACCGACTCGCCGCGCGTCGCGGTGGTGACCTCGCTGTTCCCCGAGCACCTGGACGCCCACGGCGGCGAGCGGGAGTACTACCGCGACAAGCTCAACCTGCTGGCCCACGGCCCCGAGCTCATCGTGATCAACGGGGCCGACGACCGGCTGGTCGCCGAGACCGTGGCGGTCAAGGACGCGAACGGCTTCGCGGCGATCCCGGCCGCCGGGGGTGACTCGCGGTTCCGGGTCGAGGCCGACGCCCAGGTGTACTGCAGCGACGAGGCCCTGTTCCCGCGGGACACGCTCAAGCTGCGCGGCCGGCACAACGAGCGCAATCTCTGTGTCGCCCTGGCCGTGCTGGACGGCATGGGCATCGACGTCGTCGGTGAGCGGGAGGCCCTGCGCGCGGCGGTGGCGTCCTTCCAGGGGCTGCCGCACCGGCTGGCCGAGATCGAGGACCCGTCGGGGCTGACGTTCGTGGACGACACGCTGTCCACGAGTCCGTATTCGGCGATGCACGCGATCGACGCGTACGAGGGCCGGCCGTTGACCGTGCTCGTCGGCGGCACCGACCGCGGCCTGGACTACAGCCCCCTGCGGGAGCACCTCAAGGACCGGGAGATCACCGTGATCGGCCTGCCGGACAGCGGGCCGCGCATCCTGGCGGAGCTGGCCGGCCTGGCCGGCGTGCGCACGGAGGCGGCGGAAGATCTGCCTTCGGCGGTACGGCTGGCCCGCAAGCTCACGCCGTCCGAGGGTGTGGTGCTGCTGTCCCCGGCGGCCCCCAGTTACGGCCGTTTCCGCAACTTCGAGCACCGTTCCGAGGTCTTCGCCCAGGCGGTCCGCGACAGCGCTTAACCGGTTCTGGGCAGAATTATTGCCGGACCTCCTCCTCTTAAGAGACGCCCTCGCGGATTGCGAGGGCGTTTCGCGTTGCCCGCAGGGTCCCCCGACCGGGCCATGCCGCCGCGCCGTTTGATGCCGTTGGCGACCCATAAAGCCGATGAGCAAAACGGGTGAAACGGGTGCATGTGATGGCGGTCACGCCCTAACGGCCATATGCGGATCGACGTACGTCAACCGTCTGCCGGGTCACAGGCATTCATCGACGTGCTCCAGGTAACGGTTTGAAAACTTCACCCACGGTCTTGACACGGGGGGTCAGAAAGTAAGAACTTTTACCGCGACAGTTAACACTCCTTCCTGAGGGGACGGCCCATGATCGAGCCAGACGTAGACGGCACCGCAGCGACCGCGGTCGTCGACTCTCTGGTGCGCGATCAGGCCGCCGCGCAGCACTCGATGAACAACTCGGACGGCGTGCTGGTCCGGGTGCGTACCCTGCTGCCGGAGTTCACCGGCGCCCTGCAGCGCGTCGCCGAGCAGGTCCTGACCGACCCGGCGGCGGCCTCCCGGGCCACCATCGTCGAGCTGGCCGAGCGCAGCGGCACCTCGCCGGCCACCGTGACCCGGTTCTGCCGGGCGCTGGGCTTCGACGGCTACGCCGACCTGCGCCTGGGCATCGCGGCGGAGACCGGCCGGGCCCGCGCCTCCGGCTGGACCGTGGACATCGGCCGCGAGATCCAGCCCAGCGACCCGCTGGAGCGGGTGCTCGGCCAGATCATGGCGGCCGACACCCGGGCCATGCACGACACCGCCTCACTGCTGGACCTGGCCGAGGTCGAGCGGGCCGCGGTGGCCATCGCCGCCGCGCCGCGGGTCAACATCTTCGGCGCCAGCGGCAGCGCGCTGGTCGGCGAGGAGATGCAGTTCAGTCTGCACCGCATCGGCGTGGCCGCCTGGGCCTGGACCGACGTGCACAACGGCCTGGCCAGCGCCGCGCTGTCCCGGGCCGGCGACGTCGCCCTCGGCATCTCGCACAGCGGCGAGACCGGCGAGACCATAGAGCTCCTCGCCGAGGCCAGCAGCCGCGGCGCCACCACCATCGCACTGACCAGCTTCCCCCGCTCGCCGCTGGCCGAGCTGGCGGACATCGTGCTGCTCACCGCCACCCAGGCCACGACCTTCCGGCCGGACGCGCTCTCCGCGCGGCACCCGCAGCTGGTCGTGCTCGATCTGCTCTACGTAGCCGTCGCCCAGCGGACCCACGAACGTTCGCACGCGGCCTTTCAACGCACCGCCCAAGCCGTCCACGGCCACAAAGCCGTCAAGGACGGGAGCTCCGCCCCATGAATTCGAGATCCCCTCTCACCCGCATAACTCATTCGTCCAGGAGGACTAGCGTGAAGCGCAGAATCGCGGTTGCGGCGACCCTCGCCGCGACGCTGCTCGGTGCCGCCGCGTGCGGCTCGAACAGTGACAGCAGCGACACCCCCAATGCCGCCGCTTCCGTCAACGGTGCCGGCAAGACCATCAAGGTCTGGCTGATGGTCGACGCCCAGTCGGGCTGGCCGGAGGTCGTCAAGCAGGCCAACGAACGCTTCACCCAGGCGACCGGCGCCCAGGTGCAGGTCGACTACCAGCAGTGGACCGACCACCTGGCCAAGCTGGACACCACCTTGGCCGGCAGCGACGTGCCCGACGTGGTGGAGCTGGGCAACACCGAGATGCCGAAGTACGTCTTCAACGGCGCCTTCGCCCCGCTCGACAAGGGCCAGTTCGAGAACTCGGCGCAGTGGCTGACCGGCCTCTCCGCCCCGTGTGAGCTCGAGGGCAAGACCTACTGCGTGCCGTACTACGCCGGCGCCCGGGTGCTGCTGTACCGCACCGACCTGTTCGACAAGGCCGGCCTGAAGGCCCCGAAGACCTACGACGAGCTGGTCGCCGCGGCCAAGACCCTCAAGGAGAAGAACGGCAGCGACAAGCAGTTCTCCGCCTTCTACATGCCGGGCAAGTACTGGTACGCCGCGATGGCGTGGGTGCACGGCAACGGCGGCGAGATCGCCAAGAAGGACGGCGACAAGTGGGTCGGCGCCCTGTCCGAGCCGGGTGCGCAGGCCGGCCTGACCAAGTGGGCCGAGATCGCCAAGACCTACTCCAGCGGTGACCCGACCAAGGACGAGAACGACCAGGACGCGGTCTACGCGCAGGGCAAGTCCGGCATGATCTACGGCAACGGCTGGGAGCTGGGCGCGGTCCAGGAGCAGCCCAAGGACCCCAACGACCCCGCCTCGGCCAAGGTCAAGACCAAGGTGAACGGCAAGGTCGCCACGGCGCCGCTGCCCGGTATCCCGTCCTTCCTCGGTGGCTCGGACGTCGCCGTGACGGCCAAGAGCAAGAACGCCGACCTGGCCGCCAAGTGGGCGCAGATCTTCACCGACGCCAAGTCGCAGGAGGGCCTGATCGCCAAGGGCGTGCTGCCCAACGCGACCTCCCTGCTGGACAAGGCCGCCGCGGTCAAGGGCAACGAGGCGACCGCGCAGGCCGCCAAGGAGACCTGGTTCGTGCCGATGGCGCCGAAGTGGTCGGACGTCGAGTCGGCCAACGTCCTGCAGAACATGCTGGTCAGCATCGCCACCGGTAAGGCCACCGTGCCGGCCGCGGCGAAGGACGCCGACGCGAAGATCAACGAGATCCTCAACGCCAGCTGACCGTGTCCGGGCCGCCCGCCCTCCCCGGGCGGGCGGCCCGGCCCGGCACCGCATCCCCGCAGAGAGGTATGGGACCGATGTCCGTCGTCGACTCCCCGTCCGCCCCACCGGCCGCGCAGCCACCGGCACCGGCGCCGGCGGGTGGGCGCGCCCGGAGCAAGCGTCGTTCGGCCACGAGCGGCGGCTTCGCCCCCCTCGCGCTCACGCTGCCCGCACTCCTGCTGCTGGCCGGCCTGCTCGGTTATCCGCTCATCCGGATGATCGTGCTGTCGTTCCAGAGCATCGGGTTGCGCCAGCTGTTCGCCAACCTGGCCCCGGAGAACGTCGGGTTCGCCAACTACGTCAAGATCTTCACGAACACGACGTTCTACCAGGTCGTCGGCCGTACGATCGGCTTCACCGTGGTCTCGGTCGTGCTCACCCTCGTGCTCGGGCTCGCGGTCGCCCTGCTGATGCGCCGGGTGGCGCCGAGCGTGCGGATCGCCATGATCGTCGCGATGATGTTCGTCTGGGCCATGCCCCAGCTGGTCGCCACCCAGACCTTCCGCTGGCTGGTCGACTCCGACTTCGGCGTGCTCAACTACCTGATCGACCTGCTGCCCGGCGTCGACTTCGCCAACCACAGCTGGTTCGCCGATCCGATCCAGGGCTGGACGGTGATCACGGCGATCGTGGTCTGGGCCGGCATCCCGTTCATCGCGATCACGCTGAACGCGGGCCTGACCCAGGTGCCCAAGGAACTGCTCGAGGCGGCCGTGGTGGACGGCGCCTCGGCCTGGGCCGTGCTGCGCTCGGTCACCCTGCCGATCCTCAAGCCGCTGCTGGTCATCGTCACGACGCTCTCGGTGATCTGGAACTTCGGTCTCTTCACCCAGGTCTACGTCGTGCGCAACGGCCGGCCCGAGGAGGAGTACCAGGTCCTGGCGACGTGGGCGTACAGCACCGCGTTCAAGAACAACAACTACGGGCTGGGTTCCGCGATCGCCGTCGTGACCGTGCTCCTGCTGCTCGGCGTCATGGCCTTCTACATGCGGCAGATGTTCAAGATCGGAGACGTGGACTGATGGTCGCCACCGCACCGCAGACCGCCGTACGCAAGCGGCGTCGCCCGGTCCGTGAGTCCGACACCCCCACGGTCGGCCGGAGCCGGACCGGGACGGTCGTCGCGAACACCGTCGGCGTGCTCTTCGCGATCGTGATGTTCTTCCCGGTCTACTGGGTCATCAACACCGCGTTCAAGCCGGCGCCGGAGATCCTGCAGTTCGAGCCCACGTTCTTCCCTGACACGTTCACGCTGGACAACTTCAAGTCGGCGTTCAACGCGCCGTTCTTCCAGCAGGACCTGCTCAACGGCGTCCTCGTGACCTCGGGGGCGGTGTTCGGGGCCCTGCTCGTCGGCTTCCTGGCGGCGCTGGCCATCGCCCGGTTCCGGTTCTACGGCCGCAAGGCGATCATCCTCGTCGTCCTGTCGGTGCAGATGGTGCCGTTCGTCGCGATCCTGATCCCGCTCTTCCTGATGCTGCAGAAGGCCAATCTCACCAACAGCCTGCTGGGCATCACGCTCGTCTACATCGTGCTGATCCTGCCGTACACGGTGTGGACGTTGCGTGGTTTCATCCAGGCCATCCCGCGCGAGCTCGACGAGGCCGCGTCGATCGACGGGGCCAGCCGGTTCCAGGTCTTCTGGAAGATCATCCTGCCGCTGACGGGTCCCGGTCTGGTTGCGACCTCGGTCTACGGCTTCATCCAGGCCTGGAACGAGTTCATCATCATCAACACGCTCAACGACCAGGCCCACCAGAATCTGATGGCCTGGCTCCTGCAGAACCAGACGAATCGTGGGACCTTCTGGGGCCCGCTCATGGCAGGGTCGATCTTGACCGCCCTCCCGGTGGTCATCTTCTTCCTGATCGTCCAGCGCAACATCGCAACCGGCCTGACGGCTGGCGCCGTCAAGGGCTGACCCGGCACCGCATCACCACCTGAGGAGAAAGTTTCATGACCGACATCTTGAAGCCCGAGGTCGACCGCCGGACGCTGCTGCGCCGCGCTGCCGCCGTGGGCCTGCTGGCCACCCCCGCCGTCACGATGCTGAGCGCCTGCGTGGGCGGCGGCAGCGACGACAAGGACGACGCCGCGGACAAGCCCGCCGGTACGGTCTCCGCGACCAACCCGCTGGGCATCAAGGAGGACGAGCCGCTGGAGGTCCTGATCTTCAACGGTGGCCTCGGCACCAAGTACGCCACCGACGTGGACATCCCGTCGTACAACAAGCTCTTCCCGAACTCCAAGGTCACGTTCAACCAGGCCGAGGAGATCTCGACCGTGGTGCAGCCGCGGTTCACCGCGGGCAACCCGCCGGACATGATCAACAACTCCGGCTCGAAGCTGATGGACCAGGGCGCGCTCGTCCAGGCCGGCCAGGTGCAGGAGCTGACCGACCTGTACGCGGCCCCGTCGGTGGACATCGCCGGCAAGACCGTCAAGGACACCCTGATCCCGGGCACGATCGAGCAGGGCACCTTCAACGGCAAGCCGTACGTGCTCAACTACGCCTTCACCGTCTTCGGCCTCTGGTACAGCGGCAAGCTGTTCAAGGACAACGGCTGGACCGTGCCGACCACGTGGAGCGACTTCACCGCGCTGCTCGACAAGATGAAGGCCAAGGGCATCACGCCGTTCGGCTACGCGGGCGCGAACGCGCCGTACTACATGTACACGCTGCTGCTGACCAGCGCCGCCAAGATCGGTGGCGCCGACATCCTCAAGAACATCGACAACCTCGAGGACGGTGCCTGGACGAACGACGCCGTCAAGCAGGCCGCCGCCGCGTGGGCCGAGGTCGGCGCCAAGTACTCCAACAAGGCGTTCCTCGGTCTCAAGCACACCGAGGTCCAGCTGCAGCAGAACCAGTACAAGGTGGGCCTCTACCCGTCCGGCTCCTGGCTCGAGAACGAGCAGGCCAAGGACACCCCCGCGGGCTTCGACTACCAGCTCATGCCGGTGCCGAGCGTGACCTCGGCCGACAAGCTGCCCGTCACCGCCCTCTACGCCGCGGCCGGCGAGCAGTACTTCGTCGCCAGCAAGGGCAAGAACCCGCGCGGTGGCATGGAGTTCCTGCGCCACATGCTGAGCAAGGCCGGCGCCGTGGGCTTCACCCAGCTCACCAAGACGCTGACCGTCGTGGCCGGCGCCACCGACGGCATGGAGATCAGTGCCGGTCTCACCTCGGGCAACAAGGCCCTGGGCGCGGCGGGCGCGGACACCTTCAGCTTCCGTTTCGACACCTGGTACAAGAAGCTGGACGACGAGCTGCGCGCCGCCACGAACGAGCTGATCTACCAGGGCGGCACCGCCGACAAGTTCGTCGAGCGGATGCAGAAGGCCGCCGACGCGGTCAAGAAGGACTCGTCCATCCAGAAGTTCTCCCGCTGATCCAGCGCTGATCCAGCGCTGAGCCGACGTACCCGCAATCACGAACGGAGCTAAAGAACCATGAAGCACGGCAGGTACCCGTTCATCATTGGCTTCCTGATCGTGCCGGTGGCCATCTACGGCACGTTCGTGATCGCGGCGTACGTCCAGGCGTTCCAGCTGTCGTTCACCAACTGGCGCGGCTTCTCGCCGGACGTCAGCTACATCGGCTTCGACAACTTCACGAAGCTGTTCCAGGACAGCACGTTCTGGAAGGCGATCCAGCACCACATCCTGCTGCTGATCTTCCTGCCGCTGCTCACGATTGTGCTGGCGCTGTTCTTCGCGTTCCTGCTCAACGTGGGCGGCGGCTCGAAGGGCGGCCGTACCCGGGGGGTCTGGGGTTCGAAGTTCTACCGGGTGGTGTTCTTCTTCCCGCAGCTGCTGGCCCTGGCCCTGGTCGCGGTCATCTTCTCCCGGGTCTACTCGTCCGACGACAGCGGCCTGATCAACGGCCTGCTCAATCAGGTCGGCGCCGGGCCGGTGCTGTTCCTGGCCGACAAGAACCTGGCGCTCTGGTCGATCCTGGCCGTGCTCGTCTGGCAGGCGGTCGGCTTCTACGTGGTGCTGTTCTCCGCCGGGATGGGCTCCATCCCGACGGAGATCTACGAGGCCGCCGCGCTGGACGGCGCCACCCGGGGCACCCTGTTCTTCAAGGTGACGCTGCCGCTGCTGTGGAACACGCTGCAGGTCGCCTGGGTCTACCTGGGCATCGCCGCCTTCGACGCGTTCGCCCTGGTGAACGTCATGTCCGTGGACCGCGGCGGCCCGGACGGGGCCACCACGGTGCTGGGCCTGGAGATCTACCGCAACGCCTTCGACTACGCGCAGTTCGGCTACGCCTCGGCGATGGGTGTCGTGCTGTTCTTCCTCACCATCACGTTCGCGGCGCTGACCCTGCGGGTCACCCGGCGCGACGCGATCGAGCTGTGAGCCGGACCGGGAGCCTCAAGTGACTTACACCAAGACGGACGGGCCGGCGGCCTCGTACACCGGGTCGCGGCACGCCAGCACCGCCACGCAGCGGGACAAGAAAGAGATCAAGCTCTTCAGCGGCTTCGCCCACATCGCCCTGGCGGTCTGGGGCCTGCTGGTCATCGCCCCGCTGATCTGGGTGATCCTGGCGTCGTTCAAGAGCAACACCGAGATCTTCACGCAGGCGCCGTTCAGCCTGCCCAGCAAGATCTCGTTCGAGACCTACAAGACCGCCTGGACCGAGGCGCACGTCGGGCGCTACTTCCTCAACAGCGTCTTCGTGGTGGCGATCAGCACGGCCGGCACCATGCTGTTCGGGTCGATGGCCGCCTACGTGCTGGCCCGCTACAAGTTCGTCGGCAACCGCTTCATCTACTACCTGTTCGTCTCGGGCCTGGCCTTCCCGGTGTTCCTGGCGCTGGTGCCGCTGTTCCTGATCCTGCAGAACCTCGGCCTGCTCAACACCTACACCGGCCTGATCCTGGTCTACATCGCGTACTCGCTGCCGTTCACGGTCTTCTTCATGACGGCGTTCTTCAAGACGCTGCCGAACCAGATCGCCGAGGCCGCGATCGTCGACGGCGCCTCCCACACCCGGCTGTTCTTCCAGGTCATGCTGCCGATGGCCAAGTCCGGCCTGGTCAGCATCACGATCTTCAACATCGTCGGCCAGTGGAACCAGTACCTGCTGCCGGTGGCGATCATGCAGGGCGCGGGCGCGCAGGAGAAGTGGGTGCTCACCCAGGGCATCGCCAACATCTCGGTGTCGGCGGGCTACCAGGCGAACTGGGCCGCGCTGTTCGCGGCGCTCACCCTCTCGATCCTGCCGATGATCATCGTGTACGCGTTCTTCCAGCGCCAGATCCAGTCCGGCCTGACCGCGGGCGCGACCAAGTAGCTCAGCACGGCCCACGGGCGGCGTCCTTCCTCGGGGAGGGGCGCCGCCCAGCCGCGTCAGGCGCGGTTGAGCAGGACCCGGCCCAGCAGCAGCGTGCCCAGGCCGGCGACCACCACGCTGAGCAGGCCGACCCGCAGGCTGCTGTGGTCGGCGACCAGCCCCACCAGCGGCGGCGAGACCAGGAAGCCCACCCGCTGCAGCCAGCTCACGATGGTCAGACCGGCGCCGTGCGGGAGTCCGCGCAGCTCGTCGGCTGTGTGCATCGCGGCCGGGACCAGCGTTGCCGTGCCCAGCCCGGCCAGCGCGAAGCCGGCCAGGGCCGAGCCGACCGACGGCCAGGCCAGCGCGCAGCCCATCCCGGCCGCGGCCAGCGCCCCGCCGGCCCGGGTCACCGTGCGCTGGCCGAACCGGTCGACTGCCCGGTCGCCCAGCAGCCGGCCGGCGGTCATCGCCACCTGCAGCGCCACGAAGGCGAGCCCGGCTGTCGCCGCGCCGGCGCCGAGATAGTCGGACAGGAACAGCGCGCCCCACGAGGAGCCGGCGTCCTCCACGAGCGCCCCGAAGGCCGCCAGAGCGCCGAGCGCGGCGAGCATCCGTACCGCAGGCCAGGCGAAGGACCGCCGGCCCGGCGGGGCCGCACCCGGCTGCGGCGCCGCCCGCTCGGCGTCCTCCGGTCCGGGCAGCATGAACCGGTACGCGACCAGCAGGATCGCCCCGACCAGCACCGCGGCCACGCTCAGGTGCAGGACCAGCGGCACCCGCAGCCCGGCCGCGGCCGAGCCCATGAGCCCGCCGAGCACCGCCCCGATGCTCCACACGCCGTGGAAAGAGTTGACGATCGAGCGGCCGTAGAGCCGTTGCACCCGCAGGCCGTGCGCGTTCTGCGCGACGTCGACGATCGCGTCCGCCGCCCCCGCCACCAGGAACACCGCCGCCAGCACCCACCAGGCCGGCGCGACCGCGACCAGGATGAACGCCACCGCCATCAGCAGCATGCCGGCCAGCCCGGTCCGCGACGACCGGAACCGGCGGATCGCGGCCGCGGCGAACAGGCCGCCGAGCAGCGAGCCGAGCGCGCCCGCGCCCAGGGCCGAGCCCAGCGCCGCGTTGCTCAGCTCCAGCGACTCCTTGATCTGCGGGTAGCGCGGCACGACGTTGGCGAACAGGGCGCCGTTGGTCAGGAACACCGCCGCGACGGCGATCCGGGCCCGGCGGGCCTGCTCGGCCGGAGCGGCGCCGAGAGTCGCCGTCACCGCGCGCTGAACCGCTGCACCGCGGCCTCGACGTCCGGCTCGGTGACCGGGAAGCCCGGGAAGCGCGACAGCCGGACCAGCGGAATGGCCCGCATCATCTGGCCGTTGGTCGGGTCGGAGAGCATGTCGGTGAACAGGCCCGTGCCGAGCTGCTCGCGCAACCACGAGCCGGCGGCCGGGTGGGCCAGCCAGACGTCCACGGTCGACTCGGGGGTCAGCGGCACGGCGTAGCCCTGGCCGGCCAGCGTGACCGTGCCGGTGAGCCGGATGTCGCGCGAGGACGCGCCGACGCGGACGCCGAACTCGCCGCCCTCGACCACCCAGCTCCGGGCCGCCTCGTGCCAGAACGCGAACGCCCGCGCCCCCAGCGTCAGGGTCACCGGCGCGCTCTCGCCGGGGCCGAGCGCAACCTGGGTGAACGCGCGCAGCTCCTGCTCGGGGCGGTAGACGCTGGCCTGCGGGTCGGTGACGTAGAGCTGGACCGTCTCGCGGCCCGGGCGCGTACCGGTGTTGGTGACGGTCAGGCTGACCTCGACCCGCGGGTCGCCGCCGTCGGCGAGCACGGTGACGGACAGGTCGCTGTAGCCGAAGCTCGTGTAGGACAGGCCGTGGCCGAACGGGTACGCGACCTCGAGGCGGTGGGCGTCGTACCAGCGGTAGCCGATCAGCAGGCCCTCGCCGTACCGGACGTGGCCGAGCTCGCCGGGGAACGCGCCGATGGTCGGGTTGTCGGCGAAGCGCACCGGGACGGTCTCGGCCAGCCGGCCCGCCGGATCGGCCGCGCCGAGCAGCAGGTCGGCGGTCGCGCTGCCGCCGGCCTGGCCGAGCAGCCAGCCTTCGAGGACGGCCTGCGCGCGGTCCTGCCAGGGCGCGACGGTGACGACCGAGCCGTTGGACAGCACGACGACCACGCGCCGGTTGGCGTCGGCGACGGCGTGCAGCAGGTCGAGCTGGTGGGCGGGCAGGTCCATGTGGTCGCGGTCGTAGCCCTCCGACTCGTACGACGGGGGCAGCCCGAGGAAGAGCACGGCCACGTCGGCGGCGGCTGCGGCCCGTACCGCCTCGGCGACCAGGCTCTCGTCGGCGGCCTCGGCGTCGATCACGAAGCCGGGGGCGAAGGTGACCTCGCGGCGGCCGTCGAGGGCGGCCCGCAACGCGTCCAGCGCGGTGTCCACCCGAGTGGGGTTGACCTGCGAGGATCCGGCGCCCTGGAACCGCGGCGTCCGGGCGAACTCGCCGATGACCGCGACCGGGCCACCGCCCGCGGCGTCGAGCGGCAGGATCCCGCCCTCGTTCTTGAGCAGCACCGCACTGGCCACGGCGGCCTCACGGGCGAGCGTGTGGTGGGCGTCGGCGTCGAAGGTCTGACCCTCCTGCAACGCCGGCAGCGACCGGTTGATCAGTGTCAGCACCCGGGTCGCCGCCCGGTCGACGTCCGCCTCGCTCAGCGTGCCGGCCCGGACGGCGTCCAGGATGACCCGGGTGCCGGCCCCACCGGACGACGGCATCTCCAGGTCCAGCCCGGCGGCCACCCCGGCGTCGCGGCGGTTGACCGCACCCCAGTCGGAGACGACCAGCCCCTGGAAGCCCCACTCGTCGCGCAGCACCTGGGTGAGCAGCCAGGGGTCCTCACTCGCGTACGTGCCGTTGATCTTGTTATAGGCGCACATCACCGTCCAGGGCTGCGCCTGGGTGACCACCCGCTCGAAGGCCGGCAGGTAGATCTCCCGCAGCGTCCGCTCGTCCACGTCGGCCGAGACCGTCATCCGGTCGGTCTCCTGGTTGTTGGCCGCGAAATGCTTGAGCGAGGCGCCCACCCCGGTGCTCTGCAGGCCGTTGACCAGGGCCGCGCCGAGCTCGCCGGCCAGCAGCGGGTCCTCGGAGAAGTACTCGAAGTTGCGCCCGCACAGCGGCGAGCGCTTCATGTTGACCCCCGGGCCGAGCAGCACGGCGACCTGCTCGGCGCGGCACTCCCGGCCCAGCGCCTCCCCGATGCGGGCCAGCAGGTCGGTGTTCCAGGTGGAGGCGAGCCCGGCGGCGGGCGGGAAGCAGGTGGCCGGGACGCTGTCGTTGAGGCCGACGTGGTCCGACTCGCCGGCCTGCTTGCGCAGGCCGTGCGGCCCGTCGGTGACCATCACGCCGGGGATGCCGAGGCGCTCGACCGGCTGCGTACGCCAGAAGTCGGCCCCGTCCAGCAGGGAGGCCTTCTCCTCGAGGGTGAGGGTGGCTAGCAGCGCGGGAACGTCGAGTGTCATGACCCGACCGTAACAATGAAAACCTCCGCATGGAAGTTTTTGTGGTCTACGATGGCCCGATGGACGAGGCCCCCGAGATCACCCGGCGCGGCGCGTACGACAAGGGTGTGCGCCGCCGGCGCGAGATCCTCGACCGGGCCATCGAGGTCTTCGCCGAACGCGGCGCCGAGGGCACCTCGCTGCGCGCCATCGGCGAGGCCATCGGGGTCTCGCACGCCGCGCTCAAGCACTACTTCGCCTCCCGCGAGGAGCTGCTGATCGAGGTCTACCGGGCCGCCGAGGAACGCTCGGTCGCCGAGGACCGGCTGCCGCCCGACGTCTCGGTGGTCGGGCTGATGACCCACGCGGCCCGCCGCAACCACGGCGTGCCCGGCCTGGTCCAGCTCTACTCGACGCTGGTGGCGGGCGCGCTGGAGGAGGGCCACGAGCCGTCGCGCGAGTTCTTCGGCCGGCGCTTCGCCCAGCTCCGCGAGGTGCTGACCGAGCGCATCGAGGCGGACCAGCGGGCCGGCCGGATCCGCCCCGACATCAGCCCGCCGGCGGCGGCCGCGCTGATCATCGCCGCCTCCGACGGCCTGCAGACCCAGTGGCTGCTGGACCCCGCGGTCGACCTCGAGAAGTCCCTGGAGCTGCTGGAAGTCCTGCTCGGCGGCTGAAGTGTCATACCCGCACGGCAGAATGGGTCCGTGCTGGTGGCTGTGGTGTCCGACGACGGGAGCTGGCACGGTTCCGGCCGCTGGCAGCAGCTGCACCCCGACGGCAGCCCGGCCGGTGAGCCGCGGCGGGTCGCCGACCTGCCGGCCGCCATCGCCGCCCGCGAGGCCGCCGAGCACCCCCGCTGGCTGTGGGCGGCCACCACCGACTGCTATCCGACGCTGCTGCGCGCCGGCGTGCGGGTGCGCCGCTGCCACGACGTCGAGCTGACCGAGGCGCTGCTGCTCGGCCACGCGGGCCGCTGGGGTGAGCCGCGGGCGCTGGCGGCGGCCTGGGCCCGGCTGACCGGCGCGCCGGTGCCGGCCGACCCGCCACCGCGCCTCCCGCAACCACCGGGCTTCGCCCAGGGCGCCCTCTTCGAAGCCATGTCCGGGCCGTCGGCCGCCGCCGGCTCCGTGACCCTCGAGGCCCTGACCAGGGTGTACGCGGACCAGCACGCCCGGATCGCCGCGACCGGTCAACCCGGCCGTTTCACCCTGCTGGTGGCGGCCGAGTCCGCCGGGGCGCTGGTCGGCGCCGAGATGGGCCACGCCGGCCTGCCGTGGCGCGCGGACCTCCACGACCAGCTGCTGCGCGACCTGCTCGGCGCCCCGCAGCCGGTCGGCCCGCCCCGCCGGCTGGCCGAGCTGACCGCCGAGATCAACGCGGCCTTCGGCGTGCACGGCCTGCACCCGGACTCCCCGGCCGAGGTGCTGCGCGCGTTCGCCCGGGCCGGCATCGAGGTGCCCAACACCCGGGCCTGGGTGCTGCGCCAGGTCGAGCACCCGGCGGTGAAACCCCTGCTCGAATACAAGGAGCTCTACCGCATCTGGACGGCCCACGGCTGGGCCTGGCGCGACGCCTGGATCAGCGAAGGCCGCTTCCGCCCCGAGTACGTCCCGGGCGGCGTGGTGTCGGGCCGCTGGGCCACCCGCGGCGGCGGCGCCCTCCAGGTGCCCAAGGTGGTCCGCCGGGCGGTGGTCGCCGACCCCGGCTGGCGCTTCGTGGTCGCCGACGCGGGCCAGCTGGAGCCGCGCGTGCTGGCGGCGGTGTCCGGCGACTCCCGGCTGGCCCGCGCCGGCGCCGCCGGAGACCTCTACGCGGCGCTGGCGGCCGACTCGTTCGCCGGCGACCGGGCCAAGGCCAAGGTGGCTCTGCTGGGCGCGATGTACGGCCAGACCGGCGGCGCGGCGATCCCGGCCCTGGCGGTGCTGAGGCAGAGCTACCCCACGGCCTTCGATTACGTGGAGGCCGCGGCCCGCACGGGCGAGGCGGGCGGGCTGGTCCGCTCCTGGCTGGGCCGCACCTGTCCGCCGGCCTCCACGGCCTGGCGCGACGCAGGCCTGGAGCCGCCGGAGGAGTCCGGGTCGGCGGAGCCGCAGGGCGGGGCATCGGGGCGGGCGCGAGGCCGCTTCACCCGCAACTTCGTGATCCAGGCAACGGCGGCCGAATGGGCGCTGGTGCTGCTGGCGACGCTGCGCACGGCGTTGGAGGGGCTGCGAGCGGAGCTGGTGCTGTTCGTGCACGACGAGGTGGGGGTCCATTGCCCGGTCGAGGAGACGGAGCAGGTGGCGGAGGCGGTGCGGGCGAGCGCGGCCCAGGCGGGGGAGCTGCTGTTCGGGGGCATCGAGGTGCGGTTCCCGCTCGACGTGTCGATCGTCGAGTGCTACGCGGACGCCTGACCTAGCGCGCCGTCGCCTCGCGGAGGTCACTCAGCCACTCGACGCCGAGCCGCCGGCCGTCGGGAAACTGGTCGTCGCGATCCCAGCGCCACGCAGTGATCATCGCCAGCATGACGGCCCGGCAGTCGCGGAGCAGGTCGTGGTCGACCCCCGGATAGAAGTCCGCGACCTCGCCGGGTGCGTGGGCCAGGTCGAACTCGACCGGTCCACGGCAGCACGTCTCAAAATCGATGAAGAGCGGGCCGAGCGCGGTCGGGAGCAGATTGCCCGGGTGAGGTTCGCCGTGCAGGAGCTGTTCGGGCCGGCCGCTGTCGCTGACCGCCCGGCGCAGCCGGTCCAACGTGCCGGCGAGAAAGGCCCGGTCCGCGTCGATGAGCTTCGGCGTCCGGTCATGGTCGGCCACGAGCGTCCAGGCCTCGGCGATCCGATCCGTGAAGTGCGGGGCGGCCAGATCGACCCGCCGCATCCCGGCATGCAGCCGCTCGAGCGCGCCGGCGTAGTCCGCGGGCGGGATCGCTTGCGTGGTCACCGGTTCGTAGTAGGTCCACAGGGTGACCACAAAGTCGCCCCGGACGAAGACCTCGGGCGTCTCCAGGGCGGCCACCGGGCTGCCGAGCTCGAACAGTCGCTGAGCGACGTCCACTTCGAACTGGGCGGACTGGTGTGCTGCCGGAGCGACCCGGGCCAGCACGTCGCAGGGCTGAAGGCGCAGGGTGAGTGCGTTGGAGTTGTGCAGCACGACGGTGTGGTGGGCGGTCAGGCCGAGCGATGCGGCGGCTGACAGGGCTGCCTGGGTTGCCCGATGGGCCGCGTCCGCCTGCATCGGAGCACCGTAACGCGACGTTGCCGGAGCAGCAGCCGTATTTCGACCCCGCGACGTTCCCTATGTCGTGTGACCGTCACAACTCTGGCCGAAACTTCGAAGGTTCGCTGTCCTGGGAGTGCAGGCAACCTATTCGGGGGTTGCCGATATTCGGGGGAGAAGCGGGATGCGTAGATTACTGAGTTTCGCTGCTGCGTTCGCGCTGCTGATCACCGGCAGTGCTGTGGCGGCGTCGCCGGCGGTGGCCGCCGCCCCGCCGGTGACGATCATGCACGCGAACAGCCTCGTCTGCCTTTACCAGGCGTTCGACGGGAACGGGGCCGCGACCGTCAACGCATACTTCGCCCCGAGGAGCCCCTGCGCGGTGTACGGCGGAAACGCCCAGTGGCGTTTCGAGTACGCCGGAGGCAACAACATCTATCGGATCGTGAACCACCGCTGGGACCCCCGTGGCCTTTGGTGTCTGTCCGCTCCGAACAACCAGTTCAACGAGACTGTCTACGTCGAGCTGTGCGACCCGGCGATGCCGGGCAAGCAGTTGTGGCTGCCCTACGTCAACACTCTCAACGGCATGAACCGGCTCAAGAACATCGGCACCGACAGATGCCTCTATCGGAGCGATACCGAAGGTTACCGCCACCTGCCCACCATGATTTCTTGCACCGTGTCGGGCGGGCAGAACGACTCCGAAGACTTCAGGTGGAGCTGACCGGCCCAGCAATCCTCATCGGTACCGGCGAAGGCACCGGACGAGAATTTTCCGGGCAATGCTCGCCGCCGCTCAGGGCCAGGAGCGCCGAGGCTGGTCTGACTATCGCTAGACGTTGCTGCGCTTCATGGGAAGCCAGCGGAACTCCGTCTCGACCACGAAGGACTCCGAGATCCGTTCTACGCCCATGCGTGAATAATCCTTCGCCTCGTCACCGGCGTGCTCGTCTGCCGCCGGCCGCACGTGTCAGCTGCTGCATGCAGACCACCGTCCAGTCGATTACTTTCTCGGCAGGGGTGAACCCGGCTTCGATCGGGTAGTGTGCCGTTTCGTGTCGAAGTCCGGATCGCTGGCCCTCGCGCGGGTTCTGGCGCATTGCGGTGGCTCGCCGGCCGAGGCGGTGAAGTATTCCGCTGGGGCGATCGCGGACGACCCCAGCGACCCCGAGCCGTACGAGTTTCTCGGCGAACTGCGTCGGGAGTTTCCTGGCGAAGTGGCGGCGGCCGTCGCGGCGCCCAGCGATCTCTGGCAGTTCGTGCTTGATGCCTACGTGCGTTTCCTTGACGGCGACATGGATGCTGCGGCCGGGCGGCTGGGCTCGGTGATCGGCTATCGTCCCGGCGTTCCTTGGGCGTCGGCGCCCTGGTTCGGCGATGAGCGCTTCCTCGCAGCGGTCACGGCGGCCGGCCTCTCCGATGCCTGCCTGAACATCACCGATTACGGCGCCGACCTCAACAACGACGTGGTTCGCGGGCATCTGCGGCCGTGGCTGCGGGCCATCAACCTGGTCTGTGACCGGGAGCCCGAGCCGGAAGCGATGGCGCGCATGGCGATCCTGTTGCGCTTGTGTGGGCGTACGGATGAGTCGTTGGCCCTGTGTGACCGCGCGGACTCGGTGGCGCGGGTGATGCTCACCGAGGTCGTCCGCGCGGGGACCTGGCGCGTTCTCGGCGACCGGGGGCAGACAGTGGCTGCTTTCGAGCGGGCGCTGCGGCTCGAGCCGGGCAACTGGTCGCTCTATCTCGATCTGGCTGATCTGCAGGCGGAGCGCGGTGACTTCGCCGCGGCCGCCGGTCTGGTCGGCCAGGCCCTCGAGCACGAGCCGCAGGAGATCACGCTGCGGGCGGCCGGCGCGGCGTACCGGACCCGGGCCACAGGCTCGGTCACCGACCTGGACCTCCTGCTGGAGCTGGCACCGCAGGTCCCGCATGCGGGCTATCGGAACGGACTCATCGACCATGCTCTGGGCGCCGAGCAGCTACCGTCCGACCGGATAGCGGCAGCCCGCCAGCTCCAGGCCCGCGACTGACGCATTCCGCGTAACCCGACGGTGACCAGCCGGTCCAGCTGAGCGGGCTGCAGGAACGGCGCCAACTGTTGCGGCCTGGCCAGGACCGTGTCGAGCCGTACGGTCGGGAGCCGCGCCACCAGATCGACCAGAGCGGAGGCCCGGTTCCTCACGCCGGGCAGATCCGACGCGAACCACAGCAGGTCGTCCAGCGCCGGGATCATCGCGTGTGGACCGTGGTCAGGCCGGCGACCACGAGGCAGGCGAAGGCAACACAGCGGCGGGCCAGCGCATTGTCCTGCCGATGTTAGTGCGCCGATCTGTGCCGTCTCTTCATCGCTTGGGGCTACGCCGAATGCGCGCGTTCGCCCTCGCACGTACCGCAATGGGAAAGGAGCTGCACCACTCACTGCCGACGCTGTTCGCTGCCCTCGGCGGCGAACGACGGTGACAACGGCTGACCAAGGGGAGTCAGCTGCGTGACCGAAGGCCTTGGGTCCGTGCCCGAAGACCAACCCGCTCAGACTGGGCGTCTGGGCGCCCGGTCGGCGGCTGAGCGGGTGATGTGGCAGGCATTCGCCAGGGATCTGCCGCGATCCATGCGGCGTAGTGCGCTCCGGCCGACTAATCCTTCGCCAGGTAGACGCGCCGGCCGAGGTGTCCCGGCCAGCGGGCGCCCGGCTCGCCGACGTGGATTGATGCCTCGATGTCGATGAGCTTGTCTTGGAGGGCGTGCAGCTCGAATACCAAGTCATCGACGGCTTCCTCGACCTGTGCACTGCGCTCATGAACGGCGACGTAGAGAATGACCCGGTCCGGCTCCGCGCGAACCGAGATGGCCCGCATTTCACGGGAGATCAGGCCGAGGGCGGCTTGGACGACATCGAGGACCACGCGATTCTCTCGCGCTAATGAGGCTTCCACTGTCAACTCTCAGGCACGATAGATGGCCACAGGCATCGAGTACTCCGTCCGCCGCCGGACGATAGTTGCAGGGCCGCCCCATCGCACGCCAGTTCTCCGAGTGGTCGACGCACTGGCCTGTCCCTATGAGGCGCGATCAAAGCCCGGCCCACTGACGCCTACCCGTTCACGCACGTCGGGATTGCTGTCGCCTACAACGGGCGTCGCCGATCCCACCACGGCAGGGTGGAGCACAAGTGTGGGTCAGGGAGGGTACGTCGGTGGAACTCGCTGTCGAGCTCGTCGATGAGCTTCGTCAGTGCTCGTGCTGCGGAGGTGGTGAGCTCCCGTCGAGTACCTCTTCGAGGACGGCTCGTGGGTGTCGGCCACAGCAGCACGGGAGAAGTATTCGGGTGGAGGGCCGCCGGGATATCGTCCGCCAGCTGGTCAAGGCCTCGATGGTGGCACCTGACCAAAGTCCTCGCCGGGCCCAATGCTGGGCCGCTTCCGCGGCATAGAGCCTTTTCTCGTAGAGGACGTTCCGTTGCGCAACCATGGCTGGGTTGTAGTGAAGCGACTCAGCAAGATTCCCTCGCATGCCGCGATCCTTGTGTAGGGCTACGGCTGGCGAATTTCGGCGATCGCCATGCCGGTGGCTCCGGGCGGGACGTGAGCGACCACGTGGCCGGCTGGATCGATGATGCAGGTCGGGCCGAGGGCCACTCGGGTGTTGTCCCGCTCGCCGGTGACGTCGGCCGATGCCAGCCACATGCCCGTTTCGTGGACACGCTGAGCCCGGATGTCGTTGTGGCGGTGCTGCCACCACAGTGCCTTGTCCCGGGGCATCATGTTCTGCGCCGGCACGAGCAGCATTTGCGCCCCGGCCGCGGCGACTGCGGCCGCGGCTTGCCGGAACTGGGTGTCGTAGCAGATGTTGATGCCGAAGCGCACGCCGCCGCAATCGAAGACCGGATAGTCGTCGCCCGGCGTGAACACCGCTTCGCCGCTGGTCAGAAACATTTTGCGGTAGCTGCCCAGGACGTGTCCGCCTGTGATGACGACTGCCGTGTTGTAGTACTCGTGGTTGCGTCGTTCGATGATGCCCAGGACCAGCAACTGGCGCACTGCGGCCAGCCGCGCCAGGACCGCGGCGAACTCGGAGGACTCCACCTCCAGCGAATGGGTCTGCACATGCTGGTCGGTGACCAGATAGCCCTGCAGGAAGCACTCCGGGAACAGCAGCAGATCGACGTCTGCCGCGTCCGCCTGCCCGGCGAAGTCACAAACGACGCGCACCGCCGCGTCCACATCACCGAGAATCTCCGGCGTCTGGCACGCACCGATCAGCATCAAGCGAACCTATCGGCCGCAGAAGCGCCCGTGTGCAGGCTCAGCCGCGGGTCGCATATGAGTCAGCCGGCGGCGTGTACGGGTACGGCGAAACCGCTCGGCGGCGACGCTGACGACAACGGTCAGGCCCGCACGGAGCCGCGATGAGGTGGCACATCCCGGTTGCGGACGGCTTCATCGGAGCAGCAAGCTCACCGACTCTTTCGCGATCGCCGACGCCGAAACTGATGTCGCCGTGGGCAGCATCGGCCTCTGGACCGGCAACGTCTCCACCGGGCGAGCGTCCACCGGCTATTGGATCGCACCTGAGTACCGACGCCGCGGATACGTCAGCACTGCGCTACGGATTCTCACGGCTTGGGCCAGCTCGCTGGAGGACATCCAGCGGCTGGAATTGTTCGTGGAGCCATGGAACGAAGGATCGTGGCGAGCCGCGGAAGCGTACGGGTATCAACGGGAAGGGCTTCTGCGCAGCTGGCAGCAGGTAGGGGCCGAACGAAACGCGGCCGGCGAGGCGGGTCCCCAGCCATGGGCGCCGTTTACAGCGGCAATTCGAGCTCCCAATCAGCGAACGGAGGACTCACCTCGTAGTTGCTGTCGCAGGCGCTTCGGATCCACTGGGCGGCGCGATACTCCGCGTCGGGGTAGTTGGTCACCAGACCCGACTCGTCGACGTCCAGAACATTGGCGAAGACAGCGAATACCTGCTCCAGGCCCGAGCCGTACGTCAGGAAGACGGAGCGATAGTCGATGTCCTCCAGCAGGTCCATGACGAGCGTGCCTTCGGCCAGGTAGAAGGCGAAGAAGCGAAGCGCTGACCGGACATTCTCGGGTAGTTGTGCCACGCTGTGATCATCCCTTGAGCCGCTTCCCCCGGAGTCGGCAGCGCACTGTCATGCCGCTGACTGTGCGCGGGGCTGGGCACCGCAATGACGTCCGGTAGCGTTTGACCGGGCCACTTTCAGCCAGTCAGGGTGACATCCGCCGATCGTGCGCTGCTCCCGTGGCTCCACCAAGATCGGGGGGCTGGGCCGAGTTCAGAAAGGGACGTGCATGACGCGTGTCGTGGTCATCCATCGCGTTGCTGATGTCGACCGCTGGCGCGCAGCCTTCGACGCGGCCGCCGACCTTCGCGCCGCGGGTGGCGAGCTCGGCTTCGAGGTGCTGCACGCCGACGACGACCCTCATTTGATCGTGCACCTCGCGCAGTGGACGACGGTCGCCGAGGCGCGGGCTTTCTTCGAGTCACCTGAGGTCGTTGCGATCCGGAAGCGTGCCGGGGCGGAGCCGCCCACCTTCCTCTACCTGGTCGAGTGACCTGAAGTTGATCTCTCGCTGAGCGGATGTCCCGTCAGGAGAGGCGGAGGCGTAGGTAGGAGCGGTCGTCGAAGCTGGTCTGGCCGGCCATGACGCCCTTGGTCCCGCACAGCGGGCCGATGCAGTGCGGGTCCTCCGCCAGCAGCTCGGCCAGCCGCGCCTCGGTCTCCGCCAGCGTCGGCAGGATCACCGGATAGCCGTCGCTGGCCAGCACCAGCTCTTCGACGTGCCGGGGCACGTCGTGCACGACGATGAGTGAGGGCGGCACCGGACGGCCGTCGATCGCCGCGAAGCCGTAGGGACCGGTGGTGTTGCGCAGCGCGCCTTGGCGGGATATCAGCGCCCGGGCCGCGAGCCGGCCCGGATCGGTGACAGTCAGATCCAGCGCTCCGGTCCCGACGCCGGCGATCTCGGCCGCGATCACCGCCGCCCGGAACTCGGCGGCGATCCGGTCGAGCGGCTTCCGCGGCTGCCCTACCGCCGCCGGCATCCCGGCGTAGGAGAAGCCGACGTCTCCGAGCTGCCACACCTGCCTGCGCTGCCGCGAGTAGATGGTCACCGACGCGCTCGGGCGCAGGTGCGGCGGCAGCTCCGGGTCGATCCGCTCGGCCAGTGTCGAGGTCAGGCGGACAGTGGCCGACTCCACGTCGGCGTCCTCGGGGAGAGCGGTGATGGCCGAGACGCAGGCCGCCATCGCCCATCGGCCCCCGGTGACGGCCGGCACGCCGTACCCCTGGCCGGTTATGTCTGTGGCGCCGTCCACGATCGCCGCGTGACCCTCCGTCACGATGACGGCGTCCTCGCAGAGCTGGGGATCGCCGGCCTTGCCGGCGACGAAGCTCTCGACGGCCCGCACGTCGCTCAGCCGCCGTCGGCCCAGGCGTCGAGGTCCAGGCGTTGCAGCACGTGCGGGGCGAACATGCCGCAGACCGACAGGATGGCGATCAGCGTGAACAAAGTGCGCAGCACCAGCACCTCGCCACGACCGCCGACCTTGATCGCTATGCCGTTCGGGACCCCGATCATGCGCCACATGCGGCGGCCCATCGGGATGGGCCACAGGATCGGTACGCCGTTCTTGGTGATCATGTCGCCCAGCAGGTGCACGACGCAGCCCACGCCGACCGCGAAGCCCAGCATCGGATAGCCGCGGTCGCCGGGCAGGTTCGCCGCCGTGAACCACGCGATGACGCCCGAGGCCAGGGTCACGATCACCCAGCCGGCGCGTTCGGCCCACTCGTCGAACAGCCCGCGCAGGGCCAGGCCGGCCATGAAGAACACCACCGCCACGACCGCCCACTTGCCGGAGCCCGCGCACAGTGCCGTCGTGCCCCAGCCGACCAGCGCCGCGAACGGCAGCGTGTGGGTGAATGTGCGGTGACCGTTGTTGCGGCGCGGGTCCTTGCTCAGCTTCGTCGCCGTGTAGATGCCGAGCGAGATCTTCTCGATGACCTCGGCCACGAACAGCGAGAACACGCCGAACGTGCGGGCCACGGTAGCGCCGCCCTGGTTGCGGGTCACCTTGCCGGACAGGTCCAGGTCGGGCAGCAGGGCGCCACCCGCGCAGACCGTGGTGCCGACCGCGATCGCGAGCGGCGACTGGGCGTACCCCGCGAAGTGATCCAAGGCCCAGCTGCCGGCCAGCCAGACGGCCGCGCCCGACAGCGCGTGCGACGGACCCATCATGGTCGTGCCCACCCCTCCCCGTGACCCCGGCGCGACATGGCCGGGGGTAAACCTGGCCACTGTCGCAGAGCGGGGAAGGGCGGGCAACGACCGCCACGTCTATTGTGGAGTGGTTACGATCACCTGTAGGTCGGTGCGTTCCACGGTGCGACGTGGTGGCGGTAGGCGTACTCGGCCCGGTAGCGACCGTACCGCGCGTGCCGCATCAGGCCCATGACCAGGAACACCAGCGGGATCGCGGGCCAGAAGAAGTGTGCTCCGGAGAGCGCCCAGAGGCCGGTCAGGAAGAGGGCCAGCATCGCGACGAAGCCGGCGTGGCGGCGTACGCCCCGGCGTGTCGCGGCCTGCGCCTCCGGCGTGGCGGCCAGTGCGCGGCGGCCGTTGTGGGGCAGGTCGGCGGTCAGCGGGGCAAGCTCGTCGCGGTACTTGGCCGCGTACACCTGACCGAGCCTTTCCTCGCCCTCCTCGAGGGTGAGCCGGCCCTCGGTCATCGCGGCCCGCAGGATCTCGGCCACCTGCTCGCGCTCGGTGTCGGAGGTGCGGAGCCGATTCGGACCGGACCGGGTGGGATCGCTGGGATACACGGTGACCTCCTGAAACGTGGCGGGACTGACTTCCAGGGTGGCGGATCCGGCGCCGGGCCGCGTCGGCCCGGCGGAGCATCCGGTACGCCCACCGCCATACGCCCTCAGGAGTACGCGACGGCCGGCTGTAGTACCTGAGGCGCACGAGACCGTCGTTCTTCGTGCGGATGCCCGGCCCAGCCGCGGTGCCGTAGGTTCGAGAACGTGCCAGACCCGGGCGTACGCGACCAGCCGTCTTCCCTCCGGGGGAGACCGTCTGCTGCTGCCCGCAAGGCGGAGTGGGAGGAGTGGCGCCGCCGCAGCCGCTCGGCGGACTGGCCCGGTTACGCACGTCGCCGGTCACGGCACGGGCACTGGCGTGGTGCGGTCATCACCGCTCTCTGCTTCCACATCTTCGGCAACTGGACGCACGCCGCCCACCTGGCTCACCCGTGGGACGTCATCGCCTGCGCCCTGCTGCTGGCCGGCCCCCTGGCCCTGGCCTGGCGGGGACGCGCGCCGGTCGTGGTGCTAGCGGTCGCCGGCGCGGCCTCGCTCGGGTACGCCGTCCTCGCCGTCCCGTCCTGGACGTACGCTGTCGCGCCGGTCATCGCCTTGTTCACCGCGGTGCGCACCGGCCACCGCCGCTCCGCGCTGATCGCCGTGGCCGGCGGCTACCTGGCCTACCTCGTCGTCATGGTGGTCTGCGCCGATCCGCTCGGGATCGCGGCTGCCGCCCGTCCGACCGCGCGCGACGCCGTGTTCACCGGCTTCGGGCTGGCCCTGACCGCGTGGCTCGGCAGTGCCGCCGGGGCCCGTGCGGCGTACCTCGCCGAGATGTCGAAGGTCAACGCCGAGCGGGCCCGCGCCCGCGAGGAGCAGGAACGCCGCCAGGCCGCCGACGAGCGGTTGCGCATCGCCCGCGAGCTGCACGACGTGCTCGGCCATCACCTGTCGCTGATCAATGTGCAGGCCGGGGTGGGCCTGCACCTGATGGACAACCGGCCGGAGCAGGCCCGCGAGGCGCTGACCGCGATCAAGACCGCGAGTGCGGAGGCGCTGCGGGAGGTTCGCGCCGTGCTCGGCGTGCTGCGCCCCGAGGAGGAGGCCGCACCCCGCCAGCCCGCGCTCGGCCTGGACCGCCTCACCGACCTCACGGCGGACGCCGGCCTGCCGGTGACGACCGAGACCGTGGGGGAGCGGCGGGACCTGCCGGCGGAGGTGGACCGCGCGGCGTACCGGATCGTCCAGGAAGCCCTGACGAACGTACGCCGGCACGCGGCGACCGGCACCGCGGCCACCGTCTCCGTCACCTACGGCCCGGACGAGCTGCGCCTGACGATCCGCAACGATGCCGGCAGACCGGCCCCTCGACCGGACCTCGACGCGGCACCGGAGACCGACGACGGCGGCAGCGGCATCGCCGGGATGCGGGCCCGGGCCGCCAGCCTGGGCGGCTCCCTCGAAGCGGGCCCGTTGCCCGACGGCGGTTACCTGGTCTCCGCGGTTCTGCCCACCACCCCGACAAGGGAGCCTGCATGATCACGGTGCTGCTGGCCGACGACCAGGCCCTGGTGCGGGCCGGATTCCGGGCCCTGCTGAACGCCGAGCCGGACATCGAGGTGGTCGCCGAGGCGGGCGACGGGCTGGAGGCGGCCCGGCTGGCCGCCGAGACCCGCCCGGACGTGGTGCTCATGGACATCCGGATGCCAGGGGTGGACGGCCTGGAGGCGACCCGCCGCATCGCCGCGGACCCGGCCCTGGCCGGCACCCGGGTGGTCATCCTGACCACGTTCGAGCTGGACGAGTACGTCTTCGAGGCGTTGCGCACCGGCGCATCGGGCTTCCTGGTCAAAGACACTGAACCGGTCGAGCTGCTCCGCGCGGTCCGGGCGGTCGCGGCCGGCGACGCCCTGCTGTCGCCGAGCGTCACCCGGCGGGTCATCGGCGAATTCGCCACCCCGGGCGGGCGCGGTCGTCCGTCGGGGCCGCCCGAGGAGGCCGAACGCGCGCTGGAGCAGCTCACCGACCGGGAACGCGAGGTGATGGTCCTGGTCGGCGAGGGGCTGTCCAACGACGAGATCGCGGCCCGTCTGCTGATCAGCCCGGCGACGGCCAAGACGCACGTCAGCCGCACGATGGTGAAGCTGGGGGCGCGGGACCGGGCGCAGGTGGTGGTGCAGGCCTACGAGGCGGGGCTGATCCGGCCGGGCTGGTTGGCCTGAGACCGCGCGGTCGCGGCTGGGCGGTGTGGTTAGGCGGTTGTGGTTGGGCGGTCGCGATTGGGCGAGCTGCGGCCGAGCGGGCGCGGCGGGTGCGGTTGGGGTGCGGTGCGGTGCGGCGAGGTGCGGTGCGACGGCGCGCGGTGCGACGGGGTAAGGCGCGGCGGGGTGAGGCGCGACCGGGTGGCGCTCGGCGGGTGGGCTTCGCCCGGAGGTGGTGTCAGACGCCGGCGGCGACCGCCACTCCGAGCAGGACCAGCACCCCGCCGGTGACCACCTGCACCCGGCGATGCACCGCCGGCCGGGACGCGAACGACCGTCCCCGGTTCACCGCCCAGGTGAACACCACGTACCAGCAGGCCGTGACCACCGCCCACAAGCCACCGAGGGCGAGGCTCGACAGCAGCACCGGCCCGTCCGCCGTCACGAACTGGGGGAGCAGCGAGATAGCGAAGACACCGGCCTTGGGGTTGCCGAGGTTGGTCGCCAGCCCGGCGAGGTAGCTGCCCCACCGGACCGGCCGCTGCGGCGCTCCGGCTGTGGGCGGGGGCTTGCGCAGGGACAGCAGGGTGTTCACGCCGAGGATGGCGAGCACCGCACCACCGGCCGCGCGGATTGTTGCGTACGCGCCGGGGTTGGCCAGGATGATCGCCGACAGGCCGGCGGCGGCTGCGGTCGTCCAGATCAGCAGCCCGGTCGCCGTGCCCGCGATGCCTGCCCATGCTGCGCGGAGTCCGCCGGTCAGGGTCTGGCGGACCATGAGGGCCTGTCCGGCGCCGGGGAGCATGGCGAGCAGCCAGGTTGTGCCGATGAAAGCAGCCAGGTGAGTGGGCATGGGACCAGCGTGCGGGCATCCGAGTGTGAAGTGAAGGCTGCGATTCGGCAGGTAGCGTTAGCTATTCTTCACGCATGGAGCCGGCCCAGCTGCAGCTGCTCGCGCTCATCGACCGCTTCGGTTCGATGGCTGGGGCAGCGCAGGCGCTGGGTCGCACGCCCGCGGCGGTCACGCAGCAGCTGGCCAAGGCGGAGCGGGAGCTGGGGACGACCCTGGTGCATCGTGGGCCGCGGGGCGCCGCCCTCACTGCCGCCGGCGCCCTGCTGGCCCAGCATGGACGGGTCATCGACGAGGAGACGCGGCGCGCCGCTTCCGGGCTCGACGGGCTGCTCGGGCGTCTCTCCCTTCGGCTGCGGATCGGCGCTTTCCAGGCCGCCGCTCTGCACCTGCTGCCACCGGCGCTCACCGCCCTGCGCCACCGCTACCCGGACGCCGACCTGACCGTCACCGACATCACGTCCGACGTGGGCATCGACGAGGTTGTCGCCGGCCGCCTCGACGTGGCGGTCATCGCCTCCTGGGACACCCCGCTCACGCCGCCGGAGCGGGTCACCCTCCATCCGTTGCTGCGCGACCCGATGGTCGTCGTGCTGCCCGACGACCATCCCGCGCTGGCCGGGGCTTCCCCCGTCGGCCTGGCGCAGCTGCGCGACGAGGCCTGGGTGACCATCCTGGCCGGTCACGCCGCCCGGGCCCAGTTCGACCGGGTCACCGCGGCCGCCGGCTTCGTGCCGCGGATCCGCTTCCAGACCGCGTCGTACGACGTCGCCCAGGCACTCGTGGGCACCGGCATCGGCGTCGCCCTGGTGTCCCGGCTGGCGCTCGCCCACGCACCGGGCACCGCCCATCGGGCCCTGCGTCCTCCCGTGCCGCACCGCGACCTGCAGGTCGTCACGATGACCGACGCCACCGTCACGCCGCTGGTCGCGGTGTTTCTGCGGCTGCTGCAGGATGTCGCGGCCAGAGGCGACGCGGACGAGTGAGTGCGGCCGCCTACTTCTCGACGTACTTCTTCAGCAGTTCGTAGTACTGGCGGTCGCCGACCTGGCTGTAGACGTTCCGATCGGCGCCGAGCAGCACCATGAACGGGCATTCCTCGTCCTCGCCCGACAGCGTCTTCTCGATCACCTTCTTGCCCGTCGCCACCTCGTACAGGGCCAGCCGGTACTTGGCCTCGCGCAGCGGGATCTTGAGGCCCTTGGGGTCGTCGTACTTGCAGCTCTTGATCTTCTTGCCGGTCTGCACCAGGTCCACGCAGGCCACCAGGCGCACCTTGCCCGGGGACGACGGGTCCCACGCCTGCTGCTTCGGCTTCGTGTACCAGTTCGGGATGTCGAACAGGGTGGCCTCGTGCTTGGTGTCGAAGTCCTTGCTGTCCTGGGCGAAGATGCTGACCGGCTGGGTGCCCGACGACTTCACCTTCGGCGACTTCGGGTAGTACCACTGCTCGCAGACCCGCTTGAGGTCGTCGGCCGTGCGTACCGGATAGGTGCTGGCCCGCGGGCCGGTGGCCGTGTCGGCCTCCGTGTCCGGGGTCGCGCCCGGCGCGGCCGGCGCGCCCGGGAAGCTCAGGCCCTTCGTGACCGGCGGTGTGGTCGACCGCATCGCGTGCACACCCAGGAAGCCGGCCCCGCCCAGACAGCCCAGCACCAGCACCACAGCGGTGACCGTCCCCCAGACGCGCCGGAGCGAGCGCTGTGGCTGTGGCTGCGGCGGAAATGCCGGCTGATCAGGTGCGGTGCGCGTTTCATCCATGGGTCGCCTCCCCGTGTACCGGCATGCAAGCGGCGATCATATAGGTACCGGTCAGTAACCGGGGACCGCGTTCTCGCCGGGCCCGGCGAACCAGGCCGGCGCGTTCTCCGGCAGCGACGTGCGGATCCGGACCAGGGCGAACGGGTTCAGCTCGGGCAGCGCGTCCGGGGCGAACCAGCCGACTGCGATCGACTCGGAGTCGTTGACCCGGGCCTCGCCGGCCACCGCCCGGCAGCGGAACCAGGTGTTGACCATGTGGCAGCGGTCGCCGTTGCCGTAGACCACCTCGTGCAGGGCCACCCCGGCCAGGCGTTCGATCTCGACCTGGATGCCGGTCTCCTCCTCGACCTCGCGGACCAGCGCGTCCGCGGGCTGCTCACCGGGGTCCATCATCCCGGCGATCACCGACCACTGGTGGTTGTCGCTGCGCTGCCCGAGCAGGATCTCGCCGCGGTCGTTGAGGATGATCGCGCTGACCGTCGGGAACATGATCAGGTCGTGGCCGACCCGGGCGCGCAGCTTCTTGACGTAGTCGGAGGCAGGCATGGGCCGACCTTAACGACGGCCGGTCAGCGCCCGAGCGCGACCTGGCCGGCGTAGAGGACCGCCACCGCGACCGCCAGCCCGCCGAGGACCAGCCGCAGCCCGCGTTCCGGCAGGCGCGGTTGCAGGTGCGCGCCGACGTACCCGCCGACCAGGCCGCCCGCCCCGCAGAGCAGGCCGATGCCCCAGTCCGGGGCGATGTCGCCCGGTCCGGCCCAGCCCAGCACGGCGAAGGCGGCGGCGCCGGCCACCGACGTGACGAAGGTCGAGGCCAGTGCCGCGGGCGCGACGACCGCCACCGGCAGGCCGCGGCCGACCAGGATCGGGCCCAGGATCGACCCGCCGCCGATGCCGTAGACGCCACCGACCACCCCGACGCCGAGGGCCAGCGCGACGACGCCCCGCTGCGGTGGTCGTCCGGTCACCGGCCGTTCCGGCGGTGGTGGTGGTTCGCGCAGGCAGAGCCACACGCCGAGCGGCAGCAGCAGCACGGCGACGATCACCCGGAACACTCCCGGGCCGGGCACCGCGAAGACCCGCAGGACCGCCCCGGCCGTCACACCGGGCAGCGTGCCGAGCAGCAGCAGCCTGGTCAGCGGGCTGGCCAGGCTGCCCCGGCGCCGGTAGCGCAGCAGCGCACCCGGCCCGGACACGACGTTGAACAGCAGGTTTGTCGGCGTCACCGCCGGGTTGGGCACGTCCAGCACGCTGAGCTGCACCGGCAGCAGGAACACCGCGCCGGAGACGCCGACCGGGGTGGTCACCAACGCGATCACGAATCCGGCGGCGACGGCGAACACCGAGGTCATCGGGCCAGTGTGCCGGGCCATTGTTAAGCCGGACGATCTTCGGGCACGGCCTCCGTTAGTGTTCGTAACACCTGCCGGTAACAATGCAGCGAGGTCCGGACGAAGGGGGTGGGCGGCGGCGTGGCGGAGCGCGAGCGCCTGGCGCAGGCGGACTCCGGCGAGCGGCCCTGGCGTGCGTGGGGGCCCTATCTCGCCGAACGGGCCTGGGGCACGGTCCGGGAGGACTACAGCGAGCACGGCACCGCCTGGGACTACTTCCCGCACGACCACGCGCGCTCCCGGGCGTACCGGTGGAACGACGACGGCATGGCCGGCGTCTGCGACGACCGGCAGACGTTCTGTTTCGCCCTGGCCCTGTGGAACGGCGCCGACCCGATCCTCAAGGAACGGATGTTCGGCCTCGGCGGCGACGGCGGCAACCACGGCGAGGACGCCAAGGAGTACTGGTGGTACCAGGACTCCACGCCGACCCACTCGTGGATGCGCTGGCGCTATCACTACCCCCAGGCCCCCTTCCCGTACGACGAACTGGTCCGCGTCAACGGCCACCGTTCCCGGGAGGAGCCGGAGTACGAGCTGATCGACACCGGCGTCTTCGACGACGACCGGTTCTGGGTCGTGACGGTCGACTACGCCAAGGCCGACGTGCACGACATGTGCATCGTCGTGACCGTGTCGAACCGCGGCCCGGACGAGGCCACGCTGCACGTGCTGCCGTCGCTGTGGTTCCGCAACACGTGGTCGTGGGGCCTGCCCAACCGGCCGGTCCCGGTGATCACCGGCAGCCCCGGGCGCCTCGACGGCGAGCACCGCACCCTCGGGCACATCACCCTGGACGGCGAGGACGCGCCGCCCGCGCTGATGTGCGACAACGAGACGAACGCGCAGCGGCTCTGGGGCCTGCCCGGCACGAGCATGTACCCCAAGGACGGCATCAACGACCACCTCGTCGCCGGCGCCCCGACGGTCAACCCGGCCGGCGTGGGCACCAAGGGCGCGCTGCACTACGAGGTGACGCTGGGCCCGGGGCAGACCCGCGAGATCCGGCTGCGGCTCACCCGCACCGACGACGGGCCCGGGGCGCCCGACCTCGGCGATGGCTACGCGGCCGTGGTTCGGGACCGGCTGGCCGAGGCGGACGCCTACTTCGCCGAGCTCATCCCGGCCGCGGCCTCGGCCGAGGAAGCCGCCGTGGCCCGGCAGGGCATCGCCGGGCTGATGTGGGGCAAGCAGTTCTACCACTTCGACGTCAAGCAGTGGCTGCACGGCGATCCCGGCTCGGCGCCACCGCCGCCCGGCCGGCGCTACGGGCGCAACAACGCCTGGTGGCACATGAACAGCTTCGACGTCATCTCCATGCCCGACCCCTGGGAGTACCCCTGGTACGCGGCCTGGGACCTGGCCTTCCACTGTGTCTCGATCGCCCGGGTCGATCCGGGCTTCGCCAAGTCGCAGCTGCTGCTGTTGCTGCGCGAGTGGTACATGCACCCCAACGGCCAGATCCCCGCGTACGAGTGGGCCTTCGGTGACGTCAACCCGCCGGTGCACGCCTGGGCCGCGCTCAACGTCTTCGAGATCGACGGTGGGCGGGACTTCGACTTCCTGGCCCGGGTCATGCACAAGCTGCTGCTGAACTTCACCTGGTGGGTCAACCGCAAGGACGTCGGCGGCAACAACGTCTTCGAGGGCGGCTTCCTCGGGCTGGACAACGTGGGCCCGTTCGACCGGTCCGCGGCGCTGCCCGTGGCCGGGGTGCTGGAGCAGTCCGACGGCACCGGCTGGATGGCCATGTACGCGCTCAACATGCTCGACATGTCGATCCGGCTGGCGCTGCACGACCGCACCTACGAGGACATGGCCACCAAGTTCTTCGAGCACTTCGCGTACATCGCCGAGGCGGCGTACCGGCAGGGGCTGTGGGACGACGAGGACTGCTTCTTCTACGACGTGCTGCGTCTGCCCGACGGGCACCGGATGCCGCTCAAGGCCCGGTCCATCGTCGGGCTGCTGCCGCTGGCGGCGACCACCCGGCTGTCCGCCGGCACCCTCAACCGGCTGCCCGAGCTGGCCGCACGGCTGCGCTGGCTGCTGGCCGGGCAGGCCGAGTACGCCGACGTGATCAGCGCGCGCCGGCTGTCGGCCGACGGCCGCCAGCAGCGGCTGCTGTCCATGGTGGGCCAGGACCAGCTGCTGCGGATCCTGGCCCGGATGCTCGACCCGGAGGAGTTCCTCTCCCCGTACGGGCTCAGAACGCTCTCCCGGGCCCACCTGGAGAAGCCGTTCACGGTCCACCTGGGCGGCTCGGAGTTCACCGTCGGCTACGAGCCGGCCGAGAGCACCAGCGGCCTGTTCGGCGGCAACTCCAACTGGCGCGGCCCGGTCTGGATGCCGGTCAACTACCTGCTGATCGAGGCGCTGCGGGAGTTCGCGGCGTTCTTCGGCGACGACCTGATGGTGGAGTACCCGACCGGCTCGCAGACCAAGATGCCGCTGAGTGCGGTCGCCGACGACCTGTCCCGGCGGCTGGTGTCGCTGTTCGTCCCGGACTCGTGGGGCCGGCGCCCGATCTACGGCGCGTCCGAGGTCTTCCAGAACCACCCGGACTGGAAGGACCTGATCGCCTTCCCCGAGTACTTCCACGGCGACAACGGCGCCGGCCTGGGCGCTTGGCACCAGACCGGCTGGACGGCCCTGGTCGTGGATCTCATCCTGACCTTGCATCGCTGAGCCCGGCGGACACACCACTCCGCCCGGCGGCCGCACCGCCCGGGCGGAGGGTGTCCCCGGATCAGAGGGCGGAGATCACGGCCGGGTAGATCCTCCAGGCAACCGTGGCGAGTGCCGCCGCCGTCGTCGCGATGACGAAGGAGGCCGCCAGTCGCCTCAGCGGCATCCGGCTGGCCAGGATGTGCTGCACCAGGTGGACAGCTGCCAGGCACAGGGACACACCCAGCGCCAGCAGAACGCCGCGGAGGGCCAGCACCGCCTGGGCCGCCGGCTCGTGATCTGTGCTGGCCAGGGGCTGGGTCAGGAGGCTGAGGAGCGGTAAGTTGGTCATTGCAGGTCTCTTCTCGTCTTCACCACGGACGTCAGGCTTTGCATCTGAGTCGCCTCCGGGTCGCATCCGGGGGCGATTCGCGTTTCCGGGTCCAGATCGGACGGATCGAGCGGGGCGCGGTGGAGAACGCGGGAGCGGGGTGCGTCTTCGTCGGCGGGGCTCTGTGGCCATCACTGATCTCCCTGCAGTTCACTTCAGGGAACTTCGATGAACTTATGGTAGGCGCCCTTCAGGGGCCGAACAATGCTGATATCTCGATTCAGTCACGTTCACGCGCGTCCTTGAGCGCCATCTGGCTGCTTGAGCTAACGTTCTGGCCTTCCAGCCGCGTTCGTCCTAAACTTCGTCGCACTTGCTTGAAGTTCAGTGAAGGAAAATGACATGCAGCCGGCAGTGTCGCCCGATGCCCGTCTTGCCCGGCGCCTGCGTGCGCTGCGGGAGCGGCACTGGCCGGGTGTCAAGGTCACGCAGCAGCAGATCGCCGAGGCGCTGGGCGGCGGGACCGCGCTGAGCCTGTCGCTGATCTCGTCCTGGGAATCGACCCGCAAACCGGTGCTGCCCCCGGCCAATCGCCTGGCGGGATACGCCACCTTCTTCGCCAGCCGGCGCAGTGTGGCGTCCGATCCGGCGCGACTGCTCAGCGAGCGCGAGCTCAGCGACGAGGAGCGAGCCGAACGCAACGAGCTGTACGCCGAGCTGCTGAGCCTGCGCTTCCCGGAGGAGCCGCAGCTGGTCGACGAGTCGCCGGCCCTGTCCGCCCGGCGCCTCGCCCTGTCCGCCCCGGTCGACACGATCGGCGGCGGCACCTGGTTCTTCCCGGATCAGCGACCGGTCGTCATCGTGCCCGGCAGCCTGCCGAAGCGGATCCGCGACCGCATGCCGTTCACCGACCCCCACGACCCCGACTACGTACGGTCGTACATCCTGGCCGACCTGGACGCGTTGCTGGAGTTGCACGGCCACATCCGCGCGGTGAACCCGGCCGTCGACGTCCGCATCCGCCGGTCCGAGGAGATGGACGAGGACGACTTCACCAAACACCTGGTCCTGATCGGCGGGGTCGACTGGAACCCGGTCAACCGGGACATCACCCGCCGCCTCGATCTGCCGGTCCGGCAGCAGATGCGGCCGAACGACGAGGACTCCGGCTACTTCTCGACCGTGGACGGCGCGACCTTCGAGCCGGTCCTGGACGAGGCCGACGGGAGCCTGGTCGAGGACGTGGCGCACTTCTATCGAGGGAAAAATCCTTATAACGCCCTCCGCACCGTGACACTATGTAACGGCATGTACGGACGCGGAACGTACGGGGCCGTCCGGTCGTTGACCGACGCGAAGTTCCGCGACCGCAACGAGGAGTACGTCCGCAAGGCCTTCCCCGACTCGTCCGAGGTCAGCATTCTGATGCGAGTCCGGATCAACCCGAACGGAGACGTGGTGACCCCGGACTGGACGCTGGCCGAGAACCGCCTGCACGAGCGGCCGACGGTCAATGGGTGACGCGCACCGCCGGATCCACCACGCGAGCCATCGGAATCTGATCCAGCCGTCGGCCCCGGGCGTCCGCCGCGCACCCGTCGACGCCATCATCGTCCCGAGCGCCCGGGCGGCCGGCATGCTCAGCGAAGCCGGGCGCCTCGCCGTCGAGCTGGACTGCACCCTGCTCGTGCTGTCGAGCAAGCACTCGGAGGCGGAGAAGGTCTTCCGGTATCTCACCGGCCGCGGCGTGGACCGGGTCATCGCCGTCGACTTCCCCGCGGCGGGCGTGCCGCGGTTGCCCGGGCTGGAGACCTCGACCGTTCTCGGCGGGTCCCGGCTGCAGCGGCGGACGGACACGAGCGCGAAGCGCAATCTGGGACTGGTGCTGGCGCGGGTGCTCGGCTGGAAGAACGTGGTCTTCCTGGACGACGACATCACCGTGCCCGAGGCGGCCGACCTGGAGCGGGCCGCCGGCGCGCTGCCCGGCCGCGACGGCGTCGGTCTGCACATCGGCGGGTTCCCCGACAACTCGGTGGTGTGCCACGCCAACCGGGTGACCGGGGCGCCGCAGAGCACGTTCATCGGTGGCGGGGCCCTGGTCGTCCCGGCCGACCGGATGGACTCGTTCTTTCCCGAGATCTACAACGAGGACTGGTTCTTCCTGCTCGGCGACACGATGCTGCGCCCGGTCGGGCAGATCGGTACGGCGCTGCAGAAGCCGTACGACCCGTTCGCTGATCCCGATCGCGCCCGCCGGGAGGAGTTCGGCGACGTCCTGGCCGAGGGCCTGTTCGCGCTGTTCGACGACGGGCTCAAGATCGGCGACGCCGGTCCCGGTTACTGGTCGGGGTACCTCACCACGCGGCTGGAACTCATCATGAGCATCCAGGAGCGCCTCGATCCCAGCGAGCTCCAGGGCAAGCAGATCCTCGAGTCGCTGACCGCGGCGCGGGGCCGCTTGCAGTTCATCAAGGCGGACCAGTGCACCGAGTATCTCGCCGCCTGGCAGCGGGACCGGGTGCGCTGGCGCGGCTTCATGAACGGCATGCGGCCGATCCGGCGCCTGCCGGCCGGGATGACGCCGGTCGACGTCGCGCTGACCCGGTTCGGTCTGCAGCAGATCACCCGTCGGGCCGGGGCGTCGCGCCCGCCAGCACCGACGCCAGCAGGCTCACCGCGAGAGCGAGTGGCAGTAGCGTGACGAGCGCCGATCCCAGGCCGGCCCCGTGGGCCAGCCAGCCGATCGCCAGCGGTCCGAAGATGCTCGCGCTGTAGCCGACGGCCGTCATGTGGGCGACGGTGGCGGCGGTTCCCACGTCGCCCGCCGCGGTCAGGGCCGCCGGGAAGACCCAGCAGATCCCCACCCCCCACCCGACGGCACCCACGTAGCCCCAGGGCGCCGGGGCGTTGAGCACCACGATGCCGATGCTCACCCCGGCCAGCAGGGCCCCGGTCCGGACGACGCCGGTGGCGCCCACATGCTGGTGGGGGCGTTCGGCCGCCAGGCGCCCCGCGGCCATCGCGGTCACGAAGAGGGCGTAGGCGAGCGCGGCGCCGCTCTGCGACAGTCCTCGTTCCTTGTGGAGGAAGACGGCGAGCCAGTCGCCCGCCGCGCCCTCGACCGTCGCCCCGCAGAAGATCAGGACGCCGATGGCGGCCAGCCGCCGGACCGGCCGGCGGGCCGGCGCCGGTGACCGGGCGAGATCCGGCTCGGAGGGCTTGTCCTGGTTGAACGAGGCCAGGCTGCGCCCGCAGAACCCGGCGGCCAGCACGCTCACCACGACCATGTGCGCGAACAGCGGCACGGACAGGTGCACCGCGGCCAGGGCCAGCCCGGCTCCGGCCATGCTGCCGACGCTCCACCATCCGTGGAAGCGGCTCATCAGGTGCTTGCCGAGCTCGCTCTGCACCGCGTAGCCCTGCATGTTCATTCCGGCGTCCCAGACGCCGCCGCCCACGCCCAGCCCGAACAGCACGACCGCGAGCACCTCCGGGGACCGGGTCAGGGCGATCCCGACCAGGCACCCGAGGGTCAGGCCGAAGCCCAGGGTGACCACCCGCCGGCTGCCCCAGCGCGTGGCCGCGGCCCCCGTCACGGTCATCGCCAGCATGGTCCCCAGGCCGAGCATCACCAGCGCGAAGCCGAGCCGGACGAAGTCGGAGCCGGTCTGCTCCACAACGCTGGGAAGCCGGGACATCCAGGACGCCTGGGTCGCGCCGCTGACGGCAAAGATGAGACTCACCTGCCGAGCCGTCCGCACGAAGTTACCCCCGTCGATCACTGTAGCGGGGCCCGTCACTCCCTGCTGATCCGATAGGGGCGCTGGGTGATGGAGCTGCCGGACCCGGTCCGCTTAGACTCCCGGGCATGGAGTTCGGCGTCGGCTATTTCCCCACTCATGACGGACTGGGCCCGGGTGCGGTCGCGCGGCTGGTGGAGGACCGCGGGCAGGACGCGTTGTTCTTCGCCGAGCACACGCACATCCCGGCGAGCCGGCTGTCGCCGTGGGGTGACGGCAGCCGCGAGCTGCCCCGCAAGTACACGCACACGTACGACCTGTTCGTGGCGCTGACCGCGGCGGCCGAGGCGACCAGCCGGCTGCGCGTGGGCAGCGGCGTCTGCCTGGTCATCGAGCGCGACCCCATCATCACCGCCAAGGAGGTCGCCAGCATCGACCACCTGTCCGGCGGCCGGCTGGAGTTCGGCGTCGGCGCGGGCTGGAACCGTGAGGAGATGGAGAACCACGGCACCGACCCGCGGACCCGTACGGCGCTGCTCACCGAACGCGTCCAGGCGATGCAGGCGATCTGGACGCAGGACGAGGCCTCGTACGCCGGGGAGTTCGTGACCTTCGACCGGATCTGGTCGTGGCCCAAGCCGGTCCAGCGGCCGTGGCCCCCGGTGCTGATCGGCGGGGGCGGCCCGACCGTGCTGGACCGGGTGCTCGCCTGGGCCGACGGCTGGTTCCCGCAGTGGCACGACAAGGACCTGTTCGCCCGCATCGCCGAGCTGCAGGCCCGCGCCGACCGGCCGATCCAGGTCCAGGTGCTGAGCGTCCCGCCGGAGGCCAAGGCGCTGGAACAGCTGGCCGGCGCGGGTGTGCACCGGGCGTCGAGCTGGCTGCCGTCCGGGCCCCGCGACGAGGTCGAGGCCGGCCTGGAGAAGTGGGAACGGGCGATAGCTGAGTTCACCGGCCGCTGAGTTAGGTACGCGCACTCAGGGTCCGGGCGGCCGCCGCGACGAGGATCGACGGCGTGACCTCGTACCCGTGCCCGTCGTGCCGTACCCCGGCCGACCTGACCTCCGGCTGCCCCAGCTGCGGCCGCGGCCCGGACCCCGACGCCGCCGAGGTGATCCGCCTCGACGCGGAGATCCCGGTGCTCACCGCCCGGCTGACGGCCGCGCGCGAAGCGGTCGCGGGCGCCGACGCGGCGCTGCGCCGGGCGTGGCACCTGCGGCAGGCCGCGGTCGCGCGGATCCAGGCATCGCTGGCCCCCGTGACCCCGGCCCTCGTGCCGCTGCCGCCACGGCCTCCGCTGGCGGCACCTCGCACCAAGGAAGCCTCGACCCGGCTCGTGCAGAACGCGTTGTTCCTGCTCGGCGGCCTGCTGCTGGGCGTGGCCGCGATCGTCTTCACCGCGGTGGCCTGGTCGCAGTTCGGCGTGGGCGGCCGGGCGCTGCTGCTGACGGGCTTCACCGTCGCGGCCCTGGCGGCGCCGCTCGCCGCGCTGCGCCGCGGCCTCACCGCGACGGCGGAGACCTTCGCGGCGGTGGGCCTGCTGCTGGTGCTGCTCGACGGGTACGCGGCCTGGTACGTCAACCTGTTCGGCGTCGCGGACTACTCGGCCCTGGGGTACGCGGGCGCGGTCTGCGCGGTGACAGCCGCCGTGGCTGCCGGGTACGAGCACGTGACCGGACTGATCGGACCCCGCTTCGGGGCGCTGCTGGTGGCTCAGCCGGTGCTGCCGCTGCTGGTCGCGCCGTTCCACCCGGACGCCATCGGCTGGGCGTACACGCTGGTGGCGGTGGCCGGGGTGAACCTGGCAGTGGTGCAGTTGCGGCGTTCCGGGCTGACCGCGCTGGGGGTCACGGCGTACGCGCTCGGGGGCGGGGCGGCGATCGTGGGCGCGCTCGCCGCACTGACGGGGCTCTTCACCCGCTTCGCGGCCGGTGAGGTGGCACTGGCCGGCGGGGCGTTGATCGCGGCGGCGGGCGTACCCGTGGCGGCAGCCGTCCTGGCCCGGGCCCCGCGCTCGCAGTCGATCACGGGTGGCCTCATGGTGGTCGCGCTGGCCGTCGCGGCTGGGCGGTTCGCCGCGGTCGCCGGCGGCAGCTTCGCCGCGCCGGTGCTGGTCGCCGGGGTGGTCGCGGCGCTGGCCGCGTTGGTCACGGTCGTGCGGCGGCGGCTGCCGGCAGCGGTACGCCGGGGGCCGTGGATCGGTGCTCTGCTGGTGGTCGCCGGGACGGGTGTGGTGGTCGTGGGGGTCACGATCGCCGTCGCGGCCACCGGTGACGGCGACTGGCGGCTGCTCGCGGTGATCGCTCTGCTCACCGGTGGGTTGACTGTGCTGGTGCCGCGGGGGATGCAGGCGCATGCCGTGCTGGGCGGGCTGGCGCTCGCGGCTGTCGCGGCACCGGCCGGTTTCGGGTTGCCGTGGTGGACCGCGCCGGGATTCGAGCTGGTGGTGGTCGCGGCTGCGCTGGGGCTGGCGTTGCGGGTCCTTCCGCTGTGGCCTGGCGCGGTGGCGGTTGTCCTGACGACTCACGCGGTGACGGTCGCCTTTGGACGGCCGTGGGTCGCTTGCGCGACGCTCAGCGCGGTAGCCGTCATCGGGATCTCCACCGCACTGGTGGCTCGAAGGGCCGGCGTGCTCGGGGGAGTGGCGCTTGCCGTCGGCATGGTGGCTGTACCCGCGGCGGCGTGGAGCGGCGCGGCTGCGTTGTCGCTGTCCGACCCGGTGCAGAGCCGGGTGGCGCTGGGCGCGGCGGCCCTGCTGGTCGGTGCGCTGCTGGTCATCGGTCGCGG
The DNA here is from genome assembly GCF_053603475.1 of Actinoplanes sp. NPDC004185. Taxonomy (NCBI): domain Bacteria; kingdom Bacillati; phylum Actinomycetota; class Actinomycetes; order Micromonosporales; family Micromonosporaceae; genus Actinoplanes; species Actinoplanes sp. NPDC004185. The sequence goes on along the minus strand of NZ_JBSGFR010000034.1, from coordinate 22,731 downwards.
GTACCGGCCCTATGCCCTGGCGGCGGCGCTGCTGGGTGTCGTGTCCGCGCCGGTCTGGGCGCTTGCCACCGGTGACTCCCCGGCGATCTATGCGGCCACCGCGTTGGTGCTGGTCGCGCTGACCTTCTCGCGAACCGTCCCGGCCGGTCTGGCTGCTCTTCCGCTCGGGATCGCGCTGGTGCTGGCGACCGCGCCGAGCCTGTCCGCTGTGCTGCTGCAGCCCTACGAGTGGCTGGGCCAGGTGTGGAGCGGACGTCCGGACGGCACCGGCGTCGGTGCGGTGGCCCGGGCCGACGTCGGTGCGCTGGGGGTGCTCGCCGTGGCAGTGGTGATCGCGGTGCAGGGCGCTCGGGGGCGCCGGGCTGCTGTGTGGGCCGTGGCGCCGGTGCTGGCGGTCATCGCTCCCATGGGTCTCGCCGCGGCCGGGGTTCCGTGGCCCGGTGTGCCGGCGGAGAGCCTGGTTGTCGGACTCGCCGGGCTGCTCGCGGTGGCGTTGCTGCGCCCGGGGATGCGGGCGGCCGGGCCGGCGGTGACGGGTGCCGCGCTGGCCGGTGCCGGGCTCGCCGGTGCGCTGGCGACGCGCGGTGCGACGCTGGCCGCGCTGGGATTGACGCTGGTTGCCGGGGCAGTGGCGGGTGTTGCCGGCCGCGCCCTCGCTGCTCGGCTGGCCGGCTGGCTGACCGGCGCCGGTGCGGCGGTGGCGTTCGCCTGGACGGTGGGCCGGGCGGCTGAGCTCTCCCCGGCGACCAGCGCCTTGGTCGTGCTCGGCGCGGCCGCGGTGATCCTGGCCGTGGGCGCGACGCTCACCGGGCGCCGGGCCGATGCGGGTCGGGCGGTCGAGGGGCTGGCGGTGGAGGTGGCGGCCCACGCGGGGGCCTTGGTGGCGCTGCTGCTGACCGACGGCTCGATCCGGCACGCCGCCGCGGTGTGCACGTTCTGGGGGCTGGCGCTCGGGGTGCGGGCGTTGTGCCCGGGTGCGGCCGCGCCGGTCCGGCGGGGACACGTGCTCGCCGCGGCGGTCGCGGAGCTGGGTGGCTGGTGGCTGCTGCTCGCCTCGGAAGAGGTCGCGACGGTGGAGGCGTACACGGTGCCGGCGGCCGCGGTGGCGCTGCTGGCCGGCTGGCTGGCGCGGCGCTCGCGCCCGGGGCTGTCCAGCTGGGTGACCTACGGCCCGGCGCTGGCAGCGGCACTGTTGCCGACGCTGGCCTCCGCGCTGGCGGACGAGGGTCAGCCCCTGCGCCGGTTGCTGCTCGGCCTGGGCGCGCTCGCGGTGCTGCTGGCCGGCGCCCATCGCCGGCTGCGGGCGCCGGTGGTGGCGGGCGGCACTGTGCTGGCCGTGGTGGCACTGCACGAGGTGGTGCTGGTCTGGGACCTGCTGCCGCGGTGGATTCCGCTGGCGGCGGCCGGGCTGCTGCTGGTCGGGCTGGCCATGACGCTGGAACGACGCCGCCGGGACCTGGCCCGGGTCCGATCCGCCCTGGGCCGGATGGGCTGAGCGGAACCCCCGGCGGCTGGCGAGAATCCGGTGGAACGCGGCCGTCAGAGCCCTGTCGGCCGCACCAGCCGTGTTCCTACGGTGGCACATGCTTCGTTACGTCATCCCCGTGGTCGTGGCGCTCGTCTGGGCCGGGGTCTTCTCGTTCGTGCCGGAACCCCACCGCCTCAGGATCAACGCGGTCCTCGTGGGCGGGGCCGGGGCCGCCTACATCAGCGGCGGGAGCTTCGGCCTGGGCGAGCTCGGCTTCGCCGCCCTGATGAGTGTGGTCGCCTACCTGGGCCTGCGGTCGTGGACCTTCGTCGGCGTCGGCTGGCTGCTGCACACCGGCTGGGACATCCTGCACCACCGCCGCGGTGCGCCGCTGATCCCGTCGCTGTCCGACTCCTCGTTCGGGTGCGCCATCTGCGATCCCGTCATCGCCCTGTGGTGCTTCACCGGTGGGCGGTCGCCCCGGGAACTGCTGCTGTGGCTGCGGGAACGTCGCCGCGGGCTCGCGCGCGACACGTACGGCCAGGGTGACAGGATCCGGTAGGGTGCGCGATCATGGGCGCAATCAAACCGTGGCATCTACTGGTCTGTCTCATCGTCGTAGTGGCAATTGTCGGCGGCCTCGTGGTCGCCGCCCGGAGAGGCCGGCGCTGACAGCCCCGGCTCAGTCACGAGCGCGGGCCGGGTCCGGCGGCTCCCGTCATTGATCGGTCAGGGGCCCTGCGACTCCCAGGATCAGCGGGGAACTCCCGGCCGCCGGGAGTCCGGGGGAGTCTCCAGGTAGAAGGTTCGGCAGGCGCCGGACAGCTACCAGGAGGCCCCGGTGGAGATCACCCAGCGCACAGTTCTCATCGTCGGCGGCACCTCCGGGATCGGGCGCGGGCTCGCGCGGCGGTTCGTGGACGCCGGCAGCACGGTCATCGTCGGTGGTCGCACCCCTCAGCCGGAGGACGGGTCGGCGACGGTCCGGATCGACGTCACCGATCCGGAGTCGGTCCGGCGCGCCCGCGACGAGGTGCTGGCGGCGCACCCCGGTCTCGACGTCGTCGTCACGATGGCCGGCGTCATGCTCACCGAGGACCTGCGCGACCCGGCGCACTTCGCCGCGGCCGAGACGACGATCGCCACGAACCTGCTCGGCACCATCCGCGTGGTCGACGCCTTCACCCCGCACCTGCTGACCCGTGACGCCGCGACGATCATCACGGTGAGCTCCGGCATCGCCTTCCTGCCGTTCCCGCTCATGCCCGGCTACGGCGCGTCGAAGGCGGGCGTGCACGCTTACACCGAGTCGCTGCGGGCCCAGCTCGCGGGTACGGGCGTCGAGGTGGCCGAGCTGATCCCGCCCGCCGTCGCCACCGCCGGACAGGAGCAGGTCAACCCGGCGGCGCTGCCGCTCGACGGTTACCTCGACGAGGTCATGGCGCTGCTGGCGACGGAGCCGACACCGCCGGAGATCCTGGTCGAGGGCGTGCAGACGCACCGGTGGGCCGAGCGTGACGGCACCTACGCCGAGCTGGTGGAACGGCGGTCGCAGGCGCTGAGGTCGCTGCCCGGCCGCTGAGCACCCTCAGTCGTTGTGGACGATCGCCTCCGCGACGCGGCGCAGCTCGCCCTGGTCCGGGGTGAAGCCCGCGGCGATGTCCGGGTGCAGGCCCGCGCGGGTCTGCTCCAGCAGCTGGCCGGCCACCGTGTTCACCGGCTCGCCCGCGTAGTCGTGGCTGACCTTGTCGGTGGCGTGCTGCAGGGCGGACGTCAGCTGCTCCTCCAGCGGGCCGCGCAGCTTCTCCTCCACCGGGCTCAGCGATGCGGGGTCCAGGTGGATCTGCGGGTCATGCATGGAGTTCTCCTCGTTGTACGGTGCCGGCGCGACGCGGTTACCCAACCAGGTCGCGCCGGCAAACCTGGTATTCAGGAACGGCCGCGCTTGAGTTCGAAGAACGTGGTGCTGCGGGCCAGCGGGACCACGGCGTCCCAGATCGCCAGCGCTTCCTCCCGGCCCAGGACCTCGTCGATGATCGGTCCGTGCACGCCGCGCCCGGCGCCCTCGATCATCAGCACCGGGGAGCCGATGTCCGGGCCCGCCGAGCCGAACGCCAGCTCGTGCGACGCGCGGACCGCCTCGTCCCAGGACTCGTCGTCGAGCACGGTCTTGGGATCGGGCACGCCCGCGGCCTCGGCGGCGGCCACCACGATCTCGTCGGTGAGCGCCTCGCCCGCCTCGAACGTACGGGTGCCGAGCTCGGTGTAGAACGTGGCGATGGTGTCGTCACGGTGGTCCGCGCGCAGCGCCTCGACCAGCCGCAGCGCCCGCGCCGACGCCGCCATCATGGGCTTGTACTGGTCCGGGACGTTGTCGCCGTTGAGGATGGACAGGCTGAATGCGCGCCAGTGCAGTGTCACGTCGCGCTCCGGCGCCACGCCGACCAGCCAGCGCGAGGTGCGCCAGGTGAACGGGCATGCCGGGTCGAAGAAGTAGGTGGCCTCCATGGCTGCGATCCTAGGCCGGGCTACAGGGCGCGGCTGCGCTGGTCGATGCCGAGCGGCCCGTACGGGTAGTCCGGCGCGTGCAGGTCGCTCGCCTCGTCCAGGGCGGTGATCTCCGCCTCGTCCAGGTGCAGCTCGGCCGCCCGCAGGTTGGTCTCCAGCTGCTCGACCGTACGGGCCCCGAGGATCGTCGAGGTCACGCCGGGCCGGTCGGTGACCCAGGCCAGCGCCACCTCGGCCATCGACACGTCGCGGGCCTCGGCCACCGACTGCACCGCGTCGATGATCGTCCAGGTCCGGTCGGTGCCGCGCCGCTCCCACGCCTCCATGCCGCGGCCGGGGTCCTCGCCGAGCCGGGTCGCGCCGCTGGGCCGCTGGTCGCGGCGGTACTTGCCGCTGAGCCAGCCACCACCGAGCGGGCTCCACGGCAGCAGCCCGAGGCCGGCGTCGCGGGCGGCGGGCACGATCTCCCACTCGATCTCGCGCACCAGCAGGCTGTATTGCGGTTGCAGGGTCACCGGGGCGGCCAGGCCCAGCTCGCGGGCCAGGTGCACCGCCTTGGTGAGCTGCCAGCCGGTGAAGTTCGAGAAGCCGTAGTAGCGGATCTTGCCCTGGCGTACGAAGCTGTCCAGGGTGCGCAGGCTCTCCTCCAGCGGGGTCACCGGGTCCCAGGAGTGCGCCTGGTAGAGGTCGACGGTGTCGAGGCCGAGCCGGGTCAGCGAGGCGTCGAGCGCGCGGGTCAGGTGCCGGGCGGACAGGCCGGCGCCGTTCGGGTCGCCGGCCATCGGGAAGCGTCCCTTGGTGGCCAGCACGATCGGTTCGGTGACGTCGGCGCTGCGCGAGGCGAACCAGCGGCCGATGATCTTTTCGGACTCGCCGGCGGAGTAGACGTCGGCGGTGTCCACGAACGTGCCACCGGCCTCGGCGAACCGGTCGAGCTGGGCGTGCGACACCTCCTCGTCGGACTCGGCGCCGAAGGTCATGGTGCCCAGGCAGAGACTGGAGACGGCGCAGCCGCTGCGGCCGAGAGTGCGGTATTCCATTCCAGCAACCTACGTCGCGGCGGGCAGTTCCACCCGGAAGCGGGCGCCGGCCGGGCTGTCCACGTACCGGAGATCGCCGCCGTGTGCCGCGGCCAGGCCGCGGGCGATCGGCAGGCCCAGCCCGGCCCCGCCGGTGTCGCGGGAGCGTGACGTGTCGCCGCGGCCGAACCGTTCGAAGATCAGCGGCCGGTCGGCGGCGGGCACGCCGGGCCCGGTGTCGGCCACGTCCAGCACCACGCGCCCGCCGTCGTGCCGCACGGTGACCGTCACCGTCCCGCCCGCCGGGGTGGCGTGCCGGGCGTTGTCGAGCAGGTTGGTGACGATCTGGCCCAGCCGCACCGGATCGCCGTGCACGACCGGTGCCGGCTCGGCCGAGACGGTGAAGCTCAGCTGCGGCGCCAGCGTGCGGGCGCGGGCCGTCTCCGCCTCGGCCAGCCGGGCCAGGTCGACCGGCTCGGTGGCGAGCCGGATGCCGCCCTGGCCGAGCCGGGCCGTGGTGAGCAGGTCGTCGACCAGCCGGGCGGCGCGGCGGGTCTCGCGGATCATGGCGACCGCGACCCGTTCCCGCTCCGGGCGGTCGAGGTCCTCGCGCAGCAGCAGCTCGGCGTTCGCCTGCAGCCCGGCCATCGGGGTCCGCAGCTCGTGCGACGCGTCGGCCAGGAACGAGCGCATCCCGGCCTCGGCGGCGTTCGCGGTGGCCAGGGCCGCCTCCAGCTCGTCGAGCATCGAGTCGAACGCCGCCGCGGTGCGGCCGAGCTCGGAGTCGGTGCGCGGGTGGCCCAGCCGGCGCCCCCGGTCGCCGGCGGCGATCCGCCCGGCCAGGGCGGTCATGTCCTCCAGCGGGCGCAGCGCCGTGCGCGACAACCGGGCGGCCGCGAGCCCGGCGAGCAGCAGGGCCAGCAGCCCGCCGACGACCTCCAGGAAGACCAGCCGGCGGAGCGCGTCGGTGATCTGGGTGGTGTCCAGGCTGAGCGTGAGGACCTGGTGCCCGCTCAGCTCGGTGCGTACGAAGATGACGCTGCCGGCCGTCTCCACCGGCACCTCGGCCCGGGCGGCGGCGGGCCGCTGCCGGGCCGGGCCGCCGGCCGGGTAGCGCCGGCCCGGTGGCGCCGGGTCGGACGCCGCGGCGACACAGCCGCCGCCGTCGCGCACGCACAGCCGGGCGGTCACCCCGTCACCGCGTAGCCGGTCCACGAGCTGCTGGGCGGTGAGCTGCGGATCGAGCTGCCCGGCGAGCGCCACCCGGTCGGTCAGCCGGGTACGGGCGTCAGCGTGCAGCCGGGCGGACAGCGCGATGTCGACGGCGGTGAACAGCACCACCAGGATCACGGCGAGCAGGCCGAGCACCGCCCAGGTGACCCGGCCGCGCAGCGACAACGGCCGCAGCAGCCTCACGGGCGGACCACGTAGCCCAGGCCGCGGGCGGTGTGGATGAGCCGGGGGCCGTGCTGCTCGAGCTTGCGGCGCAGCGCGCTGACGTGCACCTCGACCAGGTTGGGGTCGTACTCGTCGTAGCCCCAGACCTGGGTGAGCAGCTGGGTCTTGGACAGGATCCGGCCGCGGTGCCCGGCCAGGTAGGCCAGCAGCTTGAACTCGGTCGCGGTGAGCTCCAGCGCCTGACCCGAACGCACCGCCAGCCGGGCGTCCTCGTCCACCACCAGGTCGCCGACCTGCACGGTGGAGGGCACCCGGCCGAGCCGGCGCAGGATCGCCCCGACCCGGGCCAGCACCTCGACGGTGGCGAAGGGCTTGACCACGTAGTCGTCGGCCCCCGCGGCGAACCCCCGGAGGCGGTCGTCGACCGCGTCGCGGGCGGTGACCATCAGCACCGCGCAGTCGCTGCGCCCGCGCAGCGCCGCGGCCAGCGCGAAGCCGTCGCGGCCGCCGGGCAGCTGCACGTCGAGCAGGGCCAGATCCGGCCGGTACGCGTCGACGACCTCCTCGAAACCGGCGCCGTCGGCCACCTCCCGCACCTCGTGCCCCGCACCGCGCAACGCCGCCGCGAGCGGTGCCCGGATCGCGTCCTCGTCCTCCACGACCAGCACTCTCGCCACCATGGCCGAAGTATCGGCAGCGCGCCTGTGCGGGGGTGAGCAGCGAGCTGAAGAACAGCTGAAGACCGCCACCGATTCAGGCCCGCTTCAGTTTCGCGGGCGACGGTGGGACGAGCACCGAAACCGACATCCAGCACTGGAGGAGCTTTGCCACCGATCCTCAGCACCCAGCGGGCCCGGCGCGTCGCCGTGGCCGTGGCCCTCGGCGGCGGTCTCGCGCTCGGCGTCGCCGGGCTGGCCCAGGCCGCGGACACGCCGGCACCGAGCGGCTCCGCGGCGCCGTCGGCGGGTACGGCGGGCCCGGGCCGCGGCGCCGGCCATGAGCACGCGCCGCACCTCGCCGGCACGGTGAAGTCGATCAGCGACACCCGGATCCTGATCACTGACCGCGACGGCTTCACCCGTCAGATCAACATCACCAGCAAGCCGGACGGGGTCGCGGTCGGCACGCGGATCCATGCCGTCGGCACGGTGAACGCGGACGGCGTCTCGCTGGACGCCACCTCGGCCATGATCGCGCCCGAACGGGACGGCAAGCAGGGTGGCGGCCCAGGACATCGTGGCCCGGGCGGACCCGGTGGTCCGGGCGGCGAACGCGGCGGTGCACCGGCCGCTCCGGGAGCGCCACCGTCGGCGGGGTCCACCGCTCCGGGCACGCCGCCGCCAGCGGGCTCCGCCGCTCCAAGCGCGCCACCGTCGGCGGGCTCCGCCGCTCCGGGCGTGCCGGCTCCGTCGTCGAGCTGAGCCCGGCGGGCGGCCTCCGCCCGGTGACATGGGTCGGTGGTCCAAGCGGAGGCTCTCGATCCGCTTGAACCACCGACATCACTATCGCTACCCCGCAGCGGCGGGACTAATCACCTGAGTGACAAGTGGCGGGATCAGTTCGGTGAGGACAGTGATGCCGTCCGCGCTGAGCACCGATTCCGGGTGGAACTGCACGCCGGCGAAACCCGGGCCGCGCAGGGCGTGCACGGTGCCGTCGGCCTCGTCGCGGGCGATCTGCACCTCGCCGTACGCGGTGCCGAGCCGGTCGTCCGGGCTGAGCGCCGTGAAGCTGGAGTAGAAGCCGACCCGGCGGACGGCACCGCACAGCGGGATGTCCCGGGCCACCCCCTGGTACGGGCTGTCCCGGCGGTGCAGCCGCAGTCCCAGGGCGGCGGAGAGCACCTGGTGGCCCAGGCACACGGCCAGCAGCGGCTGCCGGGCCGCCAGCAGCTCGGCCACCAGTGCGCGTACGCGGACCATCTTGGGCTCGTCCGAGGCGGGGTCGCCGGGGCCGGGGCCGACGACCACCAGATCCGCCGGCGGTACGACAGGGACGGTCCACGGCACCACGGTGACGGCCAGGCCCAGGGCTTTGAGCTGGTGGGCCAGCATCGCGGTGAACGTGTCCTCGTTGTCGACGATCACCGCCGTACGGCCGTCGAGGGCGGGGACGGTCAGGGCGCCCGGGCGGCGCTGGTCCAGCCAGAAGCGGGCGAGGCCGTCGTTGCGGGCCGCCAAGGCCGCCTGGATCGCCGGGTCGTCGTCGTTCGGGCGTACCGGTGGGTGTCGCAGCGAGGACGCGCCCAGCGCGGCCAGCACGCCCGCCGCCTTGGTGTGGGTCTCGGCCACCTCGCCCGCCGGTGTCGAGTGCCGGACCAGCGTGGCCCCGACCGGCACCCGCAGCCGGCCCGCCGGGGAGATCTCCGCCGTGCGGATCAGGATCGGCGCGTCCAGCGTCTGCCGGCCCTCGTCGTCGTGGCCGAGCAGGGCCAGCACGCCGGCGTAGTAGCCGCGGCCGCGGCGCTCGTGCCGGGCGATCACCCGGCAGGCGTTCTCCACCGGGCTGCCGGTGACGGTCGGGGCGAACATCGTCGCGCGCAGCACCTCGCGCACGTCCAGGGAGCCGCGGCCGGCCAGCAGATACTCGGTGTGGGTCAGGTGCGCCATCCGCTTGAGGTAGGGACCGACGACCTGACCGCCGTGCTCGGCCACCGCGGCCATCATCTTGAGCTCCTCGTCGAGGACCATGTAGAGCTCGTCGATCTCTTTGCGGTCGGAGAGGAAGTCGGTGAGCTCACGCGTGCCGTCGTGCCGGAAGGTGCCGCTGATCGGGTTCATCATGGTCAGCCCGTCGGCCACGCTGACGTGCCGTTCCGGGGTGGCGCCGACCAGCGTGCGGGTGCCGGTGTGGACCAGGAACGTCCAGTAGGCGCCCTGCTCCCGGGTGAGCAACTGGCGGAACGCCGACCGCGCGGCCTCCAGCGGGTCGCCGTCCACGTCGGCCGTGAAGACCCGGTGGATGACGAAGTTGGCGCCCTCGCCGTGGCCGATCTCGTCGCGCAGCACCTCGGCGACGATCTCGCCGTACGCCTCGTCGGAGAGGTCGAAACCGCCGTCGCGCAGCGAGACCGGCGTCGCGGGCAGCTCGGCGACCACTTCGCCGAGCGGGCGGGTGGTCCGGGTGGCGATCCGCAGGCACTCCAGCGGCGCGCCGTCGTCGACGCACGCGAAGCCGCGCTCGGCGATCTGCCGGTAGGGCACCAGCGCGAGGGTCTGTGGCCCGGGTCGGCCCGGGGTCAGCGGGATGTCGGCGAGCGTGTCGACGGTGACGACATCGCCGGTCAGCACGTCGACGTGGTCGGCGCCGTCACGGTGCAGCAGGGCGAAGGGTTGCATCGGGTCCTCGTTCCGGGCTGGGGTCGCCGCCGAGGACCGGGCCGTACGAAAAAGGCCGCCTCGTCGGAGGCGGCCGCGGTGGTGTGATCTACACGCGGGTGGGTGTGGCCGCCGGGTCGGCGGGCCACCACATGCTCAATCGCGCGTGCATGAGGGTCATCCTAGGGGCCGTCGCGGTAGCAGCGCCAGCTCCGGGCGTCACCGGCGCGCCCGAGATCCGCCCAGGCCTCGGCGCCGTAGCGCCGGCGGCAGAGTGCGTCCATGTCGACCGCGACCCCGGCCCGGCCGATCCGGGCGCAGGCCCAGGTGTCCGCGGTGGCGGTCGCGAGGCTGAACCGGCCGTGGGTGGCCCGGCAGTAGGACCCGACCAGCGGGCCCACGTCGGCGTCCGTGCCCGGGCCCAGCAGCACCGCGGCGGGAGCGCCGGGTGACACGGACGGCGACGCGGAGGAAGGTGCCGGGCTGAGCTTGGCGGCCTGCCGGACCGCCCGCAGCAGCGGGCGGGTGGCAGCGTGAACATCCCGGTTCGGTCGTCACGGTGCGTATTCGAGGCGAAGGGCTGAGCGGTCGCCGCCGTACGGGGGAGTCAGGCGGCGGCGTACGCCCGGCGTACCGCTGTGCGGGCCCACTGCATGCGGCCGAGCGCGCAGTCCGGGTGCTCGCCGAACTCCTGGGCGACCAGGGCGGCGCAGCCGCGTTCGCCGAGCCGGTCCACCGTCGCGGTCACCGCCGCCCGGATGAGCTCGGGGGTCGGCTGCTGCGAGCGCTGCAGGTCGGAGACGAACAGAGCCTCGGTACGGATGTCGTCGGGGTTCACGGAAGTCATCAGGTCCTCCTGCCGTGCGTCTCGGTCGGGTGTCGTGGTTCCAGGACACCCCGGCGGGGCTGCGAGAGCGGCTGCGCACCAGTTGCCGTGCGGTTGCGCCGAGCGGCAGTCACACCCGGTACTAACCGGATATCGTGCGATTAAGTAGCGTAAGTAGGCCGAGCGTTTCCGGGCGGCCTCGACGGGGGGAAATGGCCGTGACGGTGGTCCTGGTCGCCGACGACGACGCCGACATCCGTGACCTGGTGGCGTTCAAGCTCGAGCAGTCCGGCCTCGAGGTGATCGCGGTGGAGGACGGGCAGGCGGCTCTCGAGCAGGCCCGGGCGCACCGCCCCACCCTGGCCGTGCTGGACGTCTCGATGCCCGGGCTCTCCGGCATCGACGTGTGCCGGATGCTGCGGGCCGAGCCGGCCACCGCCGGCATGCTGATCATCATGCTCACCGCCCGGGTGCAGGAACAGGACGTCGAGGGAGGCTTCAGCGCCGGCGCCGACGACTACGTGACCAAGCCGTTCAGTCCCCGTGAGCTGGTCTCCCGGATCCAGGCACTGCTGAGCCGAGCCCGGGCCTGAGCCGGCTCCCATGCGCCGTGACCCCTCTGTCGGGCGCCTGCTGACGAGGTCGTTCGCCGTCCTGGTGGCTCTGATCGTCTGTTCCGGGCTGGCCGAGACGACCACGGTCCTGGTGCAGCATCGGGTGGTCCGCGAGCTCTCGACCCACGTGCAGCCGCTGGAGCTGGCCAACGCCCGGCTGCGGGCGGTGCTCGGCGACGCCCAGCGGGGCCTGCGCGGGTATCTGCTCACCGGCGACCCCCAGGTGCTGGACACGTATCTGGTCGCCCGCGGCGAATACACGCAGGCGAGCCTGAACCTGCTGGACCTGGCGACCGACGCCGAGGAGCCGGCCGTCGACGCCCAGCTGGTCCGGGCGGACATCTGGTGGGCCCTGGCCGAGCAGCAGCGCCGCGCACCGCCCCGCAGTGACGCCGCGGCCCATTACGTGACCGAGGGCAAGCCGCTGTTCCAGGCCTTCGTCAGTGAGAACGAGGCCTTCGACCGCGCCCTGGCCCGGCGCGTCACCACCCTGCAACGGCGCAGCTCCTGGCTGGGCGGCGTCACGGTTGTCGTGGTGATCGTGCTGACGCTGGTGGCGGCGGCGACGGCCGGGGTCGCGGCGCTGCTGACGGCCCGCCGGATCACCCGTCCGCTCAGTGGCGTGGCGTGGGTGCTCGACGAGCGTGGGGCCGGCCGGCTCGACGCCCGGGCCGACACGGGCCGCGGGCCGACCGAGATCCGGGCGGTCGCGGCCGCGGTCAACGCCATGGCCGACGAGCGCGAACGGATCCGCCTCGCCGATCGGGACGTGGCGCGCTTGCGCAGTGAGGTCCGCGAGCTCGGCTACCGCATCCGCGCGCACCTGCGGGTGCAGGACGCGATCGGCGAGGCGATCCGGGGCCTGGCCGCCACGATGAACGCCGACCACGTGCTGGTCCGGATGGCTCCGGGGCAGAGCGGCGTGCCGCAGTACGCGAGCCTCGGTGACGAGCACCTGACGGGCCCGCTCGCCGCGCTCGCCGCCTGCGACGTCGGCTGGCTCTCCGGCGGTGACGTGTGGACCACCGACGACGCGGCGCCCGCCGGGGACGTGCAGCCGCCGGAGGCCGAGATCCGGGCCTGCGCCGAGGCCGGGGCCGATGCGGTGCTGACCGTGGCGGTCAGCGTCGGCGAGGAGTGCCTGGGCGCGCTCACCCTGCTGCGCGACCACGGCCCGCCCTTCACCCCGGTCGACGTACGGCTCGTCGAGGTGGTCGCCGCCGACCTGGGCCGCGGCGTGCACCTGGCCCGCCTGTACGAGCGCGAGCAGCACCTGGTCGCCCGCCTGCAGGAGCTCGACACCGCCAAGACCGACTTCATGTCCACCGTCTCGCACGAGCTGCGCACCCCGCTGACCAGCATCTCCGGCTACGTCGAGCTGTTGCTGGACGCCGAGGCCGGCGAGCTGAACCCGCCCCAGGCCAAGATGCTGAACGTGATCGGCCGCAACACCCGGCGGTTGCGCGACCTGATCGAGGAGATGCTCATCCTCTCCAAGATCGAGTCCGGGGCGTTCTCCACCTCGCGGGAGCCGGTCGATCTGGTCGCGCTGGTCGAGCACGCGGTCGAGGTGATCGCGCCGGCGGCGGCCAAGGCGGAGGTCGCCCTGCACACCGACGTGCGGGGCCCGCTCCCGCTGCACGCCGACCCCGATCAGCTCGACCGGGTCCTGATGAACCTGCTGGCCAACGCGGTGAAGTTCACCCCCGGCGGGGGAGAGGTGCGGGTGACGGCCCGCCGCGAGGGGGCCGAGATCGTCCTGGTGGTCGCCGACACCGGCATGGGCATCCCGGCCGGGGAGCAGAAGGCGCTGTTCGCCCGCTTCTTCCGGGCCAGCAACGCGGTCCGGCAGGCGGTTCCCGGCACCGGCCTGGGCCTGGCCATCGTGAGCACGGTGGTGGACAACCACGACGGCCGGATCGAGGTGGAGTCGACCGAGGGGACCGGTACGACCTTCACCATCCGGCTCCCCGCCGCCTGAGGCCTCCGCGTCCGCGCCGGACAGGGATAGCCTGTCGGCCATGCGCACACTCGAGGGCCTGCGCGGCGCCGCGCTGGTGACCGTCGGCGGGTCCGTCGTCGTGCAGTCCGCCGGCCCGCCCGTCACGCTCACGACCCGCTTCCCGGTCGCCTCGATCGGCAAGCAGTTCGCCGCGGTCGCCGCGCTGCTGCTGGCCGAGCGCGGCCGGCTCGCCCTGGACCGGCCGGTCGCGCGCTGGCTGCCCGGCAGCCCGCCCTGGTGGCGTGAGGTGACCCTGCACCACCTGCTGACCCACACCTCCGGTCTGCCGCACTGGGGCGCCGAGCCCGGGTTCGACGTGGGCGCGGCGATGGCGATCGCCGACCGGCTGGGGCTGATCCCGCAGGGGACGCCCGCGAGCCGGCCGGGCCTGCGCTGGCTCTACAGCAGCCCGGGTTACCTGCTGGTGGCGTCCATCGTCGAGCAGGCGGCGCAGCAGCCGTACGGCGACTTCCTCGCCGAGCAGGTGTTCGCGCCGCTGGGGATGACGGCGACCACGATCGGCCGGCCCGGCAGAGACGCGGTGGCGGCGGAGACCCTGCCCCCGATGGCGGGCACCAGCGACGTGTGGTCGACGGTCGGCGACCTGAGCCGCTACCAGGAGCAGCTGCACGCCGGTGCGCTGCTGGGCTTCGAGTCGCACGCGGTGCTGACCGGCCCGCTCGCCCCCACGGCCGAGGAGCCGCGCCCGGGGCGTTCCTTCTTCGCCGGCCACTACGGCTACGGCCTTTTCGTCGGCACGGTCGGCGGCCACCGGGCCTGGTTCCACCCGGGTGACCTCCCGGGTTTCGTGTCCTTCGCGGCCTGGCTGCCGGAGCGGCGGGCGAGCGTGGTGCTGCTGAGCGACGACGAGCACGCCGACGTGCACGCGGTGACCCGGCTGCTGCTGACCGCCGCTGCGTTATCGTAAGCGCTCACCTACTGCAGCGAGGTCGGGCGGATGCCGTCGAGAAGGACCGGCGAGCAGCCGCGCCGCCGCGGTAAGCCCACGTCCAGCGACGTGGCGGCGGCCGCGGGGGTGTCGCGTTCGGCGGTGTCCTTCGCCTTCAACAACCCGCAGCGCATCTCCACCGCGACCCGCGAGCGGATCCTCGCGGCGGCGCAGGAGCTCGGCTACGCCCCCGACACGCTGGCCCGGATGCTGCAGTCCGGTGCCACCCAGTCGCTCGGGGTGCTGCTGCCGCAGCGGCTGGCCCGGATCCTGGAGAACCCGTACTACGCCCGGTTCCTGATGGGCGTCGGGCAGGTGTGCGACCAGGAGGGCTACACGCTGCTGCTGACCCCGCCGCTGCAGGACTCCGTGCTCAAGGCGATCCCGTACGCGGCGGTCGACGGCTTCATCGTCTGCGGGCTGGAGACCGACCGCGGTGAGGTCGCCGAGCTGGTCCGCCGCGACATCCCGTTCGTGCTGATCGACAGCGACCGGTACGAGAACGCGCCCAGTGTGGACGTCGACGACCACGGCGGCGCCCGCGAGGTCACCCGCTACCTGCTGGAGCTGGGCCACCGGCGGCTCGCTGTGGTCTCGATGGACCCGGGCCCGGACCGGGCGGTGCGCGGCTACCGGGGGCCGCTGGCCCGGCGGATGGCCGGCATCACCGAGGCGCTGGCCGAGGCCGGGCTGAGCCTGGCCGACATCGAGCTGGCCGAGGTGCCGGTGACCCGGACGGACGGCTACCGCGCGACCCGGGCGCTGATGACCGGTCCGCAGCCGCCGACGGCGATCCTGGCTCTGTCCGACGTGTTGGCCTACGGGGCGGTGGACGCCCTGCAGGAGCTGGGCGTCGACGTGCCCGGTGAGGTGTCGGTGACCGGCTTCGACGACCTGGCCGAGTCGGCCTGGTTCCGGCCCCGGCTGACCACGGTCCGCCAGCCCATCGTGACCAAGGGCCGCACCGCGGCGAACTTCCTCATCTCGGCGATCCGCGGCGAGGACCAGCACCCGCACCAGTCGCTGGGCACCTCGCTGATCGTGCGCGACTCCACGGCGAAACCGGCCTGACCGGGCCCCGTCGGAATCTCGGTCGCAAGCTATGTAACACGAGTTAGTAACCTGCTAGCGTCAGCCGCCATGACCGATCAACTGACCGCATACCCCACGGCTGAGCGCGACGGCGCCGCCACAACCGCGCCCACCTCCTGGTGGCGGGGCGCGGTCATCTACCAGATCTACCCGCGCAGCTTCGCCGACTCCGACGGCGACGGCATCGGCGACCTGCCAGGCATCCGCAGCCGCCTGCCGTACCTGCGTGACCTGGGCGTCGACGCCGTCTGGCTGTCGCCGTTCTACGCCTCGCCGCAGGCCGACGCCGGCTACGACGTGGCCGACTACCGCACGGTCGACCCGATGTTCGGCACCCTGGCCGACGCCCGCGCCCTGATCGGCGACGCCCACGACCTCGGCCTGCGGGTCATCGTCGACCTGGTCCCCAACCACTCGTCGGACCAGCACGAGTGGTTCCGCCGGGCCGTCGCCGAGGGCCCCGGCTCCCCGATGCGCGCCCGCTACCACTTCCGCCCCGGCCGCGGCGCCGGCGGCGAGCTGCCGCCCAACGACTGGCCGTCCATCTTCGGCGGCCCGGCCTGGACCCGCACCACCGACCCGGACGGCACCCCGGGCGACTGGTACCTGCACCTGTTCGCGCCGCAGCAGCCCGACTTCAACTGGGACCACCCGGCGGTGGCCGACGAGTTCCGCACCATCCTGCGCTTCTGGCTGGACCTGGGCGTCGACGGCTTCCGCATCGACGTGGCCCACGGCCTGGTCAAGGCCGCGGGCCTGCCCGACCTGGGCACCCGCACCGAATGGCACCTGCTCGACGTGGGCGTCAGCCCCTGCTTCGACCGCGACGGCGTGCACGACATCTACCGCAGCTGGCGCCGGATCCTCGACGAGTACCCGGGCGAGCGGATCGCGGTGGCCGAGGCCTGGGCGCCCACCCTGGACCGGGTCGCCAACTACGTCCGCCCCGACGAACTGCACCAGGCGTTCAACTTCAGCTACCTGGGCACCGCCTGGGACGTCGCCACCCAGCGGCGGGTCATCGACGAGTCCCTCGAGGCCATGCGCCGGGTCGGGGCCCCGGCCACCTGGACCCTGTCCAACCACGACGTGGTGCGCCACACCAGCCGGCTGCTGCAGGCCGGCGAGGGCGACGTGGCGGGACGCCGGCCGGCCGAGGTGGACCCGGTGGCGGGCCTGCGACGGGCCCGGGCGGCCACCCTGCTGCTGCTGGCGCTGCCCGGCTCGGCGTACCTGTATCAGGGCGAGGAGCTCGGCCTGCCGGAAGTGATCGACCTGCCGCCGGAGGTCCGCCAGGACCCGGCGTTCCACCGCGCGACCGGCCAGGACGGCTACCGCGACGGCTGCCGCGTCCCGATCCCTTGGGCGGGTGAGCAGGCGCCCTACGGCTTCGGTCCGGAGGGCGGCGCCAGCTGGCTGCCGCAGCCGGCCGGCTGGGCCCGGCTGAGCGTGGCGGCCCAGCAGGGCGACCCGGCGTCCACCCTGGAGCTGTACCGGGCCGCGCTGGCGTTGCGCCGGTCCGAGCCGGCGCTGGGCGCGGCGGACAACCTGCGCTGGTGCGATGGGCCGGACGGCCTGCTGGTCTTCGAACGCGGAGACTCTCTTCGGTGCACGGTCAACATGACCGCGGCGCCGATCCGCATCCCGCGGCCCGGTCAGGCCCTGCTGACCAGCGGACCGGTGGACCTGTCGGGCGCGGAGGCGGAAATTCCGGCGGACACGACCGTCTGGTGGGTGCCAGGATCGCCGGATGGAGCACGTTGAGCGGGTCGTCGAGCTGATCACCGAGGTCGCCGGGGCGGAGCTGGCCGGTGCGTACCTGCACGGCTCGGCCGTCCTCGGCGGCCTGCGGCCGGCCAGTGACGTCGACATCCTCGCGGTCACCCGCCGCTCGCTGACCGAGGACCAGCGGCGGGCCCTGATCGCCGGCCTGCTGCCGATCTCCGGTTCCGCGGTGGGGGCCCGGCCGATGGAGCTCACCGTCGTGGTCCAGGCCGCGGTACGCCCGTGGCGCTACCCACCGACCGGCGACTTCCTGTACGGCGAATGGCTGCGCGCCGACTACGAGGCCGGCCTGATCCCCGCGCCCGAACCGATGCCCGGCCTGGCGCTGGAGGCCGCGGTGGCCCTGGCCGGGAACCGTACGCTGGCCGGGCCCCCACCGGCGCGGGTGCTCGACCCCGTGCCCACCGAGCTGCTGCTCCGGGCCGGCGTGGACGGCATCCCCGGACTGCTCGCCGACCTGGCCGAGGACACCCGCAACGTGCTGCTGACCTTCGCCCGCATCTGGACCACGCTGAGCACCGGCACGATCGTCGCCAAGGACACGGCGGCGGACTGGGCGCTCGCCCGCCTGCCCCCGGAGCACCGGCCGGTGCTCGAGCACGCCCGTGACCTCTACCGCACCACCAGCTACGCCGACGAAACCTGGAGCGACGAGCTGAAGGCCCAGGTCGGGCCGCACGTCGACGCGGTCCTGGCCCAGCTCGGCCGGCTGGTCACGGACGGACTCAATCGCGCAGCCAGGTGAAGGTGTACTGCTTGCCCTGCCCGCCCCGCAGCCAGAATTCGACGGGGATGTACGCGGCGATGCCCAGGAAGCCCGCCTTGTGAAATTCCAGGTGCACCTCGTTGCCGTCGAGCATCCACGGCTCCACCCGGAACGTGGCCTGGTGGGTGAGATCTTTGGTCTCGATCCGCCCCAGCAGTTGAGCGTTCGGGTCGGTCAGCGCCGCCGCGTACTCGCTCAGGCCCCGCGGCTCGGTGCGCCTCGCCAGGAACTGCACGTTGGTCACGAACTGCAGCGGGTCCTGCCCGGGTGGAACGCGCACCGCGTACACCGTGATCGACTTCCACCACGTGATCGTGTTGGGCGTCTGCAGCACGATGGTGAGCCGGTCGCGGTCCACGGTCGACGTCTCGACGAGCCGGATGGCCGCGCCCGGTTCGTCGACCAGCATGGTGTCGACCACCGGATCGCCCCAGTCCCCGAACCGGTCCGCGACGGCCGGCCCGGCCGGTTCCGTCGCCGAGTCGCCGAAGGGATCGCTCGGGTCGTAGTCCAGCTCGCCGCCCGGGTCGCCGGGATCGGGCAGATCCGGAATCCCGGCCGGCACGAGCGGTGCCACCATGGTGGTGCGGCGCTCGCCGAGCCGCTGTTCGATCGTGGACCGGCCGGCGGCGTAGGCGCGCTCGTCGAGCGTGAGGTCGCCATAGCGGGTCCAGAACCGGGTGCTGCCGGGCAGCGGCTCCGCCACCAGGCTTCTGAGGTGTTCCGGGGCCTGCAGGACGCACTGCGCCAGGCGCAGCCGCACAGTGCCGTCCTCGGCGTCGGCGATCACGACCTGGAAATTGCCCAGCGCGCCGGAGAGGCAGGCCGCCTCGAAAGTGGTTTGCGCGCCCGGGTCGAGGCTCAGTGCTGACAGGACGTCCTGCACCCGTCGACGAGCGAAGTCCCCCGCGTACTCCGTGAAGAGGTCCAGCACGGGGGCGGCGTACGAGAACGGTCCTGCCGCCTGCCACTGCCGGGCCTTGGAGTCGTTGCCACGGACATAGCCGATCTGTTCGAGGACAGTGCCGAACTCGTCGTACCACTGCGACCACCGGCTGGGCCGGTCGGCGCGGGCCGACGCGGCGAGCTGACCGAAGAGCAGACTGTGCACGACGTCCAGGCGCTGCCGGCCGGACAGCGCCGCGCCGAAGGCGATCACGGCGCCGCCGGTCACGGCGCCTGCGGACGACTCGTCCAGCGGGACGCCGGCCTGCGCCGGCGTCTCGCCGAGATCGATCGCCCGCAACCGGCTGGCGGGCAGTGTCATCGCAGCGACGCCCATCCGGCGGCGTCGCCGAATCCGCTCAGTCCGCCGGGCTGCGGCTGAGGCTCCTCGGCCAGGGGAATGGTCCGGACGTAATCCGTGATGTGCCCGACCACCCGCGTCATGATGGTGTCGCGAATCTGCCCGAAAACGTTCTGATTGAGCGCACACAGATTGCGGTTGATGGCCACCTTGGTGTTCGGCCCGCCCCGGAACGAGAACCAGAGCACCTTGGTGACCGATTCGGTGGACTTGAACACGAAAGAACCGAGCGACATCATCACCACGCCGCCGGGCGACACCGTGCACGGCTCGATCATGAAATTGCCGTTGTTCACGGTGTGCGAGTTGCGTTCGAAGATGACCAGGGCGCCACTGTCGTCACGCAGTTCCTTGACCGCGTCGATGGACTGCTGCAACGTGGCCCGGGCATCCTCGGTCAACACCGCGGCGAGCATCTTGAGCACGACCTCGTCCATCGTGAACCGCGCCTGCGACGATTCGAAGCGCCGGAACTGGCTGTTCTGGTGTACGAAGCCGATGTTGCCCAGCACGTCGGCGTAATAGTTCGACCAGTTGAACGGGTCCTCCGTCCTGTTGTAACGCGCGTTGGCCGCCAGTTGCGCGAACAGCGTCGCCAGCAGCACGTCGTCCTTCTGCTGACCGTTGAGACCGTCGACGAACGACGCGACGGTGTTGCCGTCCACCGCACCGGTCGCCGGCTGCGGCTGGGCCGGATCCAATGTGTCCCAGGGATCCTCGGTGCCCTCCAGCCCGGCGGCGAGCCCACGCAGGCCGGTCTCGGCGGCCACGCTGTTGGGGATCAGCTGGAAGCCGGGAATCTTGCCGCTCGCCGGCGGAAGCTGCAGCGACTCGACGTATCTTGCGGCCATCTCCGCCCGGTACCCGGTGAACTCCGGGTTGGCGTTCTGTTCCTGCACGGCCCGCAGTGGATCGGTGACGCCCGGGCCGGTGGTCTGCTCCAGCGTGTCGCGCTGGCGCTGGGCGACGGTCGTCGACGGCCGGCGGGTGGCCCACGACGGGCCGGATCGGGCGGTGGTCGAGGCGGTACGGCTGCCGTTGCCGCCCCGGGTCGTGATCGACATGGCTGTCTCCTCAGGCTTCAGGGTTCCAGTAGGACGAAGTCGCGCAGCGGTGGCCCGTAGACCAGCTGGGCGCCGGTCCGGTCCACCTCGGTGATGGCGAGCTCACGGGAGCCCACCCCGCCGCAGAAGTAGTGCATGACCGACTTCGGGTCGTAGGCGGTGAGGTCGACGGTGCCGCTCGTCGACTCGTCGGGGCAGACCGCCGGGGCGGCGGAGCGGATGTGCTCGTGCCGGAATCCGAGCGTGTGCCCCAGTTCGTGGCGCAGCACGCCGACCTGGTCGAACGACGTCCCGTAGTACGACGGGTCGATCAGGACCCGCCAGCGCGACTTCTCGTCGGTGGGGAAGAACGCGGCGGCGATGAACGCTCCGCTGGCGTCGATGTGGCGGACCGGGAAGACGACCCCTTCCGGGCGTAGCGACGTGCTGGTGTCGAACTCCTGCAGGTAGCGGAACTCGATCCCGCACACGTCCATCCACTGCTGGGCGGCCAGCTGCATGTTCTGCGCGGCGATCTCGTACTTCTGCTGGTCGGGGAAGGTCTCCCGCAGTACGCAGAAAGTGAGGATCACTCCCGGCGCCCACCGCACGATCTGCCCCTCCTGGGCGATCGCCACCAGCGCGCTCGTCCCGGCGCCGGGCGTGACCGGCGCGTCGCTGAACTCGGTCCGGTTCATCAAGGCGCTCTGGGCGCGGCGCAACCGCTGGTCCAGCGCGTAGATGTCGACCTGGTCGCGGTCCAGCAGCAAGTCACCCTCGGCGAGCTGGTACTCCTCGCCGTCGATCACGACCTGATTGCGCTTGATCTCCTCGTGGCCCGAGGCCGCCGGCTCGTCCACCGCCGATGCCTCGAAGCCGGTCGTCGCGGCGCGGCGGGTCGCGTACCGCCCGCCGCCCTCGGTGGCCTCGGGGAGCGGGGAGTCACGCCTGGTCCGGCTGCTGCGGGTCGCCGGCGTCTTCGTTTCCCGGGTTGCCATGATTTCCTCCTTCGCGGTCGGCCCACTCACGGCGGAGCTGACTCTCGTCGACAAGCCGATCGCCGTGAATGACGAAGAGTTGTTCACCGTCCACGACGAGAACACGCAGCGAATCCCGCCAGCGGGCGAACTCCATTTCCTCGCGCGTCATGTCCCCTCCCGCGCGAGTAATCGCCGGGCCGGTGGCCGCGGTGATCCGAATGGGAACGGAAAAGTCCTGGCCTCTGTTCTACGCCCGACCGAGGATGGCCGTCAATCAGGCGTGAAGGCGGGAACGAAGACCATCTTTCATTCTGCGGAAAATGATTCCGGGGAGGGCCGGGGGCCATTTTCCAGAATGCATCGAGGCCGCGACGGTCAGACATATTCCGGGTGCGGACTCCGCGCGCCGATCAAAGATTGTGGCGGCCCCGGCCGGCTGGGACGGCTACTACCGCGGCGCTGCCGCCGGCCGGACAGACCGGGCGGCACACCCGGGCCTTCGTCCTGGCCCGGTGGAGCGTGCAGCGACACCGCGGCCTTCACCATGTAGCGCCCGCAGATCAACGGCGCGCGGGCTTCTACGCCAGCTCCCGCCACCTGCTGAAGGTCGGCGACCCCGCGGACCCGGACGTCTTCCTCACCGACGGCAACCGGTACGACTACTCCCACCGGCCGACCCGCGGCGTCCTGTTCGGCAACCCGC
Source organism: Actinoplanes sp. NPDC004185 (assembly GCF_053603475.1). Taxonomy (NCBI): domain Bacteria; kingdom Bacillati; phylum Actinomycetota; class Actinomycetes; order Micromonosporales; family Micromonosporaceae; genus Actinoplanes; species Actinoplanes sp. NPDC004185. Next base: position 955 of record NZ_JBSGFR010000034.1, on the reverse strand, counting down.
TCGCCGCCACCCGCGGAATCTCGTCACCGACCGGGCCTTCGCGGTGTCGAGAGGTAGTAGTGCCACAGCAGCTTCGCCGCGATCGCGCGCCACGGACGCCACGCCTCGGCGATCTCCAGCAGCTGCTCGGGGGTCGGGCGGGCCGGCAGGTTCCACAGCTCAGCGACCGCCTGCGCCACAGCGATGTCGTGGGCCGGCCACGCGTCCGGCCGGCCCAGGGCCATCAGCCGGTAGATCGTCGCCGTCCAGGGGCCGATGCCCGGGATCGTGCGCAGGGCCGCGTCGACCTGCTCGTCGGTCTGCCCGGCGAGGGCGTCGAGGTCGAGGGAGCCGTCCAGCACGGCGGTGGCCAGTGCCCGGGCGTAATGGGTCTTCTGCCGGCTGAAGCCGATCGTCAGCAGGCGGGCGTCGTCCAGGAGCAGGAATCCGCCCGGCGTGAGGGGCTCGACGACCGCGCGGAGCCGGTCGTAGGCCGCCTGGGCCGAGGCCAGCGACACCTGCTGCTCCAGCACGATCCGCAGCAGCGTGCTGAAGCCGGGCTCGCGTTCCCACGCCGGCGGCGGCCCGAAGCGCTCGACGATGCCGGCGAAGGCGGGCTCGCGCCGGCCGAGCTCGGCGAGCCCGAGGGTGGTGGCCGGGGCCGTCACTCCGGGGACTGGCCGGTGGCGCCCTCGGTCGCGCCGGGCTTGTTGGCGCCGGTCGAATTGATGCCGGAGTTGCTGCTGCCGTGGGCCGGCGTGGTCGCGGTGGGCGCCTGGTCGGTGATGAAGTCGCCGGTCTCCTGACTGCCGGTGATGTGCTGGTCGGTGCTGGCGGCGTTGGTGACGACGCGGTCCTCGCTGCTCATGGGTTCCTCTCGGTGGTCGCTGCGGTGCCTCGCCCCGGGTAGTACCCCGTCAGACCCGGGTGACTCGCGAACCGGCCGGGGGGCGCCGCGGGGGGGGGGGGGGCGGGA